>JBBQEU010000205.1:0-1673 GCA_038321235.1 Acidimicrobiales bacterium | reverse complement strand
GATCGAAGCAGGCCGCTGGTTCATCGAGTACCTCGGGCAGCGACGACACGTTCGAGGCGATGGCCGGGACCCCGCACGCGGCCGCTTCGAGCACCGGGAGTCCGAAGCCCTCTTCGAGCGAGGGCATCACTGCGAGCGTCGAGCCCTGGAGCAGCGCGACCAGTTCGTCGTCGTCGACCGCGCCCGTGAACACCACTCGATCGGTCACGCCAGCGGCGGCGGCCGACGCCTGCCAGCGCCGCAACACCTCGGCGGTGTGGGCGCCCGCCACGACCAAGTGGACCTCGTCCCGGAGCGTTCGCTCGACGTGCGCCCACGCTCGCAGGAGGCCTTCGGTGTTCTTGCGGTCGTCGCCGCCTGCGACCGTCACGACATACCGCCCGACGTCGCCCGGCAGGACCCGACGAGAGCGGGCACGCGGATCGTCGAGCGGTGGTTGGAAGCGACGCTCGACCCCCGCGCCGATCATCGCGATCCGCTCCAGCGGGAACGCCAACTCGTCGGCGGCCGTCACAGCCGCGAAGTCGGAGATGGCGAGCAGTGCGTCGACGGTTCGCGCCAGCGGGGCGCGCAGCTCGGCCTGGCGGCGGGCATTCGGATCGGCGAAGTAGATGTCGGGGTACCGGTACGGGATCACGTCGTACATCACGGCGGCGACGGGCAGGCGGGCGTCGGTGATGCCGCGCGGGATCGGGTCGAGCGGGATCGGGTGCAGCATCAGCTGCGTGGCCAGGTACCAGGTGCCGTCGGTCGCGTGGTCCCGCACGGCCTGCGGGCTCCACCGTTGCAGCGTGAGGCCGGGGACGGTGTCGGCGAGCACCTCGGCCTCGGCGTCGGTTCCGTAGAGGGCGATCGCCGGGGCGTCGATGTCGCGTAGCCCGGTCAGCAGCCCGGTGACGTATCGCCCGATGCCACGCTGGCGTGCGGTGGGATGGTCGAGCGGACGGGCGTCGACCAGCAGCGTCGACACGCTCGGTGCGTGTCGTGGCGACACGCTCAAGGCGCGTCGGATCCGGACGTTACAGCGAGCCGCTCGTCGAGCAGTGCGAGCTGTCGTTCGATCACCTGGGTGGCGCCGATCGCGGTGTCGGCGTCGAGACGCAACCGCTCGGAGTAGCCAAGGAACAGCGGCAGCGACTGCTCGGCGCCCGAGCGGACGTCGTGGTTCAGTTCGTTCACGGTGGCCTGCAGTTGCGTGACGACATGGTTGATGTTGAGCACCACCTCACGCAGCGCCGCCACCTCGGCGACAAGCGCTGCGGTTTGGTCACCGCGGACTCGACCCATCAACCCCTTGAACGATGCCACGCCGAAAGGCTAGCCGTCGGCCACGGCGGCGTGGGTAGCCTCCGGGCATGCCCGCTGAAGCCTCCGTAGCGCCGTCATCGTTCCGCAGCCGGGTGGCTTCGGCGATCCCTCCCGACGTGAAGGATCTCGCCCGCCCCATTGCCCGAAAGGTCGGCCTGGCGGCACAGGCGGAGGGTTGGTGGCAGGAGGCGGCGCCTGTGTGGAAGCGACCGAAGGGTCAGGAACTGCGTGACCGGTGGTGCAACGTGTGCCGCTGGACCGGCTCGGCGTTCCTCGGGTCGGCACACACCGAGTCGGCGAACTGCCCGCAGTGCGGATCGATCGCCCGCGACCGGTTCCTGCTGTGGTGCTTCACCCACCGGTCG
>JBBQEU010000204.1:0-2068 GCA_038321235.1 Acidimicrobiales bacterium | reverse complement strand
ATGACCCAGGTGGGTGGCGTCGTACGGGGTGATCCCGCAGGTGTACATCAGCACGTGGTCGTTCGGTTCGAACGCCACGATGGCGCGGCGGGCGGTGTCGTAGAGCTGCATCGGTGGCAAGTCAACCATCAGGTCAGGTCGATGATTCCCCCATCGTCGATTCAGGCGCCGTCGACTCGGCACCGTCGATTCCGGAACCGGCGACTCAGGAACCGTCGGTTCGCGCACCACGCGGACCGCTGGCCTCGATTCCTGTGAGCTTCGGGGCGACACGCGTCGTGTAGCGGACGTTCAACTGGAGCAGCACGGCGGTGAACGCCTCGATCGCCATCGCGTTGGAGAGCTGGCCGGCATCGAGTGGTCGACACCCGGGGAACCGGTCGATGATCTCGCTCACGGCGACCACGGCATCGTGGTCGTCGCCGCACACCAGCACGTCGGAGTCGATCGGGTGGTCGATCCGGCCGAGTTCGGTCGCCGGGAGATGATGGAAAGCTGCGACGACACGACTCGCCGGGATCGCAGCCTGGACGTGTGCGGCAACGCTGCCACGCGGCGGAACGAGCGGCTGGAACTCCTTGTTCACCCGGACGAGGGCGTTCGCCATGGAGATCACGATCTTGCCGGCGAGACGCTCAGCGTTCTCCTGGGCAACCTGCGCTGCGCCTTCCCACGGGGTGGCCACGACGACGACGTCGGCCTCCGCTGCGCCGGAGTTGTCGTTCGCGGAGAGCAGGTCGGAGAGACTCGACCACTCGTCGACGAGAGCATCGCGCGCCTCGCTCGCCCGTTCGGTCGAGCGCGAGCCGATCACCACGGGGTGGCCGATGCTCGCCAGTCGCGCGGCGAGGCCGCGTCCCGCCGGGCCGGTTCCGCCGAGGATGCCGATCGAAGCCGTCGTGTCCACGTCGACGAGCGTAGACCGCTACGTTGCGACGCATGGGACTGCTCGATGGCAAGAAGCTCGTGATCACCGGAGTGCTGACCGACGCGTCGCTCGCATTCGGGGTGGCCCGCATGGCGCAGCAGGAGGGCGCCGACATCGTGCTCACCGGTGCGGGACGAGCACTCAAGCTCACACAACGGACGGCACGCAAGTTGGGTCCGAACCCGAGCGGCGACGTGGTGGACGTGTTCGAGTTGGACGTCACGGTGCCCGAGCACGGCGACTCGGTGCGGGCGGCGGTCGACGCCAAGTGGGGTCACGTCGACGGTGTGCTCCATGCGATCGGATTCGCTCCGGAGGTCTGTCTGGGTGACGACTTCATGGCAGCGCAGTGGGACGACGTGGCGATCGCGATGCACATCTCCACGTATTCGCTCAAGATGCTGGCCGACACGTTCGTGCCGTTGATGGGCCCCGGCGGGTCGTTCGTCGGCCTGGACTTCGACAACCAGCAGGCATGGCCGGCATACAACTGGATGGGCGTGGCGAAGTCGGCGCTGCAGTCCGTGAATCGGTACCTCGCCAAGGAGTTGGGGCCGAAGGGCATCCGCTCGAATCTGGTGGCGGCGGGGCCGATCAAGACGATGGCAGCCAAGTCGATCCCCGGCTTCAAACTGTTCGAGGACACGTGGGACGGACGGGCGCCGCTCGGCTGGGACGTCACCGATTCCGAGCCCGTGGCCCGGGCTGTCCTGGCGCTGCTCAGCGACTGGTTCCCGGCGACGACGGGCGAGATCGTCCACGTCGACGGCGGCTACCACGCCGTCGGTGCCTGACGGCCGCAGCATCAGCATCGGGGCAGCACCGAACCACCCCGGAAGCAGTGGCCATCGGATGGAGGTGCCGGTGCACGATGACGCTGTGAGCGAAAATCGGATCGCGTTGCGCAAGCGGCTCGCCCAGGACACGTACGACGAAGTCCACGCCGGGAGACACGTCGTGAACACCTCACCGAACATCCATCACCGTGATTTCGCTACCGAAACCATGCACTGGCCGCACCGCATCAGCTCCCAAGAGGAATCTGCGGGCGACACGACTCGTGAGGTCGAGGGGCTGGATCGCCACCGTCGTGTGCGTCGTCGGTCCGTTCGATCACGACGATTTCTCGAGCGACTACAG
>JBBQEU010000203.1:0-2383 GCA_038321235.1 Acidimicrobiales bacterium | reverse complement strand
CAACAGCCCCATGGGCATGGTCCTGGACTGCGTCCCGGTCATCCCGCCGGACCTGCGCCCGATGGTGCAGCTCGACGGTGGCCGCTTCGCGACGTCCGACCTGAACGACCTGTACCGCCGCGTGATCAACCGCAACAACCGGCTGAAGCGTCTGCTCGACCTCGGTGCCCCCGAGATCATCGTCAACAACGAAAAGCGCATGCTCCAGGAGGCCGTTGACGCGCTGTTCGACAACGGTCGTCGCGGCCGGCCGGTCACCGGCCCGGGCAACCGCCCGCTCAAGTCGTTGTCCGACATGCTCAAGGGCAAGCAGGGACGGTTCCGTCAGAACCTGCTCGGCAAGCGCGTCGACTACTCGGGCCGTTCGGTCATCGTGGCCGGCCCGACGCTGCGCCTGCACCAGTGTGGTTTGCCCAAGCTGATGGCGCTCGAGCTGTTCAAGCCGTTCGTCATGAAGCGTCTCGTCGACCTCGAGTTGGCGCAGAACATCAAGACCGCCAAGCGCATGGTCGAGCGTCGTCGCCCGCAGGTGTGGGACGTCCTCGAAGACGTGATCAAGGAGCACCCGGTGCTGCTCAACCGTGCACCGACGCTGCACCGCCTCGGCATCCAAGCCTTCGAACCGGTGTTGGTCGAGGGCAAGGCTCTGCAGATCCATCCCCTCGTGTGCACGGCGTTCAACGCCGACTTCGACGGTGACCAGATGGCCATCCACGTACCGCTGTCGGCAGAAGCACAGGCCGAGGCCCGCGTCTTGATGCTCAGCGCGAACAACATCTTGTCGCCCGCGTCGGGCCGTCCGATCGTGACGCCGTCGCAGGACCTGATCATCGGCGGGTACTACCTCACCGAGCAGGTCGATGGAGCCAAGGGCGAGGGACGCACGTTCCGTCACCTGTGGGAGGCGCTGCGCGCGTACGACGAAGGCACGCTCGAATTGCACGCCAAGATCAACATGCGCCCTCCCGGCAAGGAAGCGTTCGAGTCAACGGTCGGTCGGGTCCTCTTCGAGGAGGCGCTGCCGGAGAACTACCCCGAACTGTTCGGTCACTTCAACGAGACCGTCAAGAAGAAGGAGATGGGTGTCATCGTCGAACGCCTGTCCGACAACTACGACAAGGCCGCTGTCGCCGAGGCGCTCGACAAGATCAAGAACGTCTGCTACCGCTTCGCGACGCAGTCCGGCCTGACCGTGTCGATCGACGACGTGCGTACCCCGAAGGCCAAGCGGGCATTGCTCGACGATTTCGAGGCGCAGGCCGACAAGGTCGAAAAGCAGTTCCGACGGGGCATCATCACCGACGGCGAGCGCCGTCAGCAGGAGGTGCGCATCTGGACCGATGCCACCGCTCAGGTGCAGGCGGCCATGGTCGCCGAGTTCGAGCAGCAGCGGTTCAACCCGATCCAGATGATGGTCGACTCCGGCGCACGAGGAAACATGACGCAGATGCGGCAGATCGGCGCCATGCGCGGATTGGTGGCCAACCCCCGCGGTGACATGATCCCTCGCCCGATCAAGTCGAACTTCCGCGAGGGTCTCGAAACCCTCGAGTACTTCATCGCCACGCCGGGCGCCCGTAAGGGCCTCGTCGACACGGCGCTACGTACCGCTGACTCCGGTTACCTGACGCGTCGTCTCGTCGACGTCGCCCAGGAGCTGATCGTCCGCGAGATGGACTGCGGTTCGACGCTCGGTGTGTGGATCGAGAACGTTTCACCCGACACGGCGAACCGTCGGTCGTACCTCGAGACCAAGTTGTACGGCCGTGCGTTGCTGAACGACACCGAGCTCGCATCCCCGATGGAGAAGGACGGCGAGTCGATGTCGATGCTGCCGCGTAACACCATCGTCGGCGACGAGGAGATGGAAGCACTCCGCGACGACAAGAACATCGAGCGTCTGCGGGTTCGTTCGGTGCTGACGTGCGACGCCGAGCTCGGCGTGTGTGCGATGTGCTACGGCCGTTCGCTGGCGACGGGCAAGATGATCGAACTCGGCGAGGCCGTTGGCGTCATCGCCGCCCAGTCGATCGGCGAGCCCGGTACCCAGCTGACGATGCGTACGTTCCACACCGGTGGTGTGGCCGGCAAGGACATCGCTGGCGGTCTGCCCCGCGTCGTTGAGCTGTTCGAGGCTCGTACGCCGAAGGGGTCGGCCCGTCTGGCCAAGGCGAGCGGTGTGCTGCACCTCCGCGAGGATGAGGGCAAGGGCATCCCGGTCGTCGTGATCGACGATGCGGGCGAGGAGCACGAAGTCGTGTTGCCGCTCGGTGCTCGTCCGATCGTCGAGGACGGCCAGGACGTCAAGGCCGGCGATCCGCTCACCGATGGTCCCTTCGATCCGAAGGAGATCATGGAGATCAAGGGCATCCGCGAAACGCAG
>JBBQEU010000202.1:0-3062 GCA_038321235.1 Acidimicrobiales bacterium | reverse complement strand
TCCGTCGGTCGTGTTGTCGATCGAGGACGAGGTCCGCAACGCTCAGGGCTTCCAACGCCATCTCGTGATCCGCGGTCGGGCCGCCATCGAGGACCGGTCTGATCCCGCGCTGATGGACCGACTCGCCAAGAAATACGCCGGGCTCGACCGCCACCCCCTGGCGATACGCGATTCGACGTCAGCGGTCGTCATCAGGGTGTCGATCGACCGGATCAGCGGCGTCGGACCCTGGGTCGACTGAGCGAACCTCGCCGACCGTCGTACACTCGGCACCGCAATGGTGAGGTGGCCGGGTGATCGCGGCGGTGCGTGCTGCATCGTCGAGGAAAGTCGGGACTCCACAGGGCAGGGTGCTGGCGAGAGCCAGGTTGGGGCGACCTGACGGACAAGTGCAACAGAGAGAGACCGCCGATGGACCGGTTCGCTTCACAGCGAGCAGGTCACAGGTAAGGGTGAAACGGTGCGGTAAGAGCGCACCAGCGGCGACGGCGACGTCGCCGGCTCGGTAAACCCCACCCGGAGCAAGGCCGAGCAGAGGACACGAACGGCCCGTTCGTCCAGGCAACTGGACACCCTCGGGTAGGCCGCACAGATGGATGGTCACCGGGCGCACCGGGCAACCGGAGCGTTCACAGAATTCCGCTTATAGGCCACCTCACCTTTGCGCACCACCCAAAGAAGGCACCCAACACGATCTGGGCCCCGTACGTCCCGGTAACGGGTACTCAGCGGGCGCAGATCGCGCGGGCGGGCGTCGTGTACATCCGCGACGACCTACTGTCGGCATCATGAAGATCGGTGTGCAGCTCCCCGAAGTCGAGTGGGAGGTGCCCGTTCCCGAGCTCATCGCCATGGCGCAGACGGCCGAGGCGGTCGGGTTCGATTCGGTGTGGCTCGGAGATCACCTCCTGTACGAACTCGACGTCGGCCACCGCGGACCGTGGGAGGTGTGGACCTCGCTCGCAGCGATCGCCGCCTCGACGTCGACGATCTCGATCGGACCGCTCGTGGCATCGACGAGCTTCCACGCCCCGGCCATGCTCGCCAAGCAGGCGGCGACGGTCGACGCGATCTCGGGCGGTCGCTTGATCCTCGGACTGGGCGCCGGCTGGAATCGTCGCGAGTACGACGCGTTCGGGTTCGCATACGACCATCGAGTCAGCCGATTCGAGGAAGCGTTCACGATCATCCGCACCCTCCTGCACGAGGGGGCGATCGATTTCCACGGCACCTACTACGACGCCGACCGCTGCGTGCTGCACCCTCGATCGAGCGACACCGGGCCCCCGCTGATGATCGGTTCGATCGGCGCGCGAATGCTCGGCATCACGCTCCCTCACGTCGACGCCTGGAACATGTGGTGGAGCCAATACGGCAACTCGGCTGCCGGCTTCCAACGCGAGAAGGAACGGGTCGATTCGCTGATCTCTGCGACGGGACGATCGATCGCTGACGTCGAGGCCACCGCCGCAGTCCTCGTCCAACTCGAGGGTGGCGCCGGGCGCCAGATGGGCGACTACGACGACGTCGACACCGTCCAGCCGTTGCGAGGCAGCCCGACCGAGTTGGCCGAGCAGCTCCGAGCGTTCGAAGCCGCGGGAGCCGACCACGTACAGCTGGTCGTCGATCCAATCACCCGCGACTCGATCGAATGGCTCGCCGACGTCCTCGCATCCTTCGACCGACCGGGGAGATTGCCATGAGCCCGAACCAGGGACAGACCGCGGCGTGGAACGGCGGCGAGTCAGTGCACTACGTCAGCCATGCCGAGCGGTACGACCGCCAACTCGCGCCGTTCACCGACGCACTCATCGAACACGCTCACCTCAGCGCAGGTGAAACCGTGCTCGACGTCGGCTGCGGCTGCGGTGTCACGACGCTCCGGGCCGCCCAGCGAGCGAACGCCGTCGATGGAGTCGACATCTCACATCCGCTGATCGAGGTGGCCAGAGACCGCGCACAAGCCGTCGGCGTTGCCAACGCCAACTTCCTGGTCGCTGACGCACAAACGCACGCGTTCGCCGGTGGAGAGTTCGACGTCGTCATCAGCCAGTTCGGCCTGATGTTCTTCGACGATCCGGAGGCCGCGTTCATGAACCTCAAACGCGCGCTCGTGCCGGGAGGCCGAATCGTGTTCGTGTGCTGGCAGGAGCTCGACGCCAACGAATGGCTGACCGTTGTCGGCAACACGGTCGTACCACACGCTGCACTACCCGTGCTCGGCGGACGCGCCGGCGGGCCGGGGATGTTCGCGCTGAAGCAGCCGAGCGAGATCGTCTCGCTACTTGCCGATGCAGGCTTCATCGACGTGTCCGTCGAACCGGTGAATCCGAGCCTCCTGCTTGCAGGAGGAGCACCCGTCGAGGAGTCGCTCGACTTCCTGCTCGGCATGGGCATGGTGCGCGGTCTCCTCGGCCGACTCGACGACGAGCAGCGACATGCTGCGATCGGTGAGATCCGAGCCACACTCGATCAGCGTTACGACGCGGGTGTCGGGGTGCGACTCGGCGCGGCCGGGTGGCTGGTCTCCGCGCACAACTAGGAGACGCATGTAACGACCTCCTCGCGGGAGCTGAGGCTTTCGGCCTCCGATCCGTTGGCGGCTCACACTCTCGGACTAGGTTGCGCTGCGACATGGGGGTGGCTTCCACCGGCCGGGGAGCCGCTCAACTGCAACGTGCCGCATGGCAACTCCTGCCAGCGGTCGGACTCGTCGCCGTCCAGCTGATCTTCTTCGGGATGCCCGCCGGCGCGTGGGTGCGCGGCGTGGTCCTCGGCCTACTCACTGCGCTGCTCGCGATGGGCATGGCGCTCGTGTACCGGGCCAACCGGGTGATCAACTTCGCCCAGGCCGACCTCGGATTCGTCCCGACATCGCTCGCGGTTGGCCTGATCGTCTTCTCAGGGCTCCCCTACCTGTTCGGCTTCGGCGTCGGCCTGGTGGCCGCTGTGGCCCTCGGCGCGATCGTCGAACTCGCCCTCGTTCGCCGTTTCGCGAAGGCGTCGCGGCTCGTGCTCACCGTCGCCACGATCGGCATGACCCAGCTACTCGTGGTCCTCGC
>JBBQEU010000201.1:0-3236 GCA_038321235.1 Acidimicrobiales bacterium | reverse complement strand
TCGCCGAGCAGCAGCACGGTCGACTTCGGGCCGATGTCCTTGCCGTAACGCTCCCAGAACACCTCGAAGGCGTGGCCGTAATCGGAGTGCCCGTCGACCCACACCACGTCGGCTTCGGTGTTCACCCGATGGATCGCCTCGGTGATGTCCTCGGTGGCCTTGAAGTAGTCGGTGACTTCGTCGATGCCGTCGATGAACACGAACGAACGCACCTTCGAGAACTGGTTCTGGATGGCGTACACCAGCATGAGTGTGAAGCGGGCGAACGCTGCAACCGAACCCGAGATGTCGGCGACCACGATCAGTTCCGGCTTGGACGGACGCGGGTACTTGAACTTCGGTTCGGCCGGCACACCGCCGTAACTGAGCGAGTGACGCACCGTGCTGCGGAAGTCGAGCGGGCCCTTGCGACCATGGCGGCGCTTGCGGGCCAGACGAGCGGCAAGCTTGCGGGTGAGCGGGTAGAGCGACTTCTTGAGCGCCTGCATCTCGTCGCGCGAGGCGTGCATGAACTCGACGTCTTCTGGTAGTGGCTTGCGGAGCGTCTTGGCCATCGCCTCAGCACCGCGATCGGCGACGAGACGGCGGCGGATCTCGGCTTCGATCTCCCCCTTGAACTTCTCGATGCGATGCTCGAACTCTTCCTTCTCGAGGCGTTCCTCGAGGGACGTGAGGTCGCCGTCGGCCTCCTGACGGGCCTGCTCCATCATCTTTTCGAGCATGCCGTCGAGGTCGAGGTTCCGCAGCGTGCGGTACAGGTAGTAGGTGCCACCGACGGGACGGCCCGGCTCCATCCCGGCGAAGCGTTGGACGGACTGTTTGGCCATGGCCCGCATCAATCCCTGGTCGCCCTTCATCAGCGCTGACATCAGCATCTGGGCGATCTCTTCGGGGGTCAAGCTGTCGAGCCCACCGGCCCCGCCCTGGCCCTCCTGCTTCTGCTGTTCCTGCAGCTCACGCCAGAGTTCGTCGATGTCGGTGTCGTCATCGCCCTGAACCAGCTTGTACTCGGGCCCGCGAAGGCTGAAGTAGACCTCGAAGACGGTCTCGAAACTGCGCCAGTGCGCGTGGTTCTTGATGAGCGTGGCGCCGAGTGCGTACTTGAACGCCTCGCGATCCTCGATCGGGATGTGCTGCACCGCCTCCATGGCATCGAGGTTCTCCGTGAGGCTGACGGGCAGCCCTGCATTGCGGAGTTCGACGACGAAACCGTTGAGCAGATCGAGCATCAGGCGTCAGTCCGAAGGGGTGTTCACTCGTCGACCGACAGCTCTTTGGCCGCCTTCGCGATGTCGGTCTGGTACTTGAGGAGCACGTTGAGGGTGTCTTTCGCAGTCTGCTCGTCGATGGTGTCGATGTTGAGCAGCATCAGCGTGCGAGCCCAGTCGAGGGTCTCCGACACGCTCGGCGACTTCTTCAGGTCGAGCTGGCGGATCGAGCGCACGATGCGCGCCACCTGGTCGGCGAGGTGCTCGGTGATGTCAGGCACCTTGGCCAACACGATCTGCTTCTCACGATCGAGGTCCGGATAGTCGACGTGCAGGTAGAGGCAGCGACGCTTGAGCGCCTCGGACAGCTCACGGGTGTTGTTCGACGTGAGGAACACCAGCGGGATCTGCGTGGCGGTGATCGTGCCGAGTTCGGGGATCGACACCTGATAGTCGGACAAGATCTCGAGCAGCAGTGCCTCGGTCTCGACCTCGACACGGTCGACCTCATCGATCAGCAGCACGACCGGATCGGTGGCGGTGATTGCTTCGAGGAGCGGACGGGTGAGGAGGAACTCGTCGGAGAAGATGTCGTCTTTGATCTCGGTCCAGTCCTCGCCCTGCTCGCCGCGCTCGGTCTGGATGCGCAGGAGTTGCTTCTTGTAGTTCCACTCGTAGAGGGCTTTGCTCTCGTCGAGGCCCTCGTAGCACTGAAGACGGATCAGGCGGGCGTCGGTGATCTCGGCGATCGACTTCGCCAACTGGGTCTTGCCCGTACCTGCCGGGCCCTCGACCAGGATCGGCTTCTGCAGCCGGTCGGCGAGATAGGCAACACCGGCGATGCCCTCGTCAGCCAGGTAGTTCACGTCGCGCAGGGCGTCGCGCACCGACTGGACGCTCTCGAAACGGGGGGTGGTGCTACCGGGCGCTCCGGCATCCGTGGTGGTCATGGCCACGACGCTACCCGTCGTCTTGACCCGTGGGTCAATTGTCGTGCCCTACGGTTGCATCCATGCCGGGAACCTCCTTCGATCGCGTCGCAGACATCTACGACGAGACCCGTGGCGGGCAGGAGCGTGGGGACCACTTCGCCGATTCGTTGGCCGCGTGGATCATCGGGCCGCGAGTCATCGAACTCGGCATCGGCACAGGTGTGATCGCCCACGGATTGCAACGCCACGACATCGATGTCGTCGGTGTGGATCTCAGCGACGCCATGATGCGACGGGCCGTCGACCGCGTCGGTCTCCGGGTTGCCGTCGCCGACGTCGATCGGCTGCCGTTCGCGGACAGCTCAATCGACACCGCCTACTTCGTGTGGGTGCTGCACCTCGTCCACGATCCTGCAGCGACCCTGGCCGAATCGGCCCGAGTGGTTCGTCCCGGTGGCCGTGTTGCCACGATCACCAATGGCAGCGTGTACGACGCCGACGACGAGATCGCTCCGATCATCGACGCGCTGGTCCCACTGCGCCAAGCCCGCCTCGACCACAACGCCGTCGTCGCCTCCGATCACCCCGACCTGGAACTCGCCCACGAAGGATTCACCAGCTGGAAGGAGTACGAGACCACGCCCTCCGTCGAGGCCGACGCCATCGAGAACCGGATCTACTCGTCACTGTTCGACGTCGGCGACGAGGCATGGCAGCGAGTGGTGGTCCCCGTCATCGACGCGCTCCGCTCACTCCCCCAACCCGACCGCCCCCGTCCGCGCCGCAACCGCCACCCCCTCCTCGTCTGGAGCTGCTCCGGTGAGAGGTGAGCGGGGGGGATGCACACAACTCGCACCGGTGCGAAGCGGTACCCGGTTGCGGTGAGAGGTGAGCGGGGGGATTGCACACAACTCTCACCGGTGCGTAGCGGTACCCGGTTGCGGTGAGAGGTGAGCGGGGGGAATGCACACAACTCTCACCGCAGGAGGAAGGTCGCCGGAACCTGACACGGTCGCACTAGCGGTCGCACGGATGCGTGGACAGCTGCGGAGCACAGTCGGCGTTGCCAGCGGCTCGACCATCTCCCGGAGAACGG
>JBBQEU010000200.1:0-3265 GCA_038321235.1 Acidimicrobiales bacterium | reverse complement strand
GAGGTGGGCTCGTCCAGCAGGATCACCGACGGCCGGTGTGCCACGAGGCACGCCAGGTCGACGACACGACGGGTGCCGGTGGACAGCTCCCGCACGAACTTGTGGCGATAGTCGCCGAGGCCCATCAACTCGACCAGCTCGCCAACACGCATGGACACCTGCTGCTCGGAGTCGACCACCATCGGCAGGTGTAGCGCGGCGACCATCACGCTGCGGCTGCCGATGAAACGCTCTTGCGCGATCGCCAGTGTCTCGGCCACGGTCAGCTCGGGGAAGAGGCGGGCGTCCTGGAACGAGCGTCCAAGTCCGATCGCTGCTCGGCCGGCCGAGTTCAGCTCCGTGATGTTGCGGCCATTCAGCACGATCTGGCCTTCGTCGAGCGGCGTGAAACCGGAGATCAGGTCGAACACGGTGGTCTTCCCAGCGCCGTTGGGGCCGATCACGCCAACGATCTCGCGTGGCCACACGTCGAACGTGGCCCCGTTCACGGCGCGGATTCCGCCGAAGGTGACCGACAGGTCGTTGACCGACAGCACGGGTGCCTCGGTGCGGTCGATGACGGCGCGATCGAGCGGATCGATCTGCTGGTCGCCGTCAGCGCCGTCAGCGCCGTTGTGTTCGGGTTGCGCGGCCGACAGGAACACCGAACGCAACAGATCAGGGCGTTCGAGCAGTTCGGCGGTCGGCCCGTCGAACATGATCTTGCCGCGCTCCATGAAGTAGGCACGCTCGGCCACAGTGAGTGCCAGGTTGACGCTCTGCTCGACCAGCACCACGGTCACCCCGTCGTCGGCCATGCGTCGCACGATCGGGAGGAGCTGACCGACCACGACGGGCGCCAGACCGAGCGAGAGTTCGTCGATCAGGAGCACCTTGGGTCGCATGACGAAGCTCATCGCCAGAGCCAGCATCTGTTGCTGGCCGCCGGACATGTTCGCAGCCGGGGAGTCGAGGCGGTCGGCGAGTACGGGGAACATCTCGAGCACCTCCGCGGTCGCCGCCTCGACACCTGCGGGGTCTCGACGGTTGGTCCAGCCGGCGAGTTCGAGGTTCTCCTTCACCGTCAGCGACCCGAACACGCCCTGCCCGCCGGGCATCTGGACGATGCCGAGCGCGGCGATCTCGTTCGGGGGCGCGTGCGTGATGTCGCGGCCGTCGAGCACGATGGCGCCGCGGTCGGCTTCGACGATGCCGCTGATCGACTTGAGCAGGGTCGACTTACCGGCACCATTGGTGCCGAGCAGGGCGACCACCTCGCCCTCGTCGAGGCGCAGGTCGATGCCGTGCAGCACGGTGCGATTGTCGTAGCCGGCCTCGACGCCCTTGAGCAGCAGGAGATTGGTGGTGCCCTGGCGGCGGTCGAAGAGCACCTCCGAGCGTGCTGCCGCCGACTGCCAGACCTGGGCGATGTCGGCATCGATCACGTTCGCGACGTTGCGCAGCAGCAAGCTGCCGATGACGAACATCGGGATCATCACGAGCATGCCGATCTCGATGCTCCAGTTGTCGGCCACCCAGCCGATCACGGGGAGCACGAACAGCCCGGGAATCACCCAGAGCGAGCCGATGGCGAAGCCGGTGGCACGAGCCCGCGGCGGGATCGCCAACGACAGTGCTGCGAGCACGCCGGGGCCGATGATCGCGAGCGAGGCCGAGATCACGCAGTTGAGCGCCACCGCGATGTAGATGTTCGGGGCGAACGCAAACGCGGCTGACGCCACCGAGGTCAGGAGTGCCACCGATGCGACGAACCGGATGAGTCCTGCGACGTTGCCGATGAAGCGGCGCGTCGCGATGCGGGCGCCGATCACCAGACCGACGAGCCCGAACGGTTCGGCAACTGCGGCAGCGACGCCGCGGCCGCGTTCGTCGAGGCCGAACTTCTGCTCGTACAGCAACGCCGCGAGGGTGACGAAGCCGATCAACGACGTGGCGAGAAACGGCAAGCTCCACCAGATGCGTTGCAGCGATTGGACCTTGTGGGCGGTGCGCCAGCTCTCGGCGAACGACGGCGACTCCTCCTCGGTGTCGATCACGTCCTGGCTGGCGCCGGTGGCCTGCCGCTCCCAGCGCCCCCGGATCGGCTCTTTCATGCGCAGGGCGAGCACGACGAAGATCACTGTCGGAATCACGAAGACGAGGAACGGCACGCGCCAGCCGAAGTAGTACGCCAACATGCCGGCGCTCAGCGGTCCGATGAATGCGCCGACGGCGTTGGCAGCCCGGTGGAAGCTGTAGACCCGGGCCCGGGATTCGATGGGGTAGTAGTCGGCGATCAGCGAGTTGTGGGTGGGGTCGATGACGGCCTTGCCGAGCGACGAGCCCGATCGTGCGATGGTGAGCAGGATGAGGCCGGTGGCCAGGCCGGTCATCCCCGAGAACGCCGCCCAGGCGAGTGCGCCGACCACGACGATGGGGATGCGTTTGGACTTGTCTGCGTACTGCGCGATCGGCACCTGCAGCGCCAGCGCAGCGATCGACGACAGCGCCACGATCGACAGGGCGGTCGTGATGTTGATGTTGAACGACTCACGGATCTCGGGCAGCAGGATGGCGAAGGCGGTGCGGTCGAGTTCGTCGACCGCATTGAGCCCGAACAGGACGAGCAGCGGGAAGGCCGCCTCGCCGCCGCACAGGTCGGTCATCCACTGCTTCGGGTGTCGCACGCCGTATGCGAAGCGTCGCATGATGTGTACGGACTGATCGGGTGCGGTCACGAGCGTCCCTCCCCGATCGACACCTCGTCGACGCGTTCGTGGTCCGCTGTGCCCAAGTCATCGGGGATTTCGACCGGATCGTGGACCCCCGTGACCAGGTCTTCGGGGACCAGGGTCGAGTCGTCGGTGTCGGGACGTCGCCGACGCAGGACGACACCGACGTACCAGTCGCGAATCTTGATCACCAGGCTGGCGAGGCCGCCGGGGATGATCAACAACACGATGAGGACGCCGAGCGCCGACGACAACAAGCGCCACTCGGGTGCGGTGATGAACCATTGGCTTCCCCGGAGGAACACGGCGCCGAGCACGCCGCCGAACAGCGAACCGAGACCGCCGACCACGGCGGCGGTGAACACGTCGAGGCTGGCGCCGGCGCCATAGCTGGTGAGGTCGAAGCTCTGACTGAGCTGCACGAAGAGCCCGCCTGCGATCCCGGCGACGAAGCCCGAGATCGTGAACGCTGTCAGCTTCACCGGAACGGGCGACACCGAGAATGCCTGAGCGGCGAGTTCGTTCTCGCGCAGCGCCACGATGGCGCGGCCGGT
>JBBQEU010000199.1:0-3339 GCA_038321235.1 Acidimicrobiales bacterium | reverse complement strand
GTCGATCCGCAGCGGTAGAGGCCTACGAATCAATTGCGAGTTCAGCGCTCGGGTGAGCCTGCGCCGAGCGCATCCGGTCCAACCACCCGAGCAGCACCGCTACCGCCCGAGGGTCGTGACGCAGCCGGTGGCCGGCACCTTCGAACAGGCTCAGCTCGGCGCTGCCGTGGGCGTTGACCAACTGACGGGCGTCGGAGACCGGAACGCTGTCATCCTCTTCGCCGTGCATCACCAGCAGCGGCCGAGGCGCGAACCTGCGCGCCGACGCAACCGGGCGGAACCGGCGGAACTCACGCGTCCACTCCTCCACCGACAGCGGGAACTCACGGTGGTGGATCGCCCCGATGTCGCGGGCGTGATCGAGGAACCGGCGAGGATGCTCGGCCCAATCGTCGAAGTCGGCACGAGGACTCAGCAGGCCCGCAGCCGACACTCGCGGATCATCCGCCGCTACGCAGATCGCGATCGAACCACCGGTGTTCGTGCCGAGCAGGATGACGCTCGTCTGCTCGTGCACGGTGAGGAGGTGCGAGATCGCGTTGCGCAGGTCGTCGACCCAGCCCTGCAGCGAGAAGTCGCCCTCGCTCTCGCCGCACCCCCGGAAGTTGAACGTCATCGCCACGCACCCGAGTTCGTTCGCCATGCGATCTATCAGTTGCGGGAACGTCCCACCAGCGCGCTGCGCATCGAGCGATGCAATCGGGAAGCCATGGCACAAGATCACCGCCGGGCCCGACTCGATCGTGCCCGACGGACGGGCCACATGGCAGGCGAGCGACAGCCCGTTCGAGACGAACCGTTCGTTCATCCCGGGCATGTCACAGCACCGATCACGAGCTCTCGGTCAGGTCCGTGGCTTGCGATGGCGGCGCCGGGCGCCCGGTGTGGCCAGCGTGTAGCCCCGGTTGCGGGCCTCGGCCAACGTGTCGGGACCGAAGCTGAGCCCCACACCCTGCTCGACGATCTCGTTGATCGTCGCCGCGTCGTCCCACGCATCGAGGTCGTAGACCAACTGGGTGCGCTTGTCGCCGACGAAGCGGCTGTGCTCGAACTTCGGGTGATGCTCCATCGCCGTCCCACGGTAGTCGCCGGCGCCCTCAGGGCACCCACCAACCATTGAGGTCGACGATCACATCGCCGCCGCCGTAGGTCCACGCGCACGACTGCATCGCCGACAGCGGCACGATCGCCCCGTTTGCGTTGTCCTGGCCGACGCGTTGGTTGAGCGTGGAGGTGTCGCGACGGGTCACACAGTCGTAGGTGGTCACGTACCCCGGCACCAGGTGGTTGGCGGCGGTCACGTTGACATACGCGGCGCCCGGTGCTCGACCTCCGAGCGCCGCGGCACCGACGCTGTAACGAACCTCCACGTCCGCACCGAGCGTGCCGGAGCGTCGGGTGTCGAGCACACGGACCGGTGGGGTGGGTTGGTAGCCGAGACCGACCGGGCCGAACGAGCCGACCAGGTCGACGAGCACATCGGTGGCCGAGTAGGTGTAGATGCACACCCGGCCGCCTGTCAACCCGACGATCGTGTTGTTCGGACGCGCCTCGGTGGCCACATAGTTGACCGTGGACGTGTTCGGGGCGGCGGCGCTGCACGGAAACGCCGTGAGGAATCCGGGCGCCGACGCATTGACGGCAGTGACGTTCAACGCGACCGCCGTCGACCCGGCAGGCACGATGGCGTTGACGTCGACCTCCATCGTGGCTCCGGCACGCAGGCGTACACCACCGATCCTCGAACGAGTGTCGACCACCCGGGTCGGGCCGATCGGCGTGAGTCGGGAAGACCCATGGGGGCTCAACCATCCGGTGATGTCGACGAGAATGTCGGTCTCGGCAAAGGCCCACACACACACCTGGCCGGCTCTCGACAGCGCTGCGATCGTGGTGTTCGCCACCGTCTGACCGGCGACGAAGTTCAACGTGGAGGTGTCGGGCACGGTGTCCTCGCACGGATGCACGGTGACGAAGCCGGGGCCCGACGGGTTGACGGCGGTGACGTTGAACACGGCGGCGGTCGCGTCGGCGGGCACATCGACGTCGGTCGCGACCGGCACGATGATCTGCCGGAGCGCCTCGACACGGCCGGGCGCGCCGACGCCGTTGCGGGTGTCGACGAGTCGCGTGGGAGTGATCGGCGTGAACGCCGACGAGCCGGCCTGGACCGGCGGCGAACCCTGCGGTGCGTCGACCACGAGTTCGTAGGCACCGAGCGAGCCGTACGTGGTGAACCCCGTCGAACCGGTCAGCCAACCGACCGGCTCGACCTCGATCGTGTACCGGCCGGCAGGAACCGCCGGGCTGAGGTCGACCGTCCATCCCGACGGGACCGACGGCTCCCCGGTAGCGAGCACGGTGCCGGCTGCATTACGCACGGTGAGCTTGGCGGCGACGTTCGACCACGCCGCTTGGCCCGATGGTGGGCGCAACGTCACCGACAGCGTGCCGTCGGCGACGTCGACCGCGAACACGTCACGGTCATCGGCGCTTCCGACGAATCCAGACGTGGTCGAGTTGCTGGGCACGATCGTCGGTCGACCAACCAAACGACCGTGATCGTCGGGGCGGTACCCCGCGAGGCGCGCAATGATCGTGAGGTCGTCCTCGAGGTTGGTCGCCCCTGCATATTCGCCACGAGACCACTGCGTGACCGGCGTGCTCAGGCTGATGCCGCGTCCCATGATCGGAGCCCATGCGCCGTGTCCGCCGTAGTAGCTGGGGCTACCGATTCCAGCGTCGTGGCTCAGGCCGAACGTGTGACCGACCTCGTGCGAGGCGGCCTCGGCCACCGTCTTGGCCGTCTGCTTGAACGCGGCATCGGTGAACACATACGCCGCATGATCCTGATCAGAGTTGAAAACACCGACCAGGGCGATCCCGATCAGGCTGCCTTCCGTGAACGTCGACGGCGTGACCACGAGCCGCTGGCCGTAGGACGTGTCGGTCGGTGACGATCGTCGGAGTGCCTCGATGCCTGGGTCGGTGGTGGTGACATTGACGTCGAACGGCCGGTAGTCCTCGGCGACGCGCTGCCACACCTCGAAGATGATCCGCTGCTCGGAGACGGAGAAGCCGGGTGACCCGTCGGCGTCGAACGGGGCAGAGACGATCGGTCCCGGATACCCCGCGCCGCCCCACGACGGGTCGTTCGCCGTGTGGCCATCGAAGTCGAGGAAGATCACGCGACTCGCGGTTGGGCGCGAGCCGAGCGCGAACACGTTCGGCGGCAACGCTGCTGCGGTCGACGGTGAGGACAACCATGCTGCGCCGTCGGTGGTCAACGACGCCTCCGGTGCCTCCAGCGCGTCGGCGTAGCCCACGAAGCCCGAGCCG
>JBBQEU010000198.1:0-3394 GCA_038321235.1 Acidimicrobiales bacterium | reverse complement strand
AGAACACAGATGACTGCCGGGTCGAGAGCGCGTACCATGATGAGGGCCTTCCACTGGTCGTTGTTGCGTGAGTGCACTCGCAATCAAACGCGAGACACGTCAACGACTGGTGGATGGTCACCGCCTATCCGCGCGGCCCCTTATGCCGGTGATCGAAGATCACCGTCCGAGCTGACCGGCTCGGACTCGGCATAAGGGCAGATCATGCAGGTGATCAAGGCGAGCGGGGTCCGAGCAAGAGCGTGTGTCGATCACCTCATATCTACCCGACCGTGACGCCGCACTTTCACGGCCATCGACCCCACTCCGGCGCCACCAGGTCACGTCCTCTTGCTGCTCTGACAGAAATCAGATAATCTGATGCAATGTCGGAGGTGACAGCGACGGACGCTGCTCGAAGATTCGCGGATCTGCTCGATTCAGTCGAACATGACGGCGAGCGCTACACGATCATCCGGCACGGCCGCGCAGTCGCACAGATAGAGCCCATCTCCCGTGGCCGCGGATCCGACACGAAAGACCTGCTGCGACGAAACGGCCCCGACCCGGAGTGGGCGACGTCGCTCGACGAGGTCCGCGCGCTCGTCGAACTCGATGAGCGACGATGACCCTGCTGCTGCTCGACACCACATTCCTCATCGACGCCGAACGCACGGACGACCAACTCGACCAGGCAATCAGCGACGGCGACGACGTCGCAATCGCAGCCATCACCGTCGCCGAACTCCAAGTCGGGGCTCGCCTGGCGACCGGGCGACGGCGAGCACAACGTCAACGGTTCGTCGATGACGTGTGCGACGTCATCCCGATCCTCTCCTACGACCGATCGGTCGCCGCCGAACACGCCGAACTGCTCGTCGCCGTACGTCAGGCCGGCCGCCCACGCGGTGCCCACGACCTCATCATTGCTGCGACAGCACGCGCATCGAAGCGCACCGTCGTGACCAGCGACCTCACAGCGTTCAACGATCTGCCGGGCGTGACGGTCCTCCACCACCGGTAATCCCACCCGCACACTTCGTCACGCAGAATCCCGAAGCTCCCGCTCGGTGTGCCGCCCGGGTTCGGCCCAAGCGTGACGCCACACTTTCACGGTCATACCAGCCAGGATCGGGCGCTCGGTAGTTGTCCGATAGGGGACCGTGGTTCGGACGCTTCGGCGCTCTTGTGGCGACTGCCGTCGCCGATCCAAAGGCGTCTCAGATCACGATCGCCATCTGAGACAGCTGAATTTCAGTGCCCGAATCTGACGTCGAGACGGCGATTCGTCCGATCACCGGTCCCCTTCTGAGACGGCAGCAGACACGATCGACGGAGCGACCATATGTGCGTCGATATCGAGCAGGCTGTTGCCACGATCACGGCGGCTGATACGGACGTCGTATTTGTCGCTCGTGTTATCTGAGTGCGTCGTGCCAGTCCCAGGCGCCTTGGTCGTCGATGTCGGTCCACGAGTTCGTTTGGTCAGCCGCCCACTCCGCCCAAGTGGCGATCATGTCGTGGTAGTCATGCTGGAAACGGATGGCGAGTGCATTGATGTGGCGGCGTCCGGCGAAGGGATAGTCGGGGTCGTCGGCGGCCGCGATGAGCCCGGTGAGTTGATCGAGGTTCTTGTGGGCGGTTGCGGCGAGTTCGTCGAGGGTTGCTTTGAGCTGGTCGAGGTTGCCGGCATCGGAGAAGAACACCCGCACGAGGGCTTCAGCCTCGAGCTTGGGTGGGGCGGAGGTCTCGTCCAGCCAAGTTCGCAGTGCGCGGCGGCCTTTCGCGGTGATCGTATAAACGGTCCTCGGACGTGAGCCGGTTGGTTCAGCTTTGGCGGTGGCGTGGCCACTGTCGACGAGGCGCTTCGCCTCGTCGTAGATCTTGCGTTCGGTGCGGGGCCAGAACCAGCCGAGGCTTCGTTCGACCTGCTTCGCCAACTCGTAGGTGCTCCATGGCTGGATGTTGAGCAGGCCGAGCAATCCGTACGAGGTCGTCGTCGCCGGTTTCACCATGCATCGAGATTGACATACCGCCATTGGCAGTGTCTACTGGTTGCTCCAACCATAACTGCCAATGGCAGCAACCGCTGGGCATGAATGCTCACATGAGAGGGTGATGCAGTGACTGCGACGCAAGACCGATTGTTGGTGGTGGTCGCCCACCCCGACGACGAAACGTTCGGATGCGGGTCGCTGTTGGCTCACGCAGCCGAATGCGGAGTCTCGACAACGGTTGCATGTGCAACCAGAGGAGAAGCGGGTTCGCCGACTCCAGGTCGCGGACTCGACGACGCCGACATAGCGGTCGTGCGCGAAGCCGAACTGCGCGAAGCGGCTGCGCTGATGGGTGTGGAACGCGTCGAGCTGTTCGACTGGGTCGACTCGGAAATGGACGGCACCCCCGCCACGGGAACGCTCGTTACAGCGCCGATCGAGGAGGTCATTGCTCGCGTCGCCTCCCTGATCGACGACGTCAAACCCACCGTGGTGGTAACGCTCGACGCCAGCGATGGCCACCGCGATCACGCCCACATCCGCGATGCCACACTCCTTGCGGCCACCTCGAGTTCGTGGCGACCCGATCGGGTGTACCTCCATTGCCTCCCGCAGCAGCTCATGCGAAAGTGGGTCAAGGCGCTCGTCGAACAACATCCCGAAAGCGAGCATCTCGGACTCGGGGAGTTGGGCACACCGGAAGATCAGATCACGACGGTGGTCGACTCCACCAGATACCTCGCCCTGCGAGAGCAGGCCATCGCCCTGCATCGCTCACAGACCTCACCGTACGAGGTGATGTCGGCCGAGCTCCGCCGCGAGTTCCTCACCGCCGAACGTCTCCGCCGCGTCCACCCGGAATGGAACGGCGGGCCGATCGAAACCGAGATCTTCGCCGGCGCGGCCTCAGCGACCACCACCGCTGGGCAGGGACAACCTCCGTAAGTCCAGCCTCGCTTACCGCATACTCCGGGTAACAACCCGAGTACCAACAGGCCGCACCCCGGACTCGTTCATCGGGCCCAAGGGAAACGGCCACGGATCGGCGCAAGTGATCGTTACCACGGCGTTGAACTGTCCGAGAGGCGGTGCCGGTGGACGCGCTCAAGCGGATCGGGTAGGGCGCGACATCGTCGCGTGAGGACTCGAGAACCGTCTTGACTTCTCGTCCTCCGAAGCGCACTATCAGTCATAGATACTCTATGACTGATAGACAACCTTTGACCAGTGAGAAACATCCAGCCGCATCCACCGACCGACGCGCTCAGCGCCGCGCGGCCAAACGCTCCCGCATCATCGCCGAAGCGTGGTCGTTGGCCCGACGCGACGGACTCGCCGGCATCTCACTGCGTGATCTCGCCGACCGCGTCGATCTCCAGCAGCCCTCGCTGTACGCCTACTTCGACTCGAAGCTCGAT
>JBBQEU010000197.1:0-3522 GCA_038321235.1 Acidimicrobiales bacterium | reverse complement strand
CGGTCACCTGCCGGACCAGCTCACTGCCGATCGAGCCGGCGGCACCGGTGACGAGTACCCGCCGACCGCGCAGCATCCGATGGGCATCGGCCCCGTGCACGACGGGCGCAGCTCGCAGCAACAGCGCGCGGGTCAGGGCGTCCCCGCCCCGGTCAATGTTCGCTCCGCTCGACATTCGATCCCCTCGTTTCTCTCGATCCAAGGTGATATATCGACGCTATAGCATCCGAACTTGACAAGAAATCGTGAGTCTTCACGCGTCCGGCACCGCAGACGCGACGGGGGCCTGCCGCCGAAGCGACAGGCCCCCGTCGAGGGAACGGTGAACGTGGTGTCAGCTGGCCGGTTCGCCTTCGTACGAACCGTGCAGGTTGGCCAGGAACTCGGCCGGATCCTGCTCGTCAGCCTCGCTGGAGTAGTACGTCATCGGCTCGTAGTCCGGGGCTTCGATGCCGAAGTCGCGGTACTTCATCATGCCCGTACCAGCCGGGATGAGCTTGCCGATGATGATGTTCTCCTTGAGTCCGATGAGGCTGTCGCCGCGACCGTCGATGGCGGCCTCGGTGAGCACCCGGGTGGTCTCCTGGAACGACGCCGCGGACAGCCACGACTCCGTGGCCAGAGACGCCTTGGTGATCCCCATCAGCTCCGGACGACCCTCGGCAGGGCGTGCGCCCTCTTCGACCATGCGACGGTTCGTGTCGCGGAAGCGCTTCGAGTCGACGCGCTCACCTGGCAGGAACACGGTGCCACCGGGCTCCTGCACACCGACCCGACGGGTCATCTGGCGCACGATCAGCTCGATGTGCTTGTCGTGGATCGACACACCCTGGTCGCGGTAGACCCGCTGGACCTCTTCGACCAGGTACAGCTGCGTTTCGCGAATGCCCTTGATCTCCATGATCTCCTTCGGATCGAAGGGACCATCGGTGAGCGGATCGCCAGCCTTGACGTCCTGGCCGTCCACGACGATCGGACGAGCACCGAGCGGCAGCACGACCTCGTGCTCCTCGCCTGCATCGTCGATCACCACGACCGGGATGCCCTTGCCCTCGTCCTCGCGGAGGTGCAGCACACCGCTCGCCTTGGCCAGTCGGGCCGAGCCCTTCGGCGTGCGAGCCTCGAACAGCTCGACGACGCGAGGCAGACCGCCAGCGATGTCCTTGCCGGCGACACCACCGGTGTGGAAGGTTCGCATCGTCAGCTGGGTGCCGGGCTCGCCGATCGACTGGGCGGCGATGACGCCAACGGCCTCGCCGAGTTCGATCATCTTGCCCGTGGCCAGCGAACGGCCGTAGCACATGGCGCACACGCCGAGTTCGGCGTCGCACGTCAGCACCGAACGAACACGAAGGCGCTCGATGTTCTTGTCGTCGCGGAGTGCTTCCATCTCCTCGTCGCCGACGATGGTGTTGCGCGGCAACATCGACATCGACTCGCCGTCCTTCACCATCGGGGCGGCGAGATCGGTGTCGTTGAGCAGCGCACGGCCGTACAACTTGGTCTCGAGGTACGAGCGACGGTTCGCCGTGTCGGGCGACACGTTCTCGATCCACACGCCGAGCGTCGAGCCGCAATCGTCTTCACGCACGATCAGCTCCTGGGCGACGTCGACGAGACGACGGGTCAGGTAGCCGGAGTCAGCAGTACGCAGCGCCGTGTCGACGAGGCCCTTGCGGGCGCCCGGCGTGGCGATGAAGTACTCGAGGGTTTCGAGACCCTCACGGAAGTTCGACTTGATCGGGCGAGGAATCATGTCACCACGAGGGTTGGCCACGAGGCCTCGCATGGCACCGATCTGACGCATCTGGGTCATGTTGCCGCGGGCACCCGAGTCGACCATCATCTGGATCGGGTTGAACCGCTGCTCCTCGAACTCGGCGACCATGGCCGCTTGCACCTGAGCGGTTGCGTCGGTCCAGATGCGCACCTCCTGCTGACGGCGCTCGCCGTCGGTGATGATGCCCCGGCGGAACTGCTTTTCGACCTTGTCGGCCTGCGCCTCGAAATCGTCCAGCAGCGCCCGCTTGGCCTTCGGAGTGCGCACGTCGTCGATCGACACCGTCAGACCCGACTGCGTCGCAAAGCGGTAGCAGACGTTCTTGATCTTGTCGAGCGCCTCGGCGACAGCGGCCTTGTCGTAGTTGTCGGAGAGACGTTCGACGATGACGCCCATCTCCTTCTTCTTGACGGTCTCGTTGAAGTGACCGAACAGTTCGGGGTAGTTCTCCGGCAGCGCCTCTTCGAAGAGGACCCGACCGACAGTTGACTCGAACGGCTCCTTGCCGGGCGGGCGCATGTTGATCTTGGCATGCAATTCGAGCGCGCCTTCGTCGTACGCGCGCAGCGCCTCCCACAGGTGACGGAACGTGCGCCCCTCCCCCTTGGCGCCATCGACCTGCTCGGTCAGGTAGTACCCGCCGATGATCAGGTCCTGTGACGGCGTCACGATCGGACGGCCCGACGCGGGCGACAAGATGTTGTTCGCGCTGAGCATCAGCACGCGGGCTTCGGCCTGTGCTTCTGCCGACAGCGGCACGTGGATGGCCATCTGGTCACCGTCGAAGTCGGCGTTGAACGCCGTGCACACGAGGGGATGGATCTGCAGAGCCTTGCCCTCGACCAACACCGGTTCGAAGGCCTGGATACCCAGGCGGTGCAGCGTCGGTGCACGGTTGAGCAGCACCGGGTGTTCCTTGATGACGTCTTCGAGCACGTCCCACACCTGCGGGCGACGACGTTCGACCATGCGCTTGGCCGTCTTGATGTTCTGCGCCAATTCGAGGTCGACGAGGCGCTTCATCACGAACGGCTTGAACAGCTCGAGCGCCATCAGCTTGGGCAGGCCGCACTGGTGCAGACGCAGCGTCGGACCGGCCACGATGACCGAACGGCCCGAGTAGTCGACGCGCTTGCCGAGCAGGTTCTGACGGAATCGACCCTGCTTGCCCTTGAGCATGTCGGACAGCGACTTCAGCGGACGGTTGCCCGGTCCGGTCACCGGCCGACCGCGGCGACCGTTGTCGAACAACGCGTCGACGGCCTCCTGCAGCATTCGCTTTTCGTTGTTGATGATGATCTCCGGTGCACCGAGGTTGAGCAGGCGCTCCAACCGGTTGTTGCGGTTGATCACACGACGGTAGAGGTCGTTGAGGTCGGAGGTCGCGAAGCGGCCACCGTCGAGCTGAACCATTGGGCGCAGTTCCGGCGGGATCACGGGGACGACGTCGAGAATCATCGCCTTCGGATCGTTGGTGCGACGACCGTGCTCGTCACGACGGTTGAACGACGCCACGATCTTGAGGCGCTTGATCGCCTTCTGCTTGCGCTGCGCGCTGAGTGGCTTCTGGCCTTCCTGCGGGTCGATCGCGTTGCGGAGCTTGATCTCCTCCTCGTCGAAATCGATGCGGTCGATGAGCGACTTGATCGCCTCGGCGCCGGTGCCGCCCTCGAAATACTCGCCGTACTTGTCGCGCATCTCGCGCCACAGCATCTCGTCTTCGATGATCTTGCGGGCGTGGA
>JBBQEU010000196.1:0-3555 GCA_038321235.1 Acidimicrobiales bacterium | reverse complement strand
AGCCCGCTGGAATCGATGAACGTCACGTCGGCGACATCGACCACGACACGGCCGTTGCCCGACGTCGGAAGTTCACCGCCGAATGCCTCTGCAAGCGCAGGAGTGGTGCTGGCATCGATATCACCTGTGAGCTTCCAACCGTCATCGGTGGCGGACACGTGAAATCTGGTGGTCGGCTCGGACACGTCGCTCATTGTGCCACGAAGCCGTCGTGGCACGGAAGGAGGGAGACGAGCAGCAGCGCGATGTCGTCGTCGACGTTCGAGTTGGCTTGGTCGATGAGGGCATCGGCGATCTCGCTGAGCGGTTGATCACCGTGGTGTTGCAGTCGTGTGGCGAGCGACTCGATCGACACGTCGATTGCTTCGTCGCGGCGTTCGATGAGGCCGTCGGTGTAGAGCAATATCCGAGTCGGCCGATCGATCGCGATCACGGCGTTGCCAGCATCGAAGCGGGCGCCGGGCACGCCGAGCGGCGGGTTGACCGGCACGTTCAGCAACATCGCTGAGTCCGAGTACACGATCGGTGGAAGGTGTCCGGCCGTGGCAACGGTCAGTTCGCCGGCCGCGGGATCCCATCGAGCGATCAGACACGTCGCCAGCTCCTGCAGGTCCTCGGTGTGGAGGAGATCGTGCACGACCGCCAGCACTTCTGACGGGTCCGACCGGTTACGCACCGACGCTCGCAGGAAGAATCGGATCTTCGCCATGGTTCTCGACGCCATCAGACCGTGACCGAACACGTCACCGATGACCAGCCACGTGCTGGAATCGGCGCACGTCACGACGTCGTAGAAATCGCCACCGACCGCGCGGTCGACTGCCCGATACCTCACCTGCACGTCACCACCGACGACAGGATTGAGCTTCGCGGGGAGTAGCAGCTCCTGAAACGACGCCGCCATCGACCGAGCCAACTCGTTGTCGGACGCGAGGTCGATCGCGTTGCCGACGAGGTCCGCGACCGATTGAAGACGGTCGAGGTCCGCGACCAGTTGTTCGTCGCGCCACCCCAACCCGACGACGCCCACCACACGACCATCTTCTGTGTGCATCGCCGCGGCGCCGAGATGCGTGAAGCCCGTCGACCGACCATCAGCTCCGAGCGTCGGGTAACGCTCCTCGAAGTCATCGATCGTCAGCACAGCGCACATGTCGTGCAGCAACGACTCGCCGAGCAACGTCGAGGTGTCGGCAGGGATCTCGACGTACCGCTCGGCGATGAGCGGATCGGCGCTCGGAACGTGATGGATCCGCAGCGTGTCGTGCTCGGTCGCGAGGGCCAGGTTGATATAGGCGCAACCCAACGAGTTCGCCGCCAGTCGATCGACAGCAGTCACGACATCGTGAAGCGTCGCAGCACCAGCGAGCCGACGAGCGAACCGGAACATCGCGTCATCGGACCCTGACGAACGCACCGGATCCACCGTCTGCCTCACTGGCAGCGGCGACGAGCCCGCCTCCCGCAGGAACGCAATCCAACGAAAGGGATCGGCACTGGTGGCGATCACCACCAAGTCGATACCGATGCGTTCGCCGTCACCAACGACGAACTCCTTGCGGAACCAGCGGCTCACGCCGTACTTGATCGCATCGACGATCGCCCGATCGTCACCCGCCTGATATTCCGGCGGCGTCATCGCCACCCAACTGATCCCCCCAGCGGGAACGTCGTCGAGGCGAAGCAACGCTCGGGCCCGGTCGTTCGCTCCGAACAGCAAGTGTTCCTCGCCGATCAAGACTCCGGTGAGCTCAGCCTGACGAAGCCCGCTGATCGCCGAAGCAAGCAATTCCGCCGACGTGGGCAACGCACTCATCGGCGGAATGTACGCCTGACCTGCTGCTGACACAACTCCGCAACGGATGTCGACAGACCTGGCAGGCCCGGTTGGCGGTCATGCCTCGAATCCGTCGACGCCGACGTCGTCTCGGTGTCCGGACTCGCTACGGGCGGTGTCCCGGGCGAACTCCGCCCAAACGATCTTGCCTCCACCGACGAGCGCATCGACGCCCCAAGCGTCAGCGAGCGAATCGATGATCTGTAGTCCTCGACCGCCGAAGGCGCGCGCGATGGGGCGGGGGGCCGGTACTTCGTTGTCAGAGTCCTCCACCCCGAGTCTCAGGGGAACACCGGGCTTCGGATCCCAAGCGCGGAGCACGCCGCCGTGGTCGGTGTGCACCACAACATTCGTGACGAGTTCGCTCGTCACCAGCTCGACCGCATCGCCAATCGGGTCATCGGGGTCGTCCAGCAAGCCGTTCATCGCGTTCCGGGCTGCGCTCGGTGCTCGGGTGTCGTGCCCGAAGCCGACGCCCGCTCAAACCACGAACATGAACGGCGGAATCGACACCAGCTGACCCGTTCATCCAGCGGCTTTCGTCACTCTCGGGAGCTTCGGCCTGCGACGAACACGGTCCCGGCGTGATGGGCCAGTAAGCCAGGGAGCGGGTTCTCATCTTGTCGAATGTGCGGTAGCGGCACCGGTTGACGACGCAAGCAGCGCCAAGCCGAGGTCGCTGTGGAGAGGCAGAACTCGCGTTGTTGGTGGGGCTAAGGTCTGCCGGCGATGGGGCAGTCATACGTTGCAATCGGGTGCCGATGGGCTTCGGCTGTCTCGCGCCGTGGCGTTGGGCCGCGATCTGGCCCTCGGGTTCTGGGCACGAGTGATGGATGTTCGTAAGGTCGCTCTGCCGACCGTCGCAATCGCGGTGGTCGGGTCGCTGATCACCGTTTTCCTGACAGTGGTCACGGTCGTGGTGCACGAAAACAACGAGCAGCGACTACTGGATCAGCGCACACGGGAGGCCGCCGCAGTGTTGACGGCGATTCTGCCGTCGTTGCAGACCCCGCTGGCATCAGCGGCCGAACTGGTCGAGGCCACCGACGCCACCGATGTCACCGCGTTCGAGAACTTGATGTCCCCATTGGTCGAATCCCGCCAACCGTATGTGTCCAGTTCGATCTGGCGAGTCGACACCAACCCTCCCCAGGTGGTCATGGTCGTGGGTGAGCAGCCCAAGCTCGCGTCCCAGCCAGCGGCGTTCATTCGCGAGTCCCTCCAACGATCGACATCGACACCGCTGCTTGGAGTGTTCGGACTCCTGGACGGCGACGAACCTCGGATCGGTTACTCATTCACGTCGCCACGAACACCGGTACGTTTCGTGGCATATGCCGAAGGCGCTCTGCCCGCGAACCGCACCGCAGTCGTGCCAGCAGGCAACGCCTTCAGCGGACTGGACAACGCGATCTACCTCGGCGATCGCGAGGATCCGACACAACTGCTGACCGCCAGCACGCCAGATCTTCCCTTGCGGGATCGACGAAGCAGTGAACTCGTCGAGTTCGGCGAGTCGTCGTTGCTGTTGGTGATGCACCCGACGGGCGAGCTCGGTGGCGGATTGATGGCCGCGCTGCCGTGGATTGTCGGAATCGCAGGTTTGCTCGCGACGCTCGGTGCGACGACGACCTCCGCGATGGTGACTCGAGGCCGAAGCCGCGCCGAGGAACTCGCTGACGAGAACGCGATGCTCTACGCAGAGCAGCGCAACGTCG
>JBBQEU010000195.1:0-3573 GCA_038321235.1 Acidimicrobiales bacterium | reverse complement strand
GGTTCCCACCCTCGAAGCGAAGTTGGTCGACGAGAACGACAACGAGGTGCCGGCCGGTCAACCCGGTGAGTTGTGCGTCCGCGGGGCGATCGTGATCAAGGGCTACCTCAACCGCCCGGAAGCGACTGCGGATTCGATACGCGACGGATGGTTCCACACCGGCGACGTCGCCACGATCGACGACGACGGGTTCGTGTTCATCGTCGACCGCATCAAGGACATGGTGCTGCGTGGCGGCGAGAACGTCTACTGCTCCGAGGTCGAGGCTGCGATCTACGAACTCGATGGTGTCGCCGAGGCTGCGGTGTTCGGTGTTCCCGACGACCGGCTCGGCGAGATCGTCGGTGCTGCGATCGTGCTGGCGCCTGGCTCCTCGATGACCGAGGAGCAGCTGGTGGCCCGTCTCGGCGAACACTTGGCGAAGTTCAAGATCCCCGAGCGGGTGTGGTTCCTCAGCGAGTCGCTTCCCCGCAATGCCAACGGCAAGTTCGTCAAGCGTGACCTGAAGGAGTCGCTGCTCGGCGACTGAGGGTTCCCGGTTCGTTACGCTCGCGGCCGTGATCCCGATCGTGACGCCGGATGAGATGGGTTCGATCGACACCGCTGCTCCGGAACCGATCGAAGAACTCATCGACCGGGCGGGCCGTGCGACCGCACGGACTGCGCTCGACATGCTCGGCGGCGCGTACGGACGCGTTGTCAACGTGCTCGCCGGCGGAGGCAACAATGGCAACGACGGCCGCACCGCTGCCAACTACCTCGAGCGACGAGGGGTGAAGGTCCGGGTGATCGATTCGGTGATGCGGCCACCGTTGCTCCCGCCGTGCGACCTCGTGATCGATGCCGCATTCGGCACTGGCTTCCGCGGTGAGTGGATCGCGCCCGGCATCGTGTCGATGCACGGTGGTCGCCCGTTGGTGCTGGCCGTCGACATCCCGAGCGGCGTCGACGCGCTGACCGGTGAGGCCGGCCGTGGTGTGCTCGCGGCCGACCGGACGCTGACGTTCCAAGCGCTGAAGCCGGGTCTGGTGCTCGGTGCAGGTCGCGAGCTCAGCGGTGCGGTCGAGGTCGCCGACATCGGTCTCGATGTCTCGGGCGCCACCCAACACCTGGTCGAGGCGTCGGACGTCGCTGCCTGGTGGCCAACGCGATCTGGCGATGCGCACAAATGGAACGGCGCCGTACGCGTCGTCGGCGGCAGCCCGGGCATGCTCGGCGCTGGCCGATTGAGCGCAGAGGCGGCCGCCCGCTCCGGGGCCGGATTGGTGACGTTGTCGAGCCCGGGAATCGACCCGGACGCGCGCAGCGAGATCATCCAGCACCGCATTCCGGCAGTCAACTTCCACGCTGAGGTGTTCAGCGACCTCGACCGATTCGGTGCGCTCGTGATCGGGCCCGGGCTCGGACGGGAAGAAGGCACGATCACGTCGGTCCGTGAGCTGATCGCCGAGGCGACGCTTCCGGTGGTCATCGATGGTGACGCGATCTTCGCTGCCGCATGGAGCGCCGACGGCGCCGCTCCGCTCCTGCGGCCCCGCGGGCGTCCGACCGTGATCACACCGCATGACGGCGAATTCTCGTTACTGGCCGGTCACCCGCCGAGTGCCGACCGCGTGTCGGCCGCTCGCGGTCTGGCGGCCGATCTCGGCGTCGTCGTGTTGCTGAAGGGACCGGCGACCATCGTGGCGACCCCCGACGGTCAGGTCCTGGTGGTCGATCACGGTGACGAGCGCCTCGCCACGGCCGGCTCGGGCGACGTGCTCGCTGGGATGATCGGTTCGCTGCTCGCTGCCGGACTCGCTCCCGAGCGAGCCGCCGCCGGCGCCGCATGGCTCCATGCCGACGCGGCCAGGCAGGGGCCACAGCGCGGCCTGCTCGCCGGTGACATCATCGATCTGATCCCCTCGGCGCTCGGGTCGTTGTGAGCGAACCCGAATTGCCGACTCGGTGGGCCTGGGTCGATGTCGACCTCGATGCGATCCGCCACAACGTCGAGCACCTCCGTTCGGTCGTCGCGCCGAGCACGCTGTGGGCGGTGGTGAAGGCCGACGGATACGGCCACGGTGCAGCCGAGGTCGCACAGGCCGCGCTCGACGCCGGGGCGCAGGGGCTCTGCGTGGCCCTCGTCCAGGAAGGTGTCGAGCTTCGCGACGCAGGAATCGATGCGCCGGTCCTGCTGCTCAGCGAGCAACCGATCGATGTCGTCGACGACATCGTTCGCTACCGACTGATGGCCACCGTCTACTCGGTCCCCTTCATCGATGCGCTCGCCGCGGCGGCGCGGGCACGTCGGATCGAGGGGATTCCAGTGCACCTCAAGATCGACACCGGAATGCAGCGCGTGGGGGTGCGTGTCGACGAAGTCGCCGGGGTGAAGGTGGCGCTCGACGCGCACCATCCGTCGGTGCGCCTCGTTGGCGTGTTCACGCACCTGGCCGTGGCCGATGAACCGGACGACGAGTTCACCGCCATCCAGCTCTCCCGGTTCGATGCCGCCCTCGTCGAGGTGTTCGGTTCGGGACCGCCGACCAGCCACGTGTTGGTGCATGCTGCGAACTCCGCGGGTGCGCTGGCTCATCCGACTGCACGACGTTCGTTCGTCCGAGCGGGTCTCGCGATCTACGGCATCTCGCCGGGTCACGGTGTCGACTCACTGTGCGGCGAACTCCGGCCGGCCCTGTCGTTGAGAGCCCGAGTCTCGTATGTGAAACGGGTGGTCGCCGGAAGTGCGATCTCCTATGGGCAACGGCACACGTTCGAGTGCGACACCACGGTGGCCACCGTTCCGATCGGGTACGCCGACGGGGTGTCTCGGCGGTTGTTCGAGGTGGGTGGCGAGGTGCTGATCGGTGGCCGGCGTCGCCGCATCGTCGGGGTCGTCACGATGGACCAACTGATGGTCGATTGCGGCGACGATTCCGTGGCAGTCGGCGACGAGGTGGTGCTGATCGGTCAACAGGACGGTCCCGACGGGCCGCATCGCATCCGTGCCGCCGACTGGGCCGATCTGCTCGGCACCATCGGCTACGAGGTCATGTGCGGGATCGGGCCGCGTGTGCCTCGCCACCACACTCGTAGAATCGACGACGAGATGTCTGGTCGTCGAGATGCTTGAGCTGCGTGCAGCGTCGTTGGCTGATACGAACTCCATCGCTGCGGCCGTGGCCGAGCTGTGCCGCCCCGGCGATCTCATCGTGCTGTCCGGCGAGATGGGTGCCGGCAAAACAGCGTTTGCCAAGGGGTTCGGTGCAGCGCTCGGGGTCATCGATCCGATCACGTCGCCGACGTTCACGCTGGTGCACACCTACGACGTCGGTCCCGGTCGGGGCAACGGCGCGAAGGAGCTGCACCATGCCGACTTGTACCGCCTCGACCGCACGGCCGAGATCGCTGACCTCGCGCTGGAGGAACTCGCCGAGTACCAGGGCGTCGTACTCGTCGAATGGGGGGACGTCGCGGATGCGCTGTTCGGCGATCATCTCGTGGTGTATCTCGAATCCGACCTGTTCGCCGACGACGATCTCGACATCGACCAGGGCGCTGACGCTCTCGCCGACACTGCCCGCCTGATCG
>JBBQEU010000194.1:0-3584 GCA_038321235.1 Acidimicrobiales bacterium | reverse complement strand
CTCGCCGTAGGTGGCAGGCCGGTGGGTGCATCGGGGCCCGATTCCGGAGATCGACACCGGACCGGGTGCGCGGGTTCCTCCCGGCTGGTTCACCGTTGCGCCGATAGTGCTGTCGTTCGACGAATCGACCCGGAAATCGTCACCGGTGGTTGTGTTGGGAAGGTTGGGGCTTTCGGTCGTCGTGTTGATTGTCTTCGGGTCCGCTGCCGGCCCCTCGGTTGGCTCTGCCGGAGCGGCGTTCACGGGCGCGAAATGTGCTGACAGGATGAGAATGACCACGAGGAGCCGCCTCATGGACCGCACTGTTCCGGCGAGCTAAGTTTGGCAAGGGTCTCGCCGCTGTCGGCTCTCCACTGCCCGTCGAGAAGCCTGAGACGGACGAGCGCGCGTGTGACGGTCACCTCGTCAGTCACCAATGCGTCGGAGCCGTCTGGAGCGGCTTCCGTTTCGACGAAGATCTCTGTGTTGATCTCACAGGCGACGAGTTCGACGACGTCGTCGAACTCGGGCAGGAACTGCGGCGAGAGCAGGATCATCGTTCTCGAAGGTTCTTCTGCGGGACGGGCGACCCAGTTCTGCTCGACGAAGGAGTCGAGTTGGCTGATGGTGAATTCGAGGTTGGGGCCGGTGTAGAGGCGTTCGATGTCGGCGCGGAGGTCGGGGTTTGCGGGGTCGCGGGCGGCGGCGATGTAGGCGTCGAAGGCGTCGAGGTAGGCCTGTTCGGCTGCTGCCAACTGGGCGTCGGTGTCGATCGTGGTGGTCGGTGCGTCGGTGGTCGTGGCCGGCACTTCGGTGGTCGTCGTGACGTCGGTCGTGGTCGACGATGAGGTGGCAGTGGTGGTCGAGGTGTCGCTGTCGGAGCCCGAGCCGCCGCAGGCCGCCAACAGCAGGCACGACGCAACGACGATGACCACCCCGCGGTTCATCGCCGAATCGTAGACCGCCGGTGGTCGATCGAATTCGGCCGGGTGTCGCACGCCCTCACAGTGGGCGCAGCCCGGGCCGAAGGGGAACCGATCGGCGCGTTGCTGCAGCGCTCAGCTGGCGCGCCGGAGCGCACGGACGCGTGCTCGGGCGCGGCGGGTCTGGTCGGCGATCTCGATGGGGTCGGCGTCGCCGTCGGCGGCTGCCTCATCGTCGGACTCATCGGGGAAGATCGGTGGCCGGGCGCCGACGGGCAGGATGATCGTGCCATCGGGCCGGACGGTGTAGCGCTGGCCATGGATGCTGCGTCGGGAGGAGAACTTCCGGCGGTGTTTCTCGCGGTTGTGGGGGCCGCAGTCGACGCCGGCGTTCTCCTGGTCGGTGCGGCCTCGGTCGGACCACTCGGTGACGTGGTCGACCTCGCAGAAGTCGTGGGGCAGGTCGCACCCGGCGTGGTCGCAGCGCCGCACGAGGAGCTTGGCGGCCTCTCGCGCTGGTCCGGTGAACAGGCGGGCCTTGCGGCCCATGTCGATCGGGACGCTGCGGGCGTCGACGACGACGCGGCGGATGTGGCCGGCGAGGGCGGCGCGCAACACGTCGTGCGGGTGCAGTGGCGTGCCGTTGGCGGTCTCACAGCGCATGCGGGCGAACGCGTCGGGGTCGGCGATGAGGTCGGCGAGCAGGTCGCCGGTGGCGTGCACCGGCAGCCCGGTGAACGGGTCGATCGGGTCGCCGGAGAACGTGGAAGTGGGTGCGAGGCCGGCGTCGGCGAGCACCATTGCCCAAGTGCGGTGGTCGACGACGAGGTTGACGAGCGGGTCGGGTGCGCTTGGTGCACCGGCGACGGTGTCGAGGCTGGCATTGGCTCGGCGCATCATGTCGACGAAGGCGTCGTAGCTGCGCTGTTGGTGGGTGCGGGCGAATGGCTTGCCGGACGCATCGTCGCCGTACTCGGCGCGACGGGCCGCGGCGTCCTTGCGGAACTCGTGCTCGCAGAACCGGCGGAAGATCGCTTCGAGTTCCTCGTTCACGAGCGGGTCGCCGCCGCTCGCATCGAGATGGAGTTCGCCGCCGACGGTGGTGACGTGCACGTTTCGGCCGTTGATCTGCTCGTCGCGCTCGCGGTGTGCGCCGTCGGGGTCGGCGAGCATCTCGAATCGTTTCAGGGCGATGATGAAGTCGTCGTAGCAGTACCGCTCGGCCAGTTCGAGCAACATCTCAGCGAAATGGACGAGACGGTCACGGACCCGCGGATTGCGGTACACCCGGGCGATGGCGGCAGCCTGGGCCACGCCGATGCGGCCGGTCTGGAGCGCCTCAGCGAGACCGGGCACCCCGTCGGCTGCGTGGGCGAGTCGGCGTTGGCCGGCGACATCGGGGTTCGACCAGTTGCACGTGGCCCGCAGATAGCCCTTCATCGAACGGTGCCCGTCGGCCCGGAACATGCGCCGTTGCTCGACCGTCTTCAGGGTCAACGCCATCTCGGCCTCGACCCGCCGGCGCAGCAACTCCAACGATCGAACCCGCTCGTCGAGCTCGCTCTCGGTGGCGTCGAACAGCTCACCGGCGACGTCGTCGACCGTGCGGTCGTCCCGCCCGATCGTGTCGCACAGCGCCCCCAGATCCATACCCCCATCATGACGAGGGGGTGTCACAGAGTTGGACGGGTCACCGACCGATCGGGCAGACGACCAGAACCAACGGGCCCCGCCCGCCGACGCGCCCACCCAGCCACCACCCAGCCACGGCGTGGCGCAGGCGGGTGCGCGAGCATGGCCATCATGAGCTCGACCAACGCCGATCTGCCGCCCCGTGCGCAGGTCGTGATCATCGGGGGTGGCGTGATCGGCACCAGTGTCGCGTACCACCTCGCCATGCTCGGCTGGACCGACGTCGTTCTGTTGGAGCGGGATCAGCTCACGTCGGGCACGACCTGGCACGCCGCCGGACTGGTGGTTTCTGGTGGCATGACGACCGAGACGCTGGCCTGGATGACCAAGTACTCGACCGACCTGTACCGGGTGCTCGAGGAGGAGACCGGCCAATCGACCGGCTTCCGGGCGGTCGGCTACCTCCAGACGGCGAGCAACCCCGACCGGATGCACAAACTCCGCCGGGAAGCGGACTTCCTGCGACTGATGGGCATCGAGCGTGAGGAGGTCTCGGCTCGGGAGGTCGCCGATCTCTGGCCGCACGTCGACCCGACCGACGTGATCGGTGGCTTCTTCACCGCCAGCGAGGGTCGCGCCGACCCGTACAACGTGGCGATGTCGCTGGCGGCAGGAGCGCGTGCCCGCGGCGTACGGATCGTCCAGGGCGTGCCGGTCACCGGGATCACGCAGCAGGCGGGGCGCGTCACCGGCGTCGAGACCGCACGCGGCTCGATCGAGGCCGAGTACGTCGTCAACTGCGCCGGGATGTGGGCGCGTCAGCTCGGGGCGATGGCCGGCGTGGCGGTACCGCTCCAGGCGATCGAGCACGCCTACCTGATCACCGAACCCATCGAAGGCGTCGCGGCCGATCTGCCGATCTTCGAGGACCCGGATCGTTTCGCCTACTACCGCGAGGAGACCGGCGGTCTGATGATCGGGCTCTTCGAGCCGGTGGCGGCGCCGTGGTCGACGGATCGTATCCCCGACGACTTCAGCTTCGGCGAGATC
>JBBQEU010000193.1:0-3664 GCA_038321235.1 Acidimicrobiales bacterium | reverse complement strand
CGGCATCTGGATGATCGGGATCACACCAGGGATGTTGCAGAGGAAGATGAACATGAACAGGCTCAGGAGGAACGGCGTCCACTTGAGGCCTGACTTGCCGAGCGTCTGCATGACGACGCTCTCTTCGATGAAGTCGATCGTGACCTCGGCCAGGTTGCGTGCGCCGGTCGGTGCGACCATCGGGTCGCGGCGAGCAGCCAGCAGGAACAGTGTGATGCTGATCAGCGTCGCAGCGACAGCGATCAGGGCGATCTTGTTGAACGAGGGGAAGATGTCCTGCCAGCGCAGGATCTCGTTGATCGGCGGGAACTCGAGTCCGAACACGTGGTTTCCGTTTCAGTCGTGAGTGTGAGTGGGGCGAAGGGGTGATGCGGGATGGAGCGGGATGATGATCGGTCAGGCGGCGGATTGCGACTTGGTCGGTTTGAGTCCGGGATGCGCCAGCGACAATGCGACGTACTTCATCTCCCAGAACAACAGACCGAGGTGCGTGATGATGATGGTCGATCCGAGTGCCGGAAACGAAATCCAATCGGCATCTTTGACCAACCACACGGCGAGGAAGATCAATGCGAGGCGGATGATGTAGCCGAACAGCGTGGCCGCCATCATCAAACCGAGCGAGATTCGAGCGGCGCTGGCGATGAACGCAGCGGCCAACGCGAAGTTGGCGAGCACGATGGCGATCCCGTAGGCACCGGACCAGACGCCGTCCATGCCCCAGATCACACCGCACACGGCGATCAGCACGGGAGCGACGAGCAGCCCACGCTTGATCATGTCGGTCGACACCGCGACTTCGGGTGCGGGGCCCTCGAGCCGGGTCGTCATCAGATCGGGTGTGGCGCGACGGTCGTTCATGCGGCACGACTCCGATCAGCGGTCTTGGCCGCGCGCTGCGCTTCGAGTTCGTTCATCCGGTCGTCGTAGCGGTACTTCCACTTGGCGAACAGGCCGACGGCGCCGATCACGGTGAGCACGATCATGAAGATCGGCGTCGTGCCGAACAACCAGTCGAGGCCGTAGCCGACACCGAAGAACAGCAAGGTGATGACCGCTGCCTCGATGCCGAGGCCGAGGCCGTCCTGCGTGTCGACGCGTGTCTGCTTGGGGAGGAGCTTCATTGATCCAAAGGGGGCGTCGAGCGAACGCTGCGGTTGGGCAGCGGAGCTTGTGAACGCATGCACAACCTAGTGGGCCGAACCGGCCGGGGGCAACCCTTTCGCCAAAGTCTCGTCGTCCGTCGCGTTTGCGGTGTCCGGTGATGGGTGCATCGGCGTCGGCTCGGACGGCTGGGCCGTCGCGCGGCGGCGCGCCCTGACACTCGGGTGCAGCACGGTGAACAGCACGATCGCGAGGGCGACGATGCCGAAGGGAAGGTACGTCGGGTTCCTCCCGGTCAACGTCGGGTACAGCACGAATGCCGAGAGCAGCAGCGTCCAGGTCCACAGGATCACGACGCTGCGACGATGGCCGTGCCCGAGGTCCATCAGGCGGTGGTGCAGGTGTCCCTTGTCGGCCGTGGCGAACGACCGTCTCGACGACACTCGCCTCACGATGGCGAACGCGAGGTCGAAGATCGGGACGCCCAGGATCAACAGCGGGATGGCGAGCGGCGCGAGGAAGAAGTAGGTCTGCCCGATGAACTCCTGGTCGAAGGAGTTCGCCCGGCCGCCGACCACGCTGGTGGCGACGGCGAGCAGCAACCCCAGCAGGAGCGCTCCACCATCGCCCATCATGATCCGCGCCGGGTTGAAGTTGTGCGGCAGGAAACCGATGCACATCCCGACGGCGATGATCGCGAGCAGCGGGCCCATGTTCTTCGCGTTGAGGATGCCACTGTCGATCAACTCCTGGCTGTACAGGAAGAACGCGCCGGACCCGATCGCCACGATCCCTGCAGCCAATCCGTCGAGACCGTCGATGAGGTTGATCGCCTGCGTCATGCCGAGCAGCCACAGCACGGTGACGAGTGGCCGCCACTCCTGCGCCAGCAGGATCGGACCGTCGAAGAACGGCAGGCGGAACGCGTACATCACCACGCCGAACTGCACGAGTGCGAGCCCTGCGAGGACCGTGCCCGCCACCTTGGCCGGTGGGGACAGGCCGCGTACGTCGTCGACGAAACCGACGACGTAGATGATCGTGGCGGCGATCAGTACGCCGATGGGCTCGGAGTTGCTGGTGAACAACACGTCGAACGCGTCGAGCAGCAAGGCCGTGGACATCGCGGCCAGGAATCCGAGATACATCGCCAGTCCGCCCACGTCTGGCAGCGGGCTCTGGTGCACCGTGCGGTCGTTGGGCAGGTACACCCAGCCCCGGCGCCGGGCCACCACGCCGACGAGCGGCGTCGTGGCGAACGTGACGACTGCGGCGACGGCTCCGATCAGGAGAAAGGAACCGAACTCGGGCACGGTCGTTCAGCTTACGACGGCGTCAGTTGGCCGGGTAGGCGGGAAACCGGGCGCACAACTCGGCGACGTCCTTGCGGACGAGTTCGAGTTCGGCAGCGTCGTCTCGACCCCGGAGTGCTCGGGCGATGAACCCGGCGATCAGCGGCATCTCGGTCTCGGTCATGCCCTGCGTGGTCACCGACGGGGTGCCGATCCGAACGCCGCTGGTGACGAACGGGCTGCGCGGATCGTCGGGGATCGTGTTCTTGTTGAGTGTGATGCCGGCCTCGTCGAGCTTCGCCTGGGCCTCCTTGCCGGTCAGTTCGGCGTCGAACGGCGTGAGGTCGACGACCATCAGGTGGTTGTCGGTGCCGCCCGACACGAGGCGGAAACCTTCCTGCACGAGCGCGTCGGCGAGCGCCGAGGCGTTCTTCACGACCTGGTGCGCGTACACGCTGAACGACGGGTCGGCGGCCTCTCGGAACGCGATGGCCTTGCCGGCGATGACGTGTTCGAGCGGGCCACCCTGCCAACCAGGGAACACCGCCTTGTCGATCGCCTTCGCATGCTCGGCCTTGCAGAGGATGGCGCCACCGCGCGGGCCACGCAGGGTCTTGTGCGTGGTGAAGGTGACCACGTCGGCGAACGGCACCGGGTTGGGATGCGCGCCGCCAGCGACGAGACCGGCAAGATGCGCGATGTCGAACATCAGCAGCGCGCCGACCTCGTCGGCGATCTTCTTGAACGGCTCGGGATCGAGGCGCCGAGGGTAGGCCGTGGTGCCGGCCACGATCATCTTCGGTCGGTGTTCGAGCGCGAGGGCGCGTACGTCGTCCATGTCGATGCGGTCCTCGGCGCCGGTGCCGTACGACACGAAGTTGTAGAGCAACCCGCTTGCGTTGACCGGCGAGCCGTGCGTGAGGTGGCCACCGTGGTCGAGGCTGAGCCCGAGCACGGTGTCGCCGGGCTGCAGCAGTGCCTGGTACACGCACATGTTGGCGTTGGCGCCCGAGTGCGGCTGCACGTTCGCATGGTCGGCGCCGAACAGCGCTTTCACCCGGTCGATCGCGAGCTGCTCGATGTCGTCGACGATCGCGTTACCGCCGTAGTAGCGCTTTCCCGGATACCCCTCGGAGTACTTGTTGGTGAGCGCCGAGCCGACGGCCGCCATCACCGCCGGCGAGGTGAAGTTCTCGCTGGCGATCAGCTGGATACCGGTGGTCTGGCGTTCGACCTCACGCTCGATGAGGCCCATCACCTCGGTGTCG
>JBBQEU010000192.1:0-3843 GCA_038321235.1 Acidimicrobiales bacterium | reverse complement strand
CGGTGGAGATCACCCACATCGTGCGCTCACCGGGCGTCGATACCCTCGACGCTGTTGCCCGCCACATCATCAGGTGATGACCCGTTGGGTGCGCGGCGGCTGATCACACGACCAACGTGGCCACCCGTTGGCTGCCAGATGGAGCGGCCTCGAACAACCGCAGGTCGCGACGCTGCGACTGCAGAGCGCCGCCAAGATCGCTGTCGACCACCGGGAGTCGCCTGATCCGGTTGTAGGCCCCGGCCATCGAACCAGCCTGCACTGGCATGACCAGGAACAGGCGGTCCGCAGACACGGCTGCGTTGCCGCGATGCAAACCATTGGAGTCGCTCATGAACGACGTGCCGGCAGTACCGGTGACGACGTCAACTGCAGCCGCACCGAATCGCCTGATCACCTCGTCAGTCGCGATCGGGTCGGTTGCGTCATGGCGCATGGACCCGGGCAGCGCCCCGGGGATGTGGCTGGCGCGCACGTAGTCCATGGGGGCCGACTCGTGGTCCACATCGGTGAGATACACGTGCAGACGCAAACCACCGAGGCCGTCGAAATCGCTGTGGAACCGCTGCGCCAGACGCTGCGCCAGTTCTTCGTCGGGGAGTGCCTGGCCACTGCACGTCCAGTACAGGATGGGCGGGTGGACCGTGGACCACAGACCGTTGCGGGCAGTGCCGATGTCGGCAGCCATTGCTCTGGCCATCATTGCCTGGATGGATGGATGGGCCAGCAAAAACGACTGGTCGACACGCACCGACACCACATCGCGACCACGTTGGGCGTAGGTGCCCGGCACGGCGGTCCCGTCTGCTCGCTGCAATGATGCCGGTCCGTTCGTGGCGAATTCCACGAGATCGGCGAGTTCACCAGGCGTGAACGCGTCGGGAACGCGGCACACACCGTGGGTGTCGAGGGCGGTCACCTCGTCAGCCCAGATGCCCAGCAGGTGGGTGCGTGTGGCGGTGTCGACCACATCCGCCACACCCGGTAGGTGCCGTATGACCGAAGCCAACCGAGCACCGAATCGACCACCTGTGCGCACGTTCATCCTGCGGACGACCAGATAGGTATCGGGTGATGTGGGGTGGCCGCGAAGGGCTCGAACAGCATCACCGGGCAAAGCCCTCAGCGCACGTGCAACCGATCGAACCCGCAACCCGGTACCTCCAACGCTACTCGTCATCTCATGGTGGACCAGCGAAACCCGGGTTGCGGCCACGACACCCGTCGGCTTGCACCGGAGCTGGTATCTTCGAAGTTACAGCCAACCAGTCAGGAGTCAGGACATGAACGACAAGGCCGAGTGGGAAACCCCCGAGATCGAATCCCTCACCGACATCGACACCCGCGCCGACCAGGCCGACATCTCCGTCCGTAACGGAGGCGTGCCCACCAGCTTGCTATTTTGACGTGGCCGACACTGGCGCGTCCGGGTGATGACTTGGCCCGCACGATCGGGTCAACGACACACATGTCGGCTTGCACTGGGAGCTAGTGTCGTCGACAGTTACAGCCAACCAGTCAGGAGCCAGGACATGAACGACAAAGCCGAGTGGGAAACCCCCGAGATCGAACCCCTCACCGACATCGACACCCGCGCCGACCAGGCCGACATCGCCTCCCGTAACGGTTTTGTTTCGAGCCAACCAACTTGACGCAGCCGACAGTCGAGCAACCGGGTGACGACATGACCGGACAGGTTGCATGCTTCACACGGGCCGAGGGGGTTGCTGCCGCCGAGATGGACGGTGAGACCATCCTGATGGCGCCCGTCGACCGCCGCTGTTTCGGTTTGAATCGCACCGGTACGCAGGTGTGGGAGCTGCTGCCCCCTCCCGACTCAGCAGGCGTCACCACTGATCACCTGGTCGGATCGCTCATGGACACCTTCGAGGTTCAGCAGTCGGTGTGTCTCGCCGAAGTGACGCGTCTTCTTGCCGCCATGGTCGATGCAGGCGTCGCTTCCCCCGCCGCCTGAGCCACCTCAGGCTGGTCCCTGCACTCGAGTATCCGGCTCCGTCGGGTCGGTCGGTGAGTTTCGTGTTGCGTTCCGAGCGCGACAGCAACGTCGACGAGCGTGAGGTGATCGGCGACGGCATGTACCCCGACAGCGCCGCCCTACTCTGACGTCCGTTCTCTGACGTCTGTTCTCTGGTGGAGCGGAACTCGTCCGCGGCGGCAGCTGTCGGAGGACTCGCCGGGGAGCTTCGGCGATCACATCTGGAGCCGTTCGGCGCGCCGGACGAGGTAGTCGTCGAACGTCGGTGCCGTGTACCCGTACATGCCCTTCTGGATCCGGTAGACGGCGCCTTGCTCGGCGAGGCGCCCCATCAGCACATCGACGTTCGCGTCCGTCTTCGGTGAGTGATTGCGAATGTCGGCGGTCGACGTGCAAGTGGATACTCGTTCTGGTGCAGCGTCGACGCTCGTTCTGGTGCATGCTCTACGCTCGTTCCCGTGCAGCAGCGCTGACCGCCGAGGTTGCGTGACATGAGCGAGTCATGGCGCTGTTGCCAGCTCGTTCCAACGTCGGCGAGCTGCGATCGATGGCTCGTCTGCTACCTCGTCGGCCAGGAGGCCGGCGCGGATATTGTGGGTTCGAGATCAACTCGGCTCGTGACGAGCTCGAGCTTCGGGTCGCGGGAGAACGCCGTCTCGGTGCAGAAGTCGAGACGCGCCTCGATCAGCGCCGGCCGGGCGGCCGCGTCGATCCGTGCCGCCTCGTCGCCCTGTTCGAGTTCGCGTCCGGGGAATCGGTGTGCGGCGATGCGGCAGAGCCGAACGAGACTTCAGTCGACGGCGAGGTGAGGGGTCAGCGGATCTGGCGGACGCGGCCGGCCGAACCCCAGCTGGTGTCGGCGGTGAGGATGTCGGCGTCGAGCCGCTCGCCGAGCGCCAGACAGAGCCGGTCGCCGAGCGAGAGTCCCTCACCGTGTCGCCACATGCTCGCTGCCGCTTCGGCGTCGGCCTCGATCACCGGTTCGATCTCGAGGTCGTAGCTCAAGAGGAGCGCTCTCACGAGTTGCCAGTCGCGATCGGCGGCGATGATCTTCTGGGCGATCTCGGACCAGTTCGCTGCGCCGCAGGTCGGATCGCGTTCCAGCGCTTCTTCGACGATGGTGGCACCCGGTTCGTCCTGCAGGAACGCGAGCAGGGCGGACGCGTCGAGAACCGTGGTCACGCCCTGTCCTCGGCAGCGGCTGCGTCTCGCCGGTCACGGAGCAGTTCATCCACCAGGTCGAGGCCGTCGAGTTCGTCGCGGACGCGGGCTCGGAGTTGTGCGCGGGTCATGAGGATGATGCCACCCGGTGTGTCGAGGAGCACCAGCGTTGTCCCTGCAGGCAGATCGCCTCGGGCGCGGATTTCGGCGGGGACCACGATCCGACCCCGATCTCCCACAACCACCGTGTGTGTCCCACTCACGTGCTCACCGTACCACGCATCCCCGATGCTGGGATCGGTACTCCGGTCATCATCGAGATGCGTCGGCCGTTCATCCGAGCGTCGCCGAGTCCCCAGTCTCGAATCGATCGACGACGTCGTCGGTGGTCATCGAGCACGGTGGGGCGAAATCGAGGTCGTCGTCAGTCGCGTCCGCCTCAGAGACGCGCATGCGGAGGGCCGTGCCTCCTTTCACGACGCCACGTGGGAGCATCTGAGCAACGATGGTGTGAGCGACGGTTCGTCGGACTCTGACGACCCGCATGCCTCCCGAGCCGGCAGCCGCGTTCTCGATGCGTGGGTTGAGCGACTGGTGGTTCGGGGCGATGGTCATGGCGGGGCGGCGATCGACTCGAGGACCCGTTGTAGCTCGTTGCGGCGGATGTATTCCTCGGCTCGTGCGAC
>JBBQEU010000191.1:0-3866 GCA_038321235.1 Acidimicrobiales bacterium | reverse complement strand
GGTCGCGCGGAAACTCATCGCTCGTTCGCGTTCGTAGACTCCACGGCTGATGGACGGCATCACGATCGTGTTCGCAGTGGTCGCAGCGGTGCTGGTGTTCGTGATCGCCGCCGTGATCGTCGGGAGAGAAGCGCACCGCCTCGATGCGGTCGCGCCGCGGGCGGTGTACATGCTCGACGAGGCGGTCGACTTCGTGTGCGACCGGCTTCCCGCGGTCAGCCAGGCCAGGCTCACCCCCGATGAGGTCGAGCAGCTTCTGGTGTTCCACATGCGCTGGTTGCACGAGCAAGGCCTCCAGCCCGATGGCGTGGTCGATCGACCGCAGTCGATCTCCGAACCGGTGGTGCTCACCGAGGACGCACTCACTGCGTACCTGATCGGTGAGGCCGAGGCGAACGACATCGATCTGCTCGACGACGTCGACGCCGTGAACGTCGTCGAGGCGCACCTTCAGTACTTCGACGCGATCGGGGCCGTTGGCCCGCAAGCGCCGCTCGACGACGTTCTCTGATCGAACTCAGCCGCTGCGATCGGGGTCGGGCAGCTTTGCCAAGATGCCGTCATGGCATCGAACATCCCGAAGGACCGCACCGTGGCAGCGCTCGGGGAGGTGTGGGCCAGCCTGAGTGACTTGCTCGGCGAGTTGACCGACGACCAGTGGCGTGCGCCGTCGCCGCTGCCCGGCTGGAGGGTGCAGGACAACGTGTCACATATCGTCGGCACCGAGGCGATGCTCGCTGGCGAGCCGGGACCGAACCTCGAGATCGATCGTGACGTCAACGAGCACGTTCGCAACGACATCGGTGCGTTCAACGAACAGTGGGTCGAGTCATTGCGTGTCGTGCCGCCCAACGAGGTGTTGTCACGGTTTCGTGAACTCACCGGCGCCCGGCTCGCGGCGCTCGAACAGATGAGCGTCGACGAGTGGGACGCCGAGTCGTTCACACCCGCTGGCAAGGACACCTACGGACGATTCATGCAGATCCGCGTGTTCGACTGCTGGCTGCACGAACAAGACATTCGCGACGCCGTCGGCAGGCCCGGCCACGAGACGGGACTTGCTGTGGAGGTTGTCCTCGACGAGATGGCGACCGCGCTCGGGTTCGTCGTCGGCAAGAAGGCCGGAGCGACCGCTGGTCAGTCGGTGACGTTCGCGCTCACCGATGGTGGCGCAGTCGTGCGCCAACTGCACGTCGAGGTGGGGGACCGAGCAGCGGTGGTTCCTGCATTGTCCGGCCCGCCGACGGTGGTGTTGACGATGCCGGTCGGAGTGATGACCAGGCGATGCGCCGGCCGTGTCGGCGCCGACGATCTGCTCGATCAGGTGATCATCGACGGAGATCTGTCGCTGGCATCGAGAGTCCTCGACAACCAGTCGTACACGATCTGAACCAACTCGCCCGTACGTGATCAGCAGTCGAGGGTGGCTGCAGCAACCCGACAGATCAGGCCGATCCGGGCGTCGTCGAGGCGACCGAGTCGTCGGGTGAGCATGGAGGTTGGGAATGGTTGCAGGTTGTCGAAGCTCGCAACTGAATGAATGGGAAGCCCCTCATCAGGCCCGACCGGCAACTCGCTCGGGATCGACCGGACTCGGCTGGTGATCGGAGCGACGAGCACTCGCCTCATGACGGCGTTGGCTGCGTCCCGGCTCACCACCAAGTAGGGACGGCCCTTCTCGTCGGGGCTTTCGCCCCACCACAGTTCGCCGCGGGCTACCACCACTTCTCCCATGGCTCGTCTTCGATCGACTCGATCGCCAGTGTTGTCGCGCGCCGGAGGTCGGCATCGGAATCCGGATGCCGGGCGAAACCATCGGCGAAAGCGCGGTCGAGAGTCTCGGTGGCATCGTCGGCGATCATCCGCTGCAGGCCAGCTCGCACGATGTCGGAACGGCTGGCGAAGCGGTGACTGGAGACCAGCCTGTCGACCGCCTCGAGCAGTTCGTCCGAGAGCTTCACTGCGATCTGACTGGTCATGCGCGGAGTATACCCATCGGTATGACCCACCGCTCAGTAAGGTACGGCCGTATTCATGAATAGGATGAATCCTTGCTAATCATGATAATTGGGGTACCTTGCTACCCATGAGATTGCTCGCATCCAGCGCCGCCATCGGCGCCGCCATCCTCGACGCACGCAAGCAACGGGGCTGGACCCAAGCCCAACTTGCCGAGCACGCGAACGTCAGCACCCCGACGCTGAGCAAACTCGAGCGAGGAAACCGCAACAGCGAGATCGGAACCGTGCTGAGCGTTGTTGCCGCTCTCGGATTGCAGTTGGGTCTTGTCGACAAGCCTCAGGACGCGGACGCCGACCCGCTCGGCGATCTGCTCGATGATCTCGGGTCGAACAGGTGAGCGTGTGAGTAAGCCGCCGAAGCGGCTGGCCACGCTTCTGTCTGGGGTGCATGTCGGGACGTTGAATCAGGATCCGAACGGTCGGCTCGGGTTCGTCTACGAGGCTGACTATCCGGTGGACGCGACGCCGCTGTCACCGTCGCTGCCTCGTCGCGAGCAGCCGTACACCCATGCCGACGTTGCTCCGTTCGTTGCTGGGCTCCTGCCGGACGACGAGCAGGTGCTGGAGCGGTGGGCGTCGATGTTCGGGGTGAGGGCTGGCAACGTGTTTGCGCTACTCGCACATGTGGGCGCGGACTGCGCCGGGGCGGTTCAGTTCGTCCGCGAGGACAACGTCGACGAATTGTCCGCTGCAGGCGCTGGCGATGGTGGTGTCGTCGACATCGACGATGACGGTGTCGAGGAGATGCTTCGCGATCTTCGTGTCAACCCGTACACGTGGCAGCAACCGGCTGGCGGCCGCGGCGGCCATTTCTCGCTGGCCGGGGCACACGCCAAGTTTGCGTTGCACCGAACGGAGAGGGGGTGGGCGCGCCCATCCGGCAGCGTCCCGACGACCCACATTTTCAAGCCGTCGATGATCGGAGTTGCCAACCACGACGTGAACGAACACCTTTCTCTGCAGGCTGCGAGCAGCCTTGGGTTGATCGCCGCGCGTTCGGAGTTGTCGTCGTTCGGTCGAGAACGGGCGATCGTCGTCGAGCGGTTCGACCGGACGCGACGCGACGGCCGTGTCGAACGAGTGCACCAGGTCGACATGTGTCAGGCGCTCGCGGTGATGCCAGAGCTGAAGTATCACCGCGATGGCGGACCCGGCCCGGGGGACATCATTGGCCTGCTGAATCACGTGGGCGGCGGCGCCGTCGACGTCGACAGGTTCGTGAAGTCGCTGCTGTTCAACTGGGTGATCGGTGGAACCGACGCCCACGCCAAGAACTACGGCTTGCTCATGCAAGGACAGCGCGCGAGGTTGACGCCCCTGTACGACGTCGCTTCGGCAGTGGTTCTCGACGAGTGGAATCCGCACACGTGGGAGTTGGCGATGCGCATCAACAAGAAAGGCAGGTTCAAGTATCTGCGGGTCGACGACTGGTACAAGTTCGCTCGCACTGTCGGCGTGTCCACCGACATGATTCGGTCGACGACCCTCGACTTCGTGGAACGGATCGGTGACGCGCTGGCGGACGCTGCGGTCGTGTTCGCTGACAATGCTGAGTGTCGAGCGTTCGCTGACCGTTTTCGAGATGCCGTGGTGCTTCATGCAGCGACTGTTGAACTCCAGTGAGTATCAAGGTAGGTTGATGCCATCCTCGGTCACGAGATGGACGACGGTTTCGCAATGGTGATCGGCCCGGCGACCAACGCCGACCTGCTCGAAATCGGCATCTTCGCAGATCGTGATAATCCCGACAGTGACGTGGTAATTCACGCCGACATCGCCCGAGAGAAGTTTCTGACCTGAGGAGGTCCGCATGCCCAAGATGACGCTCGACTACATCCTCGAACA
>JBBQEU010000190.1:0-3981 GCA_038321235.1 Acidimicrobiales bacterium | reverse complement strand
ATCGCTTGCTGCCTTGCGTCCCACCGGTCCCCGATCAACTTGCACAAAAAAAGACTCAAGTTGCGAACTACTCCTGCCGATATGCGCGAGTCAAGGAAAAATTCGCGCGACGACTCAAAATTTGCCGTTCGGCCGCTCGCTGTTCACCTGCACATCAGCTCGAGGCTTGCCGCGCGTCCGGCATGAAAATTGGAGTCTCCCACGACTTCCTCCTCACCCAGGAGAGTAGGTGGCGAGTCGCTCGACTGGCGTCTGTCGGTGGCAGTGAGACAACGCATTCGTTGAGTAGACGTTGTTCAGCGAAGGGTCGAGAGCTACGGTGACGGAATGCCGGCCGCTCGCGATTCGACAGGAACCGGCCGTCTTCGAGGGTGGAGTCTCGACGTCAGGTCGGGCGGGGTCGTGGTCGCCCGTCACTCCCCGAGCAGCGCGCGAATCACCGCCTCGATGGTGCTGCGCTCCGGCAAGACGGGAGCCACACTTCGGGTGCTTCGGTTCGACTACACCATCGCCGACGGCGTCGTCAGCGATGGTCCACCCGCTCCGATCGATTGGATCGAAGACACGGCCAACGACCCCGGAATGATGCAAGTCGTCCTCGACTCACTGCGCCTGGCTCCCGTCGACGAGGGTGATGCACTGCCCATGCGGCTGCCCCTCGGGATGCTCGAACGGCGTGACCGGCCCGACGCGTTCTACTCACACGTGGCAGCACTCGTGCGCGTCTGCAAGACGAACAGGATCTCGTACGGACCGCGCCTCGCCGCCGACAACAACGTGTCCGAAGGAACCGTTCGCAGTTGGGTGCACGAAGCCCGACGACGCGGGCTCCTCGATCAGCCGCAGGACGGCTGAACCGGCGTGCTCAGAAGTCGCGCTTCTCGCGGATCTTGGCTGCCTTGCCCTTGCGATCGCGCAGGTAGTACAGCTTCGCCCGGCGAACGTCGCCGCGCTTGACGACCTCGATCTTCTGCACGGTGGGGGTGTGCAGCGGGAAGGTGCGCTCGACGCCCACGCCGTAGCTGAGCTTGCGGACCGTGTAGGTCTCCTGCAGCCCACCACCCTGGCGGCCGATCACGTCGCCCTGGAACACCTGGATGCGCTCCTTGCCGCCCTCGACGACGCGGACGTGCACCTTCAGCTCGTCACCCGCCTGGAAGTCGGGGATGTCGTCACGGAGGGAATCGTTGTCGATGAGGTCAGTGGCTTTCATGGCGTTTACCTGCGTTGTTTGGGCTGCGTGTGGTGCTGCGAACCGGATGGCCGATGCGTATTCGCCCGACGAATTGTTGGTTGTCGGGTGGCCTGATCACGGACGCAGACTCGCGCCGATGGGGCCCGTCAATGATACGGGACGGCAGGGAACTCTTCCAACAGTCGCGCGTCATCTGTGGAAAGCCCGCCGATCTGCCCGATCAGATCGGGCCGGTCACGAAGCGTGCGATGGAGCCGCTGTGCTCGACGCCACCGCTCGATTCGGGCATGGTCGCCGCTGCGCAAGACGTCGGGCACTTCCCACCCGCGGAAGTCCGCCGGCCGGGTGAACTGCGGCTCTTCGAGCAGACCCGATTCGCCGAAGCTCTCGGTGATCGTGCTGACGGCGTTGCCCATCGCGCCGTCTCGCAGACGGGTGACCGCCTCGATGATCAGGCACGCAGCCACCTCTCCCCCACTGAGGACGACGTCGCCGACACTGACCTCACCGTCGACCAGGTGCTCGCGCACCCGATGATCGACGCCTTCGTAGCGTCCACACAGCAGGCTGAACCCATCGCCAGCGGAAAGCTCGGCCGCCATGGCCTGATCGAACTGCCGCCCGCCTGGCCCGAGCAGCAGCAACGGTCGAGCTGGGTCGACCGCTTCGACTGCTTCGAAGATCGGCTGCGCCCGCATCACCATCCCCGCTCCCCCTCCGAACGGCGCGTCGTCGACGGTGCGGTGCACGTCGCTGGTCTGGTCGCGGATGTCATGACAGCGCAGGTCGAGCAGGCCCTGGCCTCGGGCCTTGCCGAGCAGACTCTCGGAGCAGAAGGTGTCCACGAGCGCCGGAAACAGCGAGAACACATCGATCCGCAGCACGCCTCCCGGTTCGCCGAGGTCCTGGCTGGGGAACCCAGGCATCAGGAATCCAGGTCGAAGAGACCGTCGGGAGTGTCGACGGTGATCGTGTCTTGATCGATCGACACGACGAAGTTCGAGGGGACGAGTGCGCCGCTGTCGAGTTCGAGGAGGTCGGCGGCCGGGTTGGCCAGCACCGACACGCACACGCCGTGGTCGGTGCCGTCGGTTTCGACGACTCGTCGGCCGATCATCTCGTGCACCCAGAGGGCATCGGGATCGTCGATCGGCCGGCCCCGCAGCGTCCGATTGGCGTACTTCTCCGCCGCCGTGCGGTCGGGAATCTGCGCGAACTTCACGACGCGCCGACCGCTGGAAGCGACGCGAGACGTCTCGACCACGAGCCGTTCGCCGTCGGCGAACATCTCGCTGCCGGGCGCGACGCGGACGTCGGAATCGGACAGCAATTGCACGAACACCTCGCCGCGCAGACCATGCGCACGGCGGATGTGACCGACTTCCAGTAGGTCGTCGTCGGTCAAGGGTGTCGCTCAGTCGTCGAGGAACTCGATGTCGATCTCGACATCGTCTTTGCTCGCAGCCGCACGGGCGACGGTGCGAATGCTCGAAGCGGTGCGGCCTCGACGGCCGATGACACGTCCGAGCTCGCCTTCGCCGACGCGCACGTTGAGCGTCGGGCGGCGCCCGGAGTCGTCGACTTCGACCGTGACGGACTCGGCATCGTCGACGAGCGACTTGACGATGTGCGTCAAGACCGCAACGGCGGTGGGCGCCACTTCGTCGGACGACTCGACGGCGTCAGAACCGGTGTCGGTCTCGACGTCGCTCACTTGCTGGCCTTGGCGGCCTCGAACTGCTCGGCGGCGCCGGAGATCTTGAGGAGCTTGGCGACCCGCTCGGTCGGCTGCGCACCCTCGGCGAGCCACTTCACGGCCTTGTCGTTGTCGACGGTGAGAACCGACGGATCCTGGCGCGGGTCGTAGTGCCCGAGGATCTCGATGAAACGTCCGTCACGCGGCGAGCGAGCGTCGGCCGCGACGATGCGGTACTGAGGTTGCTTCTTCTTGCCGATGCGGGTGAGCCGCAGCTTGACTGCCATCTGAAATCGCTACTCCTGGGTGCAAATGAGAACGTGGCAAGGCTAGCGGCGGACGCCGGAATCCCCTCGCCGGATCGGCCCGACAATCCGGGAGATCTCGGCGCTCTAGCGTTTGGGAAGCCCGGGAAGACCCGGCATGTTCGCCATACCCGGCAGACCGGGGATGTCCATCCCGCCGGTTGCGTTCGGGTCGAGCAACCCCGGCGGCAGGCCACGCCCTTTCGCCGCGGGCCCCGTGCGACCCTTTCTTCCCTTGCCCTTCTTGCCCTTTCCGGGGCGTCCACCGCCCGGGCCTCCCATGCCCATCTTCTTCATCATCTTCTGCATCTCGCCGAACTGCTTGACGAGCCGGTTGACGTCGCCGACCTCGGTGCCCGAACCGTTGGCGATGCGCTGACGGCGACTGCCGTTGATGATCACCGGCTGAGCACGCTCGTCGGGGGTCATCGAGCGGATGATCGCTTCGATCGGCTTGAGGTCGTCATCGTCGATCTTGGCGTCCTTGAGTTCCTTGGGCATGCCCGGCAGCATTCCCATCAGGCTGCCGAGCGAGCCCATCTTCTTGATCTGCTGCATCTGCTCGAGGAAGTCGTCGAGGGTGAACTGCCCCTCCATCAGCTTCGCGGCGGCCTCCTCGGCCTGGTCGGCTTCGAAGGCCTGCTCGGCCTGTTCGATCAGGGTGAGCATGTCGCCCATGCCGAGGATGCGCCCGGCCATGCGGTCGGGGTGGAACTGTTCGAACTCGGTGAGCTTCTCGCCCGTCGACGCGAAAGCGATCGGGCGACCGATGACCTCTTTCACCG
>JBBQEU010000189.1:0-3995 GCA_038321235.1 Acidimicrobiales bacterium | reverse complement strand
CGAGCCCGTATCCGATACGAACCTTCGGCTGGGCCAACTGATCACTCATCGCCTGATCGTGGCACAGGCGACCGGTCACGCATCAGCCGCAACGAGCGCCACGGGATCCAGGCCCGGGCGGGGCGCATGCGTGGAGGTGGCCACGCGGTGAGATCTCGGGATCAGTGGCGGCGGGTCGCGCCGAGGCGTACCGGGAGCTGCTCGCGTTGGACGCGACTGGTCTGGATCCAGCTCGCCGTGAAGGCCACCACGATCACCGGCAACACGATGGCTGCTTGCGGGATGTCACTGGCGGACGACAACATGACCGCTGCGAACCCGGCGACGATCGAGATCAGTGCAGCGAGCTTGATGGCGGCATTCCAGGTCTGTCGGCTGAGTTCCACGTCCATCTTCATACAACCAACAGTGCCCCGTGTCTCGGGTGTCGACACCCCGAAGCGAAGTTGTCACACGAACGACGCGTTCGACATCGAATTGCGCGCTCGGAGATGACGGAGACGTGACGGGACGGTGACCGGTGGGTGACGGTCGTTCGAGGGCGAAGGGCCATGTCGGCCAGGCGCCTCGTCGCTCACGGCGTCGGTGGTCGTCTGTCCAGAGTGCGTCGGTCGCAGTGACAGATCCGTGACGTCCGGTAGTGCCCTGGGAGGGACCACATGAAGAACATGCTCGAGGAGTTCAAGGACTTCGTCAACCGAGGCAACCTGGTCGAGCTGGCGATCGCCTTCGTACTCGCCACGGCGTTCGCGCCAGTCGTCCCAGCATCGTCGACGACACCTTCATGCCGATCATCGCGGCGATCGTGGGTCGACCCGACTTCAGCGAGCTCGGTTTCGACATCGGCGATGCCCGGATCAACGACGGCATACCGATCACCTTGATCGTGAACTTCGTGATCATCGCCTTCGTGTGTTTCCTCGCAGTCAAGGCGTACAACACGATGAAGAAGCCAGCCGATGCGGTCAACAGCCCGAGCGAGGTCGAGCTGCTCACCGAGATCCGAGACGCCCTGCGTTCTCGCTGAGATCTGCTGAGGCCTGCGGTGGGCGCGACACCGAACTCGCATGCGGACCCGCTTCAATGGTGCAGATGTCCCGCCGTCGATCCCGTTCTGCGCTCGCCGCGATTGCAGTGACGATGATGGTGATTGCTGGATGCGGTTCGACCGGCGGTGAGGGCGACGACACGATCCCGCCGGTGACCCCGGTTCCGACCATCGCCGGCGTCGGTGCCCTGCCCGCCGTGCCCTCAGCGGTGCGCGAGCCCGTCATCGTCGTGCGGCCACCCGTCAACGAAGACGGCACCCAGGCACAGTTGATCGGTGAGATCGCCCAGGGAAACCGCGTGCTGATGATCGGTGACTCGATCCTCGCCTCCACATCGTCGCGCTACGGCAACCACATGTGTGACGCGGTCGTGCCGCTCGGTTGGCAGGTGGCCGTCGAGGCCGAGCCGAGCCGATTCGTCGATTTCGGCAACCGGGTACTCGACAAGATGCTCCGTGACGACGCCGCTGCGGAGGACGACTGGAACGCGGCGGTGGTGTTCCTCGGTAGCAACTATGGAAGCAATGCGCTGCGGTACGAGGGCGAGCTCGTCAAGATCCTCGACCGGTTGTCGCCACGCCCGATCGTGCTGCTGACCGTCACCGAGTACCGGCCGAACTACGTCGAGGTGAACGAGGTCGTGAACCGACTCGGCGCCGGACGCGCCAACGTGACGGTGCTCGACTGGAAGACCATCTCGGAAACACCGGGAATCCTGAGCAGCGACCGACTCCATCCCACCGACACCGGCCGTCGGGTGCTGGCCGAATCGGTCGCCGCCGCGCTCGGGCCCTCCCCTGCCGGCATCGGCGACTGTCTGCGCTCGACGTTCCGCAACGACTCCGCCGTCGGCGGCAATTCCACGACCGTGCTCGGACGGCCCTCGACCGGCTCCGGATCCACCGGCTCCGGCGCAACGACGACCACGACGGTCCGACAGTCGTCATCGACGACGAGCGTGCCGTCCGGCGGCGGCACGACCACGACGCCGGCGCCGTCGTCGACTACAACGTCGTCGCCGACGATTCCGGCGAGCACCGTCGCCACGACCACGGCGGCACCGACCACGACGACCACGGCGGCACCGACCACGACGGCCACCACACCGCCGCCCTCGACCACAACGACGGTTCCCTGATCCGTTGACCGCCCCGTAGCCTGGACGGGTGCTCCAGGCCCAGGCGATCTCGGTGGAAGTGGGGGGTCGACTGCTCGTCGACTCCGCCAGTTTCACCGTCATGCCCCGAGACAAGGTGGGCATCGTCGGACGCAACGGCGCCGGAAAGACCAGCTTGTTCAAGGTGCTCGGCGGCGCGAACGAACCCAAGTCGGGCAAGGTGTTGCGCAAGGGCGGCTTCGGCTACCTCCCGCAGGATCCGAAGATCGACTCGGCCCTCGATGGTCGCAGCTGTGTCACCCACGTGCTGTCCGGGCGGGGTATTGACGACGAGATCACCCGCATCGAGAAGCTACGCATCGCGATGGAGGAGAACCCCGACGAGCGCAACGTCAGCCGTTACGTTGACGCCGAAGAGGCATTCCGCACCACCGGTGGATACGCCTCCGAGAGCGAGGCGCGGGCCATGGCTGCGGGCCTCGGCATTCCCGACGCCCGCCTCGACCAGCCGATCAGCACGCTGTCCGGTGGCGAGCGTCGCCGCGTCGAGCTCGCTCGGATCCTGTTCGCCGGCTCCGACGTACTGTGCCTCGACGAGCCGACCAACCACCTCGACGTCGACGCCAAGGCCTGGCTGCTCGGTTTCCTGCGCCAGTACAAGGGTGCGCTGCTGGTGATCAGCCACGACCTCGAACTCCTCGACGAGTCGATCACCCGCGTCCTGCACCTCGACCGTGCCACCGAACACGACGTCGGCGAGATCGTCGAGTACCGCGGCACCTACAGCCAGTACCAACGGGCACGTGCCGACGACGAGGCCCGCCTCGCCAAGAAGGCGGTGCTGCAGGCCAAGGAGATCGATCGGTTGCAGACCGTGGTCGACCGATTCGGTGCCAAGGCCACCAAGGCGGCGATGGCGCACAGTGTCGAGAAGCGCATCGCACGCCTCGAAACCCAGCGGGTGCGCGGCCCACAGTCGGGCAAGACGATGACGGTGCGATTCCCCGATCCGCCGAAGTGCGGCGAAACGGTGATTCGCGCGTCGGGGATGTGCAAGGCCTACGGCGGCCCGTCGATCTTCGAAGACATCGATTTCGACCTCGGGCGGGGCGAGCGGTTGCTCGTGCTCGGTTTGAACGGCGCCGGTAAGACAAGCCTGTTGCGCATCCTGGCGGGCGAGACCGTGGCCGATCTCGGCGACTTCGAGTTCGGCTACCAAGTGCATGCCGGGTACTACGCCCAGGAGCACGACAACTTGCGCATCGATCAGTCGCTGCTCACCAATATCCGCGACGCGGTGCCCGATGGCATCAATCTCGGCGAGACACAGCTGCGCGGGTTGCTCGGCATGTTCGGGCTGTCGGGCGAGAAGGTCTTCCAGGAGTCGGGCACGCTCTCTGGCGGAGAGAAGACCAAGCTCGCCTTGGCGATGTTGATGGTCGGGCGCAACAACCTGCTGCTGCTCGACGAACCGACCAACAACCTCGACCCGCCATCACGTCAGGCGGTGGCCGATGCGCTCGTCGATTGGCCCGGCGCCATCATCCTGGTGAGCCACGACGAGGACTTCGTGCGCGAGCTCGCGCCCACCAAGGTGCTGCTGATGCCCGACGGCGACGTCGACTACTTCTCCGAGGACTGGCTCGACCTCGTCAGCATGTCGTAGGCGTTGTGTCAGGATCTCGATCGGGGTCAGAACCCGATCGAGACGCTCACTCGCCGTAGGGGATGACGTCGCTGGCGTAGCGGTCTCGGAACAGCCCGACGACCTCGCCGGGCTCGGCGTGGCGGCCGGTTTCGTGCTTGGAGTACAACACCTCGCCGTCGAC
>JBBQEU010000188.1:0-4100 GCA_038321235.1 Acidimicrobiales bacterium | reverse complement strand
GACATCTGCCGCATCAGCATCGACCCCAGCGACCACCCCGTGTTCGAGACCAAAGGCGAAGAGCGAGTGTTCTGGTGGCGCACCCCAGTGAGCACCGAACGGATCGACAGCGAACAAGAGCGGGACCGAATCATCGCTCGTCGCTGGACCGCCTGAGTTTCTCGTGTTCGAACCGCCACGACGACCGCTTACACCAGTGGGAGCCCCTCGTTGCCGATTGACGCCGTCGCGCCGAGCACGATGGGCTAGACGTTTGGTCATGTCCGCAACCAGTGCAGCCGGCGCGGCCGAGCGAAATGACCGACCGCTGGCGGCGTTCTTCGAGAGCCTCCCGCGCGAACCGGCCGAACGAGGTTCGTTCACGCCCGACGAGGTTGCCGACATCATCCGCCAGGACCGCGACGCAGCGAACCGCTGATCGGGTCGTCTGGTGGTCGTCGTCGCTGACGCGTCGATCCTCGTCGTGGCGCTCGGTGACGACTCACAGGTCGGCCAGCGGGCACGCGATTGGCTGATCGACCTGTCGGGCGGTACCCGCCTGTCGATCGTCCGGAATCTCACCCCACTCGAAGTGATGAGCGCCTTCCGCCGGCTCGTCCAGCTCGACAAGCTCGATCCTCGAGTCGCGTCGGCGGTGGCGAGCCGGTTCGCCTCGCTACCGGTCGATCGTCACGATCTCACCCAACCGATGATCGCTCGGATCTGGGAGCTGCGAGGGAACGTCTCGACGTACGACGCTGCCTACATCGCACTACTGGAATCGCTGATGGCCGAGCAACTCTCCGGTGGGGTGCTCGGCACCACCGATCGGAAGCTCGCAGGATCGTCGAATTTGTCCATCGACGTGTGGGTGTTCCCGGGCTGATTCCGCACGGCCATGGCCGCTCTGGACCTCGTCGCTGATCCACGAGGTGATGCGGTGGAGCGCGGTTGCAGTCGGCTCAGGGCGCGACGCCGTCCCGCGCCCGCACGATTCTCGACTCGGAGAGGGCCGTCTCTGCGTGGTTCCATAGCCTGGGCTTGCCAGTCGCCTCGAGAACACCCATACTTCACTGCTGCACTGAGGTATAGGCTATTCGTGAGGTATCGAAATGGATGGTGAAACCAACAGGACGGCCGTGCGTGCTGAAACCGCTGTGCTCGACGTGTTCCCGTCGACCGCTGAAGTTCGTCGCGGCCCGGACGACGGACGGGCAGACCTCATCGTGAATGGTCAAGCATTCGAGATCAAATGGATCGGGGACGGCCGATTGGCGGACGTTCGCCGGATGTTGCAGGACGCTTCCAGTACCGAGCGTCTGATCGCCGTTGCCCGCCATCTGTCTCCGGGCGCGAGGGACGCGCTTGCGCAGGAGCGAGTTGGCTGGGTGGATGAGACCGGGGCAGCCGAGATCGCCGTTGGTTCGATCGTTGTCTCGCGCACTGGGCGACCGCCGAAACGAGCAGAACCCGAGATTCGATGGACACGGTCAGCACTCGCAGTCGCGGAGGCGCTGCTGTGCGGTTCACCTGCCACCGTCTCGTCGATACAGGAAGTCACCGACCTCTCCACCGGTTCGTGCACGAGAGCTCTCGGAACACTGGGCCAACTCGGCCTTCTCGAAAGCGACGCAGGACGCGGGCCGACGTCAGGCCGTCGCGTCGCTGACGCGTCTGCGCTCTTGGCCGCCTACGTGAGAGCGGATGAAGCTCGCCGACCGACGGTCGAACTCGTCGTCGGGGCGCTTTGGCGAGACGCGGTCGATGGAGTCCGAGGAGTCGGAGAGCGATGGGCGTCGAACAACATCGACTGGGTCGCGACCGGAGCCGTCGCCGGCGCCGTGCTGGCCCCGCACCTCACGACGGTCGAAAGCGCCGTTGTGTACGTCGACACGAAGACGATGATCGGGCTCGAGGCTGCCGCTCGGGTGGCGGGCCTGGAGCCGATCGAAGGTGGCCGGCTGACCATGCGACCCTTCCCAACCGTCACCACGCAGCGTCTCGCCTCGGACAGCAACGGTCTGCGCGTGGCGCCATGGCCTCGCGTGTATGTCGATCTCCAAGGGCTCGGCGTGCGGGGCGAAGAAGCAGCCGAGCATCTTCGAGAGGTGATCGAACGTGCCGGATGATCCACCGAGATCCCGCCTTGCTCGCACGGCCGCCGAGACCGCGTTGGTTCGAGTCGTCCACCACTATGGCGAGACACCCAGCTTCGTTCTGATCGGCGGTCTCGTTCCCGAACTGCTCTGCTCGGGTTCCGTCCGCAACCATGCAGGGACCACCGACATCGACGTACAGGTCGACCTCGAAATCGCTGCGGGAGCGGTGAACACTCGGCGGTTGGAGACTGCGCTGAAGAACGCCGAGTTCGAGCCCGACAGTGAACGCGTGTGGCGATGGAAAGCCGACGGTCCCACAGCCGGTGCCGTCGTCAAGTTCGAACTGCTCGCCGATCTCGACAGCGAGGCGAGCCCATCGACGATCGAGTTCGACGAATGCGACCATCTCGGCGCTGCCAACTTGCGTGGCACCGGTATCGCTGTGCGCGATTCGATTCGGCAGCCACTGCGCGCGAAGGTCGGCGACACATGGGTCAGCGTCGACGTGCAGGTGACAGGGCTCGCGGGTTTCCTCCTCGCGAAAGTGGCAGCCGCACGGGAGCGTCGAAAGACCAAGGACTGGTACGACATCGCCTTCGTCCTGCTCGAGAACGACGCCGGCGGGCCGAGCCAAGCAACAGCAGCTGTCCGCAACCTCATGGATGGCGACGTCCGAACGCACGAGACGGGTCTCGACGACCTTCGCAGCAACTTCGCCGACATCGAAGCGCAAGGGGTGCAGGCATACGCCGATCAGATGCTGATCGATCACCCAGATCTGAGCCTTACGACTCTGCGCGCCGACGCGGTGCTCGCGGTGCGCTCATTTGTCGATGCGGTCTGCGCACCTTGAACATGACGGAGCACTCGCACACGTTCGATGCGGTGCCGGCTGACGGCAGGGCACCGTCCAATCGGGTCGACGCCGACGACGTCGGATGACGCTGACGACGGGCCCTCATGCGCATCCCGGAACCGTTCGGTGCTATCGGAGCAGACGGCGGACCGCGGCTTCGAGCACTTGGGCGGTCGTCGCGATCTCGGCGATCGACACCTGTTCGTCGACGGCGTGGGCGCGGGCGATGTCGCCCGGGCCGTACACCGCACATGCGGCGCCGGCCTCACGTCGCCACAGCGCCATGTCGCATCCGTAGGGCACACCGATCGTGCCCGGTCGGGACCCCGTCTCCGACTCGGCTGCATCGCACAGTGCCGCCACCAGCGGGTGGTCGGGATCGATCGACGACGAGCCGAACGCGGCACCGGTTCGCTCGATCCGCGGCGGGTGGGCGTCGAGCCACGGGTCACCCGCGATCGCCTCACGCAGCGCGCGCTCGAACCGGGCTTCGGCCTCCTGGATCGACTCGTCGATCGTGACACCGACCCGAAGCTCGGCGGTGATCTGCTCCATCACGTTCGACGCCCACACGCCACCGTGCACCACACCGACCGTGGTCGGGTACGGCAGGCCGGTGGCCGTCATCGCAGGATTGCGCTCGGCGTCGTTGAGCTCGCGCTCGAGGCGTTCGACCGCTTTGTACACGGTGAGGAAGTGGTCGAGCGCCGACTCGCCGAGGAGCCGGGTCGCCGCATGCGCAGAACGTCCGTCGACCTCGATCGTGTAGGTCAACGCCCCACCGTGGGCCACCACGACCTGCGGGCCGTCGGCACCCGACGTGGGCTCGGGCACGATCACGAAGTCGCCGGTCCACCCTCGCCGGATCGCAGCGAGCGTGCCGGTCCCTCCGTCCTCCTCGCCCGGCACCGCGATGAAACGCAGCTCGCCGGCGAAGTCACGGTCGCCGTTCGCCACGCGGCTGAACGCCTCGATCGCGGCGACGATGCCTCCCTTCATGTCGGCACTACCGCGCCCGTACAGCGCGTCACCGTCGAGTTCGCCGGCGGGATCGCGCGTCCACTTCGCCCTGTCGCCGACCGGCACGACGTCGACGTGTCCGGTGAGCACCACGGTGGGTCCCGGTCGGGTGCCGGCGACGCGGGCCGCCACCACCGGGACCTCGT
>JBBQEU010000187.1:0-4179 GCA_038321235.1 Acidimicrobiales bacterium | reverse complement strand
CGTGTTCTTCGAAGTGGTGCTGCTGCCGATGTACTTCATGATCGGTGTGTGGGGCGGCGAGCAGCGCAAGTACGCCTCGCTCAAGTTCTTCCTGTACACGATGTTCGGTTCGGCGTTCATGCTGGTGGCGTTCCTGGCGCTCTTCTTCCAGACCGACGCTGTCAGCTTCGGCTTCGCCCACTTGATCGAGGCCGGCGCCGGCATCGACAAGAGCGTGCAGATCTGGATTTTCGCCGGCATGTTCCTCGGCTTCGCCGTCAAGGTGCCGATGTTCCCGTTCCACACCTGGCTCCCCGACGCCCACACGCAGGCACCCACCCAGGGCTCGGTCATCCTGGCTGCGATCCTGTTGAAGCTCGGTACGTACGGATTCGTGCGCATCGCCATCCCGATGCTGCCCGAAGGTGCCAGGGCATGGGCGCCGGCGATCGGCATCCTTGCGGTGATCGGGATCATCTACGGCGCGCTCGGCTGTCTCGCCCAGACCGACATGAAACGATTGATCGCGTTCTCGTCGGTGGCGCACATGGGCTTCGTGATGCTCGGTATCTCGACGCTCACCACGTTCGGTATCAACGCCGCACTGTTCGGCATGGTCGCTCACGGCCTGATCACCGGCATGCTCTTCTTCGTCGCCGGGTCGGTCAAGCACCGCTATCACACGCTCGAGATCAAGCGACTGTCCGGCATGCTCATCCAGGCGCCGCGCCTCGGTTGGATCATGGGCTTCGCCGCGATGGCGTCGCTCGGCCTGCCCGGACTCGCCGGATTCTGGGGAGAGTTCCCTGCGATCCTGGCTGCCTACAACCCAGGCTTCGGGTTGAGCACTGCACTGTTCCGCACGCTCATGGTGATCTCGGCGATCGGCACCGTGCTCGCCGCTGGATACCTGCTGTGGCTGTACCAGCGCACCGCCTTCGGTGAACCCTCGGAAGAGTTCTCCGGCCACGGCGGCGGACACACCGGCGGCGTCGCCCACTCGTTGAGCTCGGCCGCCAACGATCAGGACGATCACGACGAGATCCACGACGTCACCATGATCGAGTGGATCGCTTGGACGCCGTTCCTGATCGCCATCGTGGTGTTCGGTGTGTATCCGCAACTGATGTTCAAGGTGATGGACCCGGCGGTCACCGAGATGGTGCGCCGCCTCGGAGAGACGTTGGGCTGATGCTCGCCACGTTCCTTGCCCAAGCCGGCGACTGGGTGTCGCCCACGATCGACTGGCATGCCGTCGCGCCCGAGCTCGTGCTCGCGATCGGGATCAACCTGATCCTGGCGCTCGACCTGCAGTTGGCAGAGGCCAAGAAGTGGTTGATCTCCACGATCACCGGCTTCGTGCTGCTCGCAGCCTTCGTGCCCGTCGTGACGCTGGCGGTGATCGGCGATGACACCCGGTCGTTGTTCGACGGTCGCTACGTGATCGACGACTACGCACTCGTGCTCAAGGGGCTGTTCCTGCTCGCGGCCTACGTCGTGGTGCTGATGAGTCAGACCGAACTCGAAGAGGGCGGCTACTACCAGGGTGAGTTCTACGTGCTGATGCTGTGCAGCGTGCTCGGCATGGTGATGATGGCGTCGTCTCGCGATCTCGTGAGCATCTTCGTGGCGCTGGAGTTGCTCTCGATTCCGGGCTACATGATGGCCGCCTGGAACAAGCGCAACCGCAAGTCGAACGAAGCGGGCATCAAGTATTACCTGATGGGAGTCTTCGCGTCGGCGGTGCTGCTGTACGGCATGAGCCTGCTGTTCGGTGTGACGGGCTCGACGCTGCTCACCGACATCGGAGCGTCGCTCGCCGACGGCGACCTCATCGGTCTCGAGGTCGTTGCCGTCGTGTTCGTGATCTGCGGGTTCGCCTTCAAGGTCTCAGCGGTGCCGTTCCACCAGTGGGCACCCGACACCTACGAAGGCGCCCCGACGCCGGTGACCGCCTTCTTCTCGGTGGCGTCGAAGTCGGCCGGATTCGTGGCCTTGATGACGCTGATCTTCGTCGCCTTCCCCGGAGCCGACGCGGTGTACGGGCCGCTGTTGTGGGTGATGGCGGCGCTCACGATGACCATCGGCAACGTGCTCGCACTGCGCCAGACCAACATCGTGCGCATGCTCGCCTACTCCTCGATCAGCCAGGGCGGATTCATCCTGATGCCGCTGGCGTTCGCCGGGAATTCCGACGCCACCGGCTCGGCGATGAACGCAGTGATGGTGTACCTGCTGGTCTACGCCTTCATGAACCTCGGTGCGTTCGCGATCGTGATCGCGGTGTCGCGCAAGACCCGCAGCGGCGAGATCTCATCGTTCGGTGGCCTGTTCGGCTACGCCCCCGGCCTCGCCGTGGCGATGACGATCTTCTTCGCGTCGCTCGCCGGCATCCCGCCGCTCGGCGGCTGGTTCGCCAAGTTCAACGCCTTCAAGGCCGTGCTCGACGCCGGCACCACCGCTGCCTACGTGCTCGCGGCGATCGCTGCGGTCAATACCGTGATCGCCGCGGCCTACTACATGCGTGTGCTCCGCGTGGTGTGGATGGACGAGGCTCCCGACGGCGACGTCAGCCCCGTCCACCCGCCCGCTCCCGTCGTCGCTGCGCTCGCCATCACGGTGATCGGCACGATCGTCGTCGGTGTGCTCCCGAACATCGTCGCTCGCGTGGGCGCCCTTGACGCCTTGACCGGAGCGTTTTCCGGCTGACCGCGCAACGCGTGAACAAATGGTGTGCTCACGCACCCATTTGTTCACGCATTCGGCTGGACGTGAGCGATGACGGACGAGATTCGCGACGAGATCATTGCTGTTGGGCCGATTCCGTTCGAGCGGTTCATGGAGCTCGCGCTCTACGGGGCCGAGGGGTTCTACACGAAGACCGACGGAGGCTCAGCTGGTCGCCGTGGCGACTTCATCACGTCACCCGAGGTCGGTCCGCTGTTCGGAGCGGTCGTCGCCCGGTATCTCGATGCGGAGTGGGATCGCATCGGACGACCGCAGGTGTTCACCGTCGTCGATGCCGGCGCCGGACCCGGCACGCTGGCCCGGTCGGTGCTCGCCGCGCGGCCGGAATGCGGCCACGCGCTGCGGTACGTGGCGGTCGAGATCTCCGCGGGCCAGCGAGAGCGCCATCCAGATCTTGTCGAGTCCGTCGCGACGTTCCCGGCCGAGCCGTTCGACGGCGTCGTGATTGCCAACGAGTTGCTCGACAATCTGCCGTTCTGCTTGGCCGTGTTCGACCTCGGCTGGCGCGAGGCGTTCGTCGATGTCGGCTCCGATGGACGTTTCATCGAGTTGCTGTCCGCGCCGATCGATCCGGCGCCGTCGTTCCTGCCGACGACCGCCCAGTTCGGGGCTCGTGCACCGCTGGTCGACCAGGCGGCGGCGTTCGTGCAGGAAGCTCGCCGGATGGTGCGGGCCGGTTCGGTGGTCATGATCGACTACGCCACACCGATCACCGCGATGCTCGCCGGGCGTCCGTACCGCGACTGGCTGCGCACGTACCGAGGCAACGAACGCGGCGACCACTACCTGGCGGCTCCCGGCACACAGGACATCACGATCGACGTGCCGATCGACCAGTTGCCCGAGCCCGACACCGTGCGGTCGCAAGCTCAGTTCCTGCAGCTGTGGGGCGTCGGCGATTTGGTCGCCGAGGGTAAGCGGATCTGGGAAGAACAGGCGGCCCGCCCCGGCCTCGAGGCGATGAAGATGCGCAGCCGCGTCAGCGAAGCCGAGGCGCTGCTCGACCCCGGTGGTCTCGGTAATTTCCTCGTCGCCGAGTGGCGAGCCTGATCGAGCCGCCGATCAGGCGATTTCGTTGCCCTCGGGGTCGATGATGTGCCAGTGGCCGCAGAGGTCTCGGTAGACCTGGAATCCGGTCTCCTTCAGGTGTTGGTGGCCGTTGCACAGCGGTTGGCCGTTCCTCGGAACGGTGGCGCCGTGGGCCTTCCAGCCGAGCGAGTGGTCGCCGTCGCACCAGGCGACGGGTTGGTCGCATCCGATCCAGATGCACATGGTGAGCAGCAGCATCACGGCGTCGCGCGACGATCCGCGGAACAACCGTGAGCGGCGGCCGAGGTCGATCACGGTGCCGGACGAGTCGTAGACCACGCGGCGGATGTGGTTGACGAGGGCGGCGTTGACGGCGTCGTCCGGGTGCAGCCGTCGCCCGCTCTGGGTGCGAGACACCACGTT
>JBBQEU010000186.1:0-4359 GCA_038321235.1 Acidimicrobiales bacterium | reverse complement strand
CGGCGGCTTCGAATCCGACGACGGGTGGCGCTGGAAGATCGACCCATCGATGCGCTTCGGCGGGTTCGGCCCGTGGCGCCCGGAGTGGACGCTGATGAGGCTTCCCGGACTGCCGATGCCGTTCCTCGGCATCCTCGGTCGTGAGATGGAGGAGATGGGGTGGGGCACCCCGCCGGAGAAGGTCTTGCCGTACATGCCGTTCGACGGCCGATGCGAGATCCTCGACGACGTCGGCCACTTCGTCCACATCGAGCAACCCGAGTTCGTCGCTGCGATGGTCCTCGACTTCGTCGGCGAGCCCGGCGCCGCATCGTCAGGAGCCGGTTCGTGAGCCTCGACGCCATCACCATGCTCCGCCACGGAAAGGTCGAGTTGGCGCTGCACCATCTACGTGCTGCCACTGCTGCTGGCGGACGTCCGCTGCTGATCCTGCACGGTCTGGGCGAGGCCGCGCCGCGCAGTGCTCCTCGGTGGGTCGACAGTTGGCCGGGGCCGGTGGCCGCACTCGACTTCACCGGCCATGGCGCCTCCACGGTTCCACGTGGTGGCGGGTACACCGCCGAGTTGCTCCTCGGCGACGCCGACGCTGCGCTGAATTCGCTGACCGAGGGTGACCCGGCCCGGGCGATCACCGTCGTCGGGCGCGGGCTCGGCGCCTACATCGCCATCCAGATCGCAGGGGCCCGCGCTGCGCAGGTGCACGGCGCGATCCTCGTCGATGGCCCCGGCCTCGCCGGTGGACCCACCGGGCCGACGTCGCAGAGCTTCTTCTCTCTGCCGACCAACTCCACCACACCCGACCCGTACGCACTCGTCGAGTTGGGAAGAGACCTCCGCCCCCCTGACTACGCAACGCTGTTCGTGCGTCTGGCGCTCGCCGGGTCGGACCTCGACGAGCCGATCACCGTCGCCAGCGTGTTCCGGCCCGAATGGCTGGATGCCGTCTCACGCGAACACGGCGTGATGCAGGCAACGCTCGCCGAAGCGCTCGCCACGTACGCCGGTTGAGCCCCATTCGTGCAGCCGCTGTGAGAGCGATCCGCTCGCAAGCTGCGTGTCTCCCAGCCCAGCCTCGGGAGGCTGGGCTCGGATAGCCTGCGCATTGTGTCATCGATCGAGTTCGTGCTGATCGCCGTGGGCGGATTCGTGCTCATGGAGCCGCTGACCGCAGCAACGCATCGCTGGGTGATGCACGGTGTCGGCAGGTGGCTCCACCGCAGCCACCATCGTGCGAGCAGGAAGCCGGGATGGGAACGTAACGACTGGTTCCCGGTGGTCTTCGCGTCGATCGTGATGCTCGGATTCTGGCTCGGATTCAACACCGACCTCACCGCGCTCGTACCCCTCGGGATCGGGATCACGCTCTATGGCATCGCGTATGCGCTCGTGCACGACGGCTACATCCATCGGCGACTCGGCTTGTTCGGTTCGCGCCGTATCGCGACGCTGGACCACCTGGCCGAGGCCCACCGGATCCACCACCTGTACAACGCCGCGCCGTACGGCATGCTGATCCCCCGGGTGCCGTCCGAACTGCGGGCACGAGCAGCGCTCACCGATCGCGACCCGTTCGTCGAGATCACTCGGCCCGTGTCGACCACAGTCGGCTGAGCGGGTTCACTCGTCGCCGACGACGGGTGCCGCGCCGTGTCCATGGAGGGCAGACAGGATCGGCATCACGGATCCCCTGGTGGATTGTCGGAGGGCCGCTGCTAGATTCAGGACGCTCTCAACGAGACAAGGCCATTGCCTTCAGGCCCCCATCGTCTAGTGGCCTAGGACACCACCCTTTCAAGGTGGCGGCACGGGTTCGAATCCCGTTGGGGGTGCGACGCAATTGCGTTGAATACATATCTGGTCCCGTGGTGAAGTCTGGAGTTCACGCCGGCCTGTCAAGCCGGAGGTCGCGGGTTCAAGTCCCGTCGGGACCGCAGCAGGGGGCCACTCGTCGTCGCAAGATGGCGGGTGGCTTTTCTGTGAGAACACCGGTGTCGAACGCCAGATTCGATGCCAACACGGTCGAGTAGCTCAGTTGGCAGAGCACACGCCTGAAAAGCGTGGGGTCACCGGATCGACGCCGGTCTCGACCACCAACCCGTCGCACGACACCGACTGTCGTGTGCGAACGAGGCGGAGCGGCGAAACTGGCGGGATGCGTCAGATGCTCAGGTGGTGTTGCTTGATCGTGGTTGCCCTCGGCACATCCACGATCGCCATCGGCGAGGCCCGTGTGGCCGCTCAGAGTTCCGACAACGGGCTGGAGGAGCAGTCGGTCAACTCCTTCGAGTTCGACCCTGGCCGTGGCGTCGTGGGGGTGACGATCGACATCACGCTGCGCAACGTGACCACGGATCGCGTGGAGGACAACGCCATCAGCCGCACGTTCTTCGAACGGTACTTCGTTGCCGTGCCGCTCGGCGCCGAGAACATCGTTGCAACCCGCGACGGAAGCGTGCTCGCGGGCGAACTGATCTCCGATCCCGAGTTCCCTGCCTTCTCCACATACCGGTTCCCACTCGATCCACCGCTGTTCAGCGGCCAAACAACGACGCTGCGGGTCACCTACGACCACCTCGGCGCACCTCCACGCAACCCGGTGCCCTGGCGCGTCAACGAGGCCTACGCCGGCTTCGTCGCGCTCGGGCTCGGCGACGAGGGACTGGTCACGCTGCGCATCTCGCAACCGTTCGGCTACGAGTTCGACGAATTCACGGATCTCACCGGCTTCGACGTCGGCGCACCCGACGAGTTCGGCACCGTGGTCTACGCGCGGTCGGGGGTGAACCGGGACGTCCGGATCACCGTCGGGATGGCCAACGACGATCGCCTCGTCTCGAGATTGCTCGACGTCGACGGGGTCGACATCTCGCTTCGGTCGTGGCCTGACGATCCGGAATGGGCCGAGTTCGCCGCCGCACGCGTCGAAGCGGGAATTCCGGCGCTCGAGGAGCTGATCGGCAGCATCTGGCCGGTCGAGGGCAGCTTCGGCGTACGCCAGACGGTCGAGCCGAATCTGCGCGGCTACGCCGGGTGGTTCGACGCACAGAGCAGCGAGATCGCCGTCGGCGAGGCGCTCGACGCCGACACGATCTACCACGAGCTGGCCCACGCGTGGTTCAACGGGAGGATGTCGACCGAACGCTGGCTCACCGAAGGCCTCGCCCAGGTGTACGCCGCCGAGCTCGTCCGCCGCGACGGCGATGACGCTCGCACACCGGTTGAACCAGGGGCCGACGATCCCGCCGCAGCACCACTGACCGATTGGGGCGGCGTCGGCAGCGAACGGGCCGCTGAGGAGTACGGCTACGCCACGTCGTTCTGGGTACTCGCGAGGCTTGTCGAGGACATCGGCTTCGACCGCACCGACGGGGTCGCCGACTCGCTTCGCAGCGGCGTGAGCCCCTACGCCGCCGGAGTTCCCGGCGAACGGCCCGAGCAGGACTGGAAGCGTGTCTACGACATGTTCGTCGAGGTCGGCGGTGCGAGCGGTGTCGGTGACCTGTTCCGGGCGCACGTCGTCGGCACCGATGACGGTGTGCTGATCGAACGACGCGATCGGGCCGTTGTCGACGTGTCGGGGCTCGCCGGTCGGAGCCTGCCCTGGGCGCTTCCCGTTGGGATGCGCAACAGCCTCGAGTTGTGGGAGATCGACGATGTGATCGACGGGTTGATCGGAGCCGACGCCGTCCTGGCGCGTCGCGCCACGCTCGAATCGATCGAACAATCGGTCGGCGTCGACGAACCCGACCGGGCGAGTGATGCCTACGCCCGAGCGCCCCGGCAATCGCCGAGCGGTGTCGACTTCACCGAACCGATCGCGATCCTCGACGAGTCGATCGCGATCGGTGGACAGCTCCAGGAGCGGGTCGGGGACATCGACGACCGTGCAACGACGGCCAACGCCTCGCCACCAGAACTCGGCACCGTCGATGGTGTGGACGATTTCGCCAGCGGGCTCGGCGTTGCAGCCGATCAACTCGCAGCGCTGGAGCAGATCATCGACGCCGACGAGCAGTTGGGAGCGACCGCGGGCATCATGGCGACGATCGGCCGGTGGGGATCCGAAATCGAGGGCGACCTCGACCGGGCTCGCGCGCAGGTCGAGCAGGGCGACAATGACGCCGCTCTGGCGACCCTCGCATCGACACAGGACCAGATCGACGGGCTCGCTGCCAGCGGCGCGTTCCGTCTCGCGATCACGGGGGCGTTGGCCTTCGTTGTCGTCGGGGCGCTGCTGATCATGCGGCGCAGGCGCAGCCCACCAGTGCCAGCGCCCGCCCACGCCGAGCCGGTCGATTCCAGTCCCCGATGACGTCGGTCCACAGTACCCACCATCAACGATCTGCCTCTCCGCCCGGC
>JBBQEU010000185.1:0-4442 GCA_038321235.1 Acidimicrobiales bacterium | reverse complement strand
TCCATGAACTCGAGCAACGACATGTCCAGGGTGATCACACGTGCTGGGTCGAGCGATTCGAGCGAACTGGCAAGCTGCGGCGACGAGTGGGCATCGAGCTCACCGACCAGGATCAACGTCTGGTCTTCGCTCTCGGAGATCATCAGCCGCGCCGGCGTATCGGACACGTGGGTCAGAGTAGTCGTCGGAACAGCCAAAGCCAGCGTGGCCAACCGTCGAAGTCTGCGAGGGTGGCGGATGCAAGCCAGCCGGACTATTTCATGCCTTAGCGGCGCCCGTCAGCCCGTGCCGAGCATCCCCGAGGTGCCGTTACTCGTCGTCGTCGTCGTCGTGATGCGTCACTGATTGCCACCAGCGCTCGCAAGAACGGCGTCCACGACGACGACAGGATCCGCGCCATGCTGGCACGACCGAAATTCCAGGTGATCACGATGCCCCGTACTGCACAAGAGATTCTCGATGGCGTTCGCAATGCGTTCCTGGCGCGGCCGAGTCCGAGCGAGCACTCCGTGACGGGGTCGTTCAGGCCCGCCATGACGGGCGGGGGAGCGGCTGTCGATGGCGTTCGCGCTGCTGGCCACCACGGGCATGCGTGGGGCGAGGCGCTCGGCCTGCGCTGGGAGGACGCCCCGAGCCTCAGCGGCTTCTCGTGGTCAACGGTTCGCCCACCACGACCGCACGATGCTCGCAGTACCTACCGGGTCGCGTGTGTCGATGCGCGTCAGGGTCGCCTGGGCGAAGTGGCCGACAAGGTCGTCGGTGTCGGGGGTGGGCGACGACGGCGTCTCGACCAGCAGGACAGGAAACGCCAGCGCCTCGGCCTGACGGACGGCGAATTCCCGGTCGGCGGCACCGACGACCATCGTCGCGCGGGGGTCGGTCGCGCCGGGCGCGGGTTCGGACATCGCGCCGGGCGTCGTCAGGATCCGTCTGCGCATCTCGCGCATGCGCACGTCGATTTCGACGGGGCCGAGCCACGGACCACCCAATCCGTCGACCAGCACCAGTCCTGCCGCCCGACCGCCGAGCGCGAGGATCTGGGCTGCTGCGCCGTTGTGGCCGACGCCCACGACGACGAGTTCGTCGGAAGCGTCGGTGCGCAGCAGGTCGAGCGCCGCGTACACCGCGTCGCCCGTCTCGTAGTTGCCGCCAACCGGAGGTGGCGTCTCGTTGTGGCCTGGCAGGTCGGGTGCAAGGACGCGACCGGGCCAGCCGGCGAACGCGGCAGCCCACTCGCCGCCACCCGGAGCACCGAGGTCGTGGAGGACAAGGAGGTCGGTCACGCACGGGCGCCGATCTCGTCGAGGAACCGGGTGATGCGATCGAGCACGAAGTCGGGTTGTTCGACGTGCACGTAGTGGCCGGCACCGGGCACCGACGCCAGCCGCCCGTCGGCGAGCATTGCCACTCGCCGCTCGGCCTCCTCGTCGTGTACCTCGGTCCAGGCATCCTCCTCGGAGCTGATCAGCACGAGTGTGGGTGCGGTGACGTGGCGGTACTGGGCGAGGATCAGATCGAGCGAGAACCCGTCGGGGACCCCGGTGCGGAACGCTGGATCCCACTTCCACACGAACCCGCCGTCGACCTCGCGGGTGCCGTGCTCGACCAGGTGCTCGAGGAACGGGCGGGGGAGACGGACGTTGATCGCTCCGCGACGCTCGACGAGATCGTCGCGTGACGCCCACGGCCGCGCCGGGCGGCTACGGGACTTGTCGATCTCGTCAAGGCTTCGAGTGGCCACGTCGACGATGCCATCGTGGACGAATCCGTCGGCCGGCGGGCCCAGTCCGTCGAGGTTGACCAGCCAGGCGAAGCGTTCGGGCATCGTGGCCGCGGCGGTGAGGATCTGGCCACCGCCCATCGAGTGCCCGATCATTCCGATCGGCGTGTCAGGCGCCGGTGCCAACACACGAGCAAGCTCGCACAGGTCGATCGTGCACGCGCTCCACGCCATCCCGGACGACAGTCGCCCCGAGTCGCCGTGGCCTCGCACGTCGATCGCGACCACGTGGAACCCGAGCTCCACCAGTCGAGGAGCGAAGCTGTCCCACGCGCGACCGTGGTCGTAGGCCCCGTGGACGAGCACGACCGGCGGGGCCGCCGGAGCGCCCCAGCACCACGCCCGCAGCCGCGTCCGGTTCACCTCGAAGAAGGTCGCCCGATCGGGCGTCGCGAACTCGTCCCTCACGGCCGACCATCCTCGCAGGCGGCCCTACGCCGAACCGAGCGAGTTTCACTCGACCGCAGGCGCGTGGGCGTGAAGGCAGAGCGCAGAACAACCCGGCGATCAACGCCGAGTAGCCGACCGTTCGGTCCCTGCGCGACCACCTTGTTTCCCAATCGATCGATCGTCGTCGCTCAAGTTCCGCCAGGTCGCCTCCGATGATCCAGCATGCGTTGCGCCGCGTTCGTGTCGGTGGTGGTCATCGGCGTTCTTGCGTCGGGATGCAAGGAACCGAACACCACCAGCTACGACCCGGTGGGTGTCGCGGCGGCGGACGCGAACATGGAATTGGAAGCCGTTCCCCCGCCCGAACAGGTCACGTCGTGCGTCGAGTCGACGAAGTTCGGCGCTTACGTGGGCGACGCCACCGCCCAGGCGCGCTGGGATGCAGCCGGCCAGTCCGAGGGAGCCCTCTCGGACGTGTGCAGTCAGCTCGGACGCATCGACCCCGCCGCGCTTGCGATCATCCACTGGAACTGGACTGCAGCACAGTCATCGATCGACGCAGCACCCGCAGCTGCTGCCGCGCCAGTCGCCGACTGTGATCCGTCGTACCCCGACCTGTGCCTGCCGATCGGTGGACCGGATGTCGACTGCGGCGACGTCGACGAGCGTCGATTCGCTGTGCTCGCTCCCGACCGTCACGGATTCGACGACGACCACGATGGCGTCGGCTGCGAGAGCGACTGACCGCTTCGTCGGCCAGGGTCGTCCATCAAGCGACGAGTGCTGGCGAACACGGCATCGAGCTCTCGCGAGCACGGCATCCACGACGACGTGATCCACGCCTTCGGACCATCCAATGTTCCTCGACGACCTCGACGTGGGCGCTGCCCCACGCTCGTTGCAGAGGGCGGAGATGGATTCCTGATTGATCGAGCGCGTTGGCGGAGGATTGCTGATGTCGTTGCCGGCGGTGGATGACAGTTGATCTGCGACGTGTGTGGTGCGTAGTTGGATGCTGAACCAGACGGTGTTGCCGGCTCCGAGAGTCGAGTCGATTCCCCAATCGTCGGCGAGATCGGAAACGATGCGTAGGCCTCGACCGAAGGCGTCATCGGGTGACGGCGACCTCAGCGCACGTGTTGCTGTTGCGGTGTCGCGTACGTCGATTCGTACTGCCTGGGTGGTGAGTTCGATCGTCAGGTCGCACGGTCCGGTGCCGTAGCGGATTGCGTTCGTGACGAGTTCGGAGACCATCAGTGTCGCATCGTCGACGAGTTGAGCGTCCTGCCCTTCGAGATGGTCCGCAACGAACCGCCGGGCCTGCTTCACGCTCGCCAGGTCTCGGTCCAGTGTGATGGAGCCGATCATGACTCGACGTCGAACGTGTTCGTGAGGCCGGTGAGTTCCAAGAGCCGCCACACTGCGAACGAAGGATGCCTGAGCGTCGTCATGGCGACCGAGCGAGTGGTGATGAGTGCTGCGAGACCGGAGCTGTCCATGAACGACACTGCGGACAAGTCCAAGACGAGTCGGGTTGCTCCACGCGCTGTGGCGTCGTGGGTTGCCTGGGTGAGAATGCCGCTCGTCGATGCGTCGATCTCCCCAGCGATGAGGATGACCGCCTTGTCGTCACCGTTGAGGATGATTTCGGCGGTCAGGTCGTCTGGTGCGTCGTCCATTGCACTCCTAGCATTGCGCTGTCGTCGTGTGTGTCGGGGTTGATCTGCGTCGTGACGAGTCCGTCGAGCAGAGCGTCGAGGCCCACACGACTCTCGGGAATGGCTCGCCGTAGCCGTTCGAGTCCGGTGTCGATGGATTCGCCGCGCCGTTCGAACAGTCCGTCGGTGAAAAAGAGCAGCGTCGAGCCGACCTCCAGGCGGTGGGTCACGGAGTCGTATGTGGCGCCGCGGGTGACGCCGATCGGCGGTCCGACGTCGGTAGCGAGGAAGCGAGTCCCGGCTGCGTCGATGACCAACGGGCTGGGGTGGCCGGCGTTGACAATCGTCAGGGTTCGCTCACGAACACTGACGGTCGCGCACAACACGGTCGCGAAATGCCCGTCGCGTTCGACGTCGAGGAGTCGGGTGAGGCCGCTCAGGATCTTGGAAGGTTCGTCGCCGCTGCTGGCGAAGGCGCGGATCGCGAATCGCAGCGACGCCATCGCCGTGCCGGCGTTCAACCCGCGCCCTGATACGTCGCCGACCACGACCAACACTCGGTTCTGGTCGAGTTCGATGGCGTCGTACCAGTCGCCGCCGATGTCGAGCGCTGC
>JBBQEU010000184.1:0-4446 GCA_038321235.1 Acidimicrobiales bacterium | reverse complement strand
CACTCAATCGAACTCGGCATCGACCTGTAAACCGAGCCGAGTGGGCTGGCCGAACCCCGGAGCGAACACCGAGCAATATCGGATGGGATATAAACCTGACGGCACCTCCGACCGCCTGCGGCAACCGTGCATAATGCCGGTTCTGTGCGGGTCGAGCGGCCGTTTCGGCGTGTTGTTATGCGCTGAGTCTGGGGCCCGTTGTGCCCCGAGCTGCAATTCCAGGACGCAGGGTCACCCGTTTCACTCGTCGTGGTCATCGGCGAGTAAATCGTTGAGGAAGTCGGTCGGGTCAACGGCATGGTGATCGCGAGGAACCGTCAGGTCGTCATCCAACTGCGCCACCCGACGCGCCGACTCAGTTTGAGACCGGTGCCGGTGAGCGAGACGATGACGACCAGCTCGGTCAGCCGTTCTGCGATGTCATCGTCGGCGCCCGGCCGTGGGCCATCGAGGCCGACTGGCAGAGAGAACAACACCATTCCCGCGGCGACGGCGATCATCGGCAGCGACAGCGGGAATCGGCGCAACGGGCCGGGGAGTACGGCCCCGCCGAGCACCGCCACACCCAATACGGTGACGACGACGAAATGTTCCATGTTCGATGCCCCTTCGAAACCAGAGATGAACGCGCGCTGATCGCAGCTGCTGGTGCCCGTCACGTGCTCGCTGGGTCAACTTCGTCGGTTCGGACGGTGGGCGTCGGAGGGGACGGTCGGTGAGCCCTCCTGACAGCGCTCAGCGGGTTGCGGTCTGATGGTCCCGATGGTGTTCGTCAGCGCCGTTGGTCTCGACCGCAGTTGCGGCGCGCGCTCCCGCGTCGTCGACGGCTTCGGCGACACGTTCGCTGGCGGCATTCGTGACCTTCGCCACATTGTTCGCCACCGATTCGCCGACTGTCGACTCTTTCACGGCCTCGGTCGTCCGGCGCAGCGTCTTCGAGGTGCGCGTTGCGAGTTGGGTTCGTTGTCGTTGCGACATCTTGGACGACAGGTACATACCGGTCGCTACGCCTGCTGAGAATCCGATCATCGTTTTCATGGCGACGTGGTACCCCGTCGCGACGAGATCCATGCCACGGTCGATCGCTCGATTTCGACGGTTGCGGAGGATGCTTGATCGAACGTTGCGGGGTGGCTCCCGGATGCCTCGCATTGCTTGCGCTGTCATCGTGGCGGTCGGGCCATGAGAACGGCCACCTGAACCTGAGGAGGGATCATGGATTCTGTTGGTAGTCGTCGTCTGTGGAGGTCGCGATGGGCGGCGATCGGCGCTGCTGTCGCAGTCACGCTCGGTGGTGGTGGGATGTTCGCGGTGCAGGCGGCGTCGAGTGTTCCGTCGTCGATGGTGACGATCGACCCTGTCCGAATTCTGGACACGCGCGACCCGGTGAACATCGGCTTGCCGGGTCCGTTCGTGTCGGCGGTGTCACAGAAGTTGCAGGTGACCGGTTCAGCGGTCCCGGCCGGTTCGACGGGTGTGTTGTTGAACGTGACGGTCGTGTCACCTTCGGCGAACGGATTCTTGTCGGTGCGTCCGGGTGACGCGACAGGGGCACCCTCGACGTCGTCGTTGAACTTCACAGCTGGCGACATCGTGCCGAATTCGGTGCAGGTGGGTTTGCCAACAGCTGGAGCGAACGCCGGACAGATCGACATCACCTTCGACGCGTTCGGCCAGGCCGGACCGACCACCGAAGTGTTGATCGACGTGGTCGGCTACATGGTCGCCGGAACCGGTGCACCCGGTCCGACCGGTGCGACCGGCCCGGCAGGTTCGGTTGGTCCTCGTGGGTTCTCGGCCTGGGACCCGATCCCCTCGGGGCAGACCGTGACCGGTTCGATGATCTGGGTAGATACCATTACCAGTGACAGCGCACCCGTTGTGGTTTACGTTCCGTTCCCGGGTAAGGCCACACCGGCCGTCACCAACGCCGGCAACGTCAACTTCGGCACAGACGCGTTCCCTGCGACTATCGACGACGATGCTACGTGCACAGGCACCGTCGCAGCCCCCACGTCACCTCCGGGCAAGGTGTGCATCTACCTCTCGCGTTTCTCACGTGTCAGCAACTTGTCGGGCGGGGTCAACTTCGTGAACGGGAGTGACGGCTTCTACGTCCTTGCCCTCTCGAACGGGACATTGGGTCAGCAAAATGAGGTGCATTTTTCTTGGGCGTACACCGCTCCCTGAGCTTCCCACCCGACAACGCCGCTCAGGGACGGGATTCGTGTTCCCGAGGCGCGTCCGTCGTCGTGTCGACGGAAGAGGGCATTCGTTGCACCGCTGTGGGTGATCAGAGCTTCGGACGAGACGCTGAATCTGTGAGGCGCACGCACCGCGGGTATCTGACCTGATCGAACGTTGCGGGGTGGCTCCCGGATGCCTCGCACTGCTTGCGCTGTCATCGTGGCGGTCGGGCCATGAGAAAGGACAACTGATGAGGTGGACTCGTGGATGGGTCGGGGTGGCAGGGATGCTTGCGTTGACGGGGTGCGGCGCGGACAGCGCCGGGTCCGAGGGGGATGTGTCGGTGCCGACAGCCGAAGCAACGGTGGCTGCCGCCCAAGGTGAGGTGACCACACTGCCGTCGACGTCGACCTCCGAAGGGAGGACTCCGACGACTGATTCGAGCATCGAAACCACGGTGGCCGACGGCGTTTTCGACGCGTGCGCAGCGTTGGTCACGGTGGATCTCGATGCATTGTTGGGTGAGCCCGCTGGGCTGCCGGCGTCGAAGCCGAATGAGTCCGGCGGGGGGTGCACGGTGCCGTCGCTGGGTCGTGAGTCGAGGGGCCGCATCACATTCGACGTGTCGAGCAATGCGCCGGCTGCGAACTATGAGAACAGCCAGCGTTTGTTCGGGGTGGATGCTGAAATCGAGGGTCTGGGCGATGCTGCATTCGCGTCCGGCGCCACGTTGGTCGTGCTCGCCGAGAACACGTTGGTCAGCCTCGGCGTGGTGCGCTGGAGGGAACTCGGCATTGGGGGAGCCACGCAACCCGAACTCGAGGTCGCCATGCGCGAGGCACTTGCTGCGCTGGGATCGATGATGGCGCCAGTCGATGACGCTGCCGCCGTAGAGGGGTTGGCGTGTTCGTGGCTCGCCGAGGTCGACATCGAAGGGCTGGTCGGGGAACCGATGGGAGCACCGACAATCGAGCAAGATGGTGCCGGGGCAGAGTGCGAGGTGTCGCCGATCGATCCGGCCTCGACCGCCTATGTCGGCCTCACGGTGAGCACCTCCGTGTTCTCCGAAGCTATTGAGCAATTCGCTGGGGTCAAGGAGATCTTCGGTGTGGATTCCACCGTCGACGGACTCGGCGACGAGGCCTTCCATTCAGGCCCGGTGCTGGCGGTCCTGTCGGGCGAGCGGACGTTCGTGTTGTGGATCATGGGCGACATCGTGCTGGGTGCCAATGTCGACGACGCCGAGCTGGAAGCAGCAATGGCTCAGGTACTGGCGGCGGCCGGTGAGTGACCGGGTCGGGCCAGCGCTGCAGGCAGTCCGTGGCGCCCCTCGATGCCGAGCTTGCGGTAGATGCGGGTGAGGTGGTCCTCGATGGTGCGGACCGAGATGCACAGCGCTGCAGCTGCGGCGGGATTCGTCGCTCCGTCGGCGACGGCAACGGCGACTTCCAGTTCGCGTGGTGTGAGCTCGTCGACCGCTGCCCACGCAGTACGGCGCCGTTCTCCGCACGCAGCCAACTCGGCGGCTGCTCGCGCCGCCCACGGTGACGCGCCCATCGCCTCGAACGCGCCGAGCGCGCTACGCAGCGGAGCGCGGGCGTCGTGCTTGCGGCGTGCGCGGCGCAGGCGCATCCCCCAGCAGAGATCGGTGCGGGCCTGCTGGTATCGGTCGGGCGCGAGGCGGTGAGAGTGGTGGGCGAGATCGAAGTGTTCGTCGATCGACGCTTCGTCGCCGAGCAGGCCACGGCTGCGCCAGACGATGGCCAGCGACGAGTGTCGACCGACGGCCTCGGCGCGGAGGGCATAGCGCTCGAGGACGTCACGGGCCTGGTCGGTTCGGCGCAGCCTCCACAGCGCTTCCACGAGGTCGCCGGTCTGGGTGATGTAGCCGGGTTCGTCGAGTTGCATCGCCGACAGCATCCTTTCGGCGCCCCCGAGCAGTTGGGCCGCTCTGTCGCAGTCGCCGATCGTCAGCTCGAGCAGTCCGAGCGTCGATGTGGCCAGGTGCTCGACGACGGGGCTGTCGCCGTCGCCACCACTGCAGGTGGCGATGATCGACCGGCATGGTGCTTCGTAGCCGAGCGCGGCGAGGAGATGGGCGTGTCGCAGTTGCAGGTGCGGCAGCATTGCTTCGAACTCGGTGTCGCGCAGCAGCCCGGTGGCCGTCGAGTAGCGGGCGCGGGCAGCGAGCATGTCCCCGCGACGCTGCTCGACCAGGGCGAGCAACCCGGTGGCGAGGCCGAGATGGCCGAGGTCGCT
>JBBQEU010000183.1:0-4665 GCA_038321235.1 Acidimicrobiales bacterium | reverse complement strand
AAGTACCTCCTGAAGGAATCCGAGCGGCAGGGACGGACCACCTTCAAGATGCCGCTCACCCAGTCCGAGCTCGGCCAGCTCATCGGAGGGGCGCGCCAGACCGTGAACCAGGTCGGCCGATCGCTCGAGCGTGCAGGGCTCGTCGCCATCACCGGGCGCACCGTCCACATCCTCGACGAGCACGCCCTGCGCCTGCGGGCGATGTCTGCGGGCGGCCGATTCGAATACGTTCCGCGAATGTCAGGCGGCTGACTTTTCGGGGCCGCAGTTTCGTGCATGATTCGATACAACAACAGGGGCACCTGCCCACGACCAAGGGAGTGATCATGGCAAACCGCCGAGACAACGAAGTGAACCGCAACATCGACACCGAGACGGCCGAGGGCCACCGCCGGTTGATGATGGTGGAAGAGAGCGATCAGGCCGGCAAGAAGGCGGCCGTCCGCCCGGCCGAGGGCCTCGACGACGAGGCCGAGGGCCATCGGACTCGTCGCTGACCCTGACCAATTGGCGTGGGTGGGCATCGGCGGCGGGCCGGTGCCCATCGGCGCGAGCACGTTCCCACGATCAGGGAGGCGGCGCGTTGGTGGCCAATTGCGCCAGGACGGTCTTGGCCTGCCAGGCGTTCGTGCGGGGGTGAGCAGCTCGGATGCGCGCCAGATGACCAGCGATCACCGGAGCCGCAAACGAGTTCCCGGTCGTGCGGATCGTTGCGCCGTTCAACCACGCGACATCCACGTCGATGCCCGCAGCCCCCCACTCAGCGGGACCTGCCGGGTTGCACCAGATCTGTTCGCGGTCGGTGCCAGGGGCACACGCGACGGAAAACACGCCTGCGAGTTCGCTCGGGATGGTTCGCTTGCGCTCGTTGTTCATCGCAGCGACGACGAGCACGTTCGCGAACGCCGCCGTATCGACGAGTTCCCAGAATGTCTCTGCCCACCGTTCGCTGGCCGTCGACATGCTCACGTTGATGATGTCGACGCCGTGCTCGATGCACCACTCCATCCCGTAGGCGAACGCGGCAGCACTTCCCTTCAGGTCATCGCGGAGGACCCTGACCGAGATCAACTCGACCTGGGGCGCCAGCTCGCGGATGATGGCGGCGCAGGCGGTGCCGTGGCCGTACAGGTCGTCGTGTGCACCGGCAACGAATCGGATGCCGGTGTCCGTCGAGTCGTCGCGATCGACCGCCACGTATTCGTGAACCCGGCCGACCGATGGATGGGAGGCGTCGACTCCGCTGTCGACGACGGCCACACGAATGCCTTTTCCCGATTCGTCGCCGTACGCCCACGGCCGCGTGACCTGGGATGCAAAGTTCAGCGTCGGGGCTGACCCTGGCCCGCCGGTGCGGTGGAATGGTTCGGACCACGCCGGGAGGATCGTGTCGGTCACCATCGGCGCCTCGGGGTCGCGAGCTCGATCGCTTCACGAACGATGCGTTCGATCGCTTGCTGGGTCCCTCGTGGAAGCAAACGGAGCTCCGCCAGCACCGCTGCAAAGCTCGCGACCTCCGCATCCTCTTCCGGGAGGTCCGTTGCAAGCCGCCGGAGCGCCCGCACGAGTGTTCTCTCCTCGTTCGCCACTGCATCGGCGACCGCATTGACCAGCAGCGGACCGAGTCGTGCCAATGCCGCTGAGGTGGCGAGGAGCGGCGCCGCAACCCGCCCGCATGCCGAGGTGACGGCGAGCGGATCGCCGATGCCCACGGTGCGGTCGAGCACCGACACGACACCGACGACTCGTTCGTCGCCGACGACGACCGGCACGGCCAGGATCGATGTCGGCACGTATCCGACACGTTCGGCGACGTCGCGCGCGAAGCGAGGGTCGGCCTGCACTTCGTCGACGACGAGCGATTGCCCGGTGTGTGCGACGTATCCGGCGATACCGCGATCTGACTTCAACCGGAGACCGATGACGTTCTGAGCGCCGGCGCCTTCGGCCGCTTCGTACACGAGATCCGTGTGCTCGACGCGAGCGATCGACACGCTCGCTGCCCCGACGGCCAATCGTGTCATGGCGCAGAGGTCGGTGAGCTGTGTGCGTTGCTCGACGGGCATCAACACGGGACCGAGCGCGTCGGCGACCGCTGCGAGTTGTCGGGTCAGGTTTCCTGGGGTTGCCACGATCACATTCTGGTGTGTCGATGGCGTCTACGTTGGCGATGCATTTCTCGACGAGTCGTACTGGAGGCTGGAATCATGACGGGGGTTTCGGACCAGTTGGCGGAGTCGCGAATTGCCATCGCCAACGTCTTCGGGAACCGGTCGCTCCGGCGCCTCAATCTTGCGTTGGTCGGCTCGGTGACCGGCGACTGGGCGTTCTCGGTGGCGATCTCCGTCTACGCCTACAACGACGGCGGGGCCACGGCGCTCGGGCTCATCAATGTGGTTCGCTACCTGGTGATGGCGGTGCTCGCTCCGTTGTTGGCGACGCTCGCGGACAGGTTCGATCGTCGCCTCGTCATGTTCTGCGCCGATGTCGTGCGGGTCGTCTTGGTACTCGCATCGGCATGGATCGTGATCGCCGACGGTCCGCCGTTGCCCGTGTATGCGCTGTCGGTGCTCATCGGGATCGCCGGGATGGTGTTCCGGCCGGCACAGGCAGCGATCTTGCCGAGCCTCGCGAAGAGTCCGTCCGAGCTCACCGCAGCAAACGTCGCATCGAGCACGATCAACAGCATCGGGTTCTTCGTCGGCCCGGCAGTCGGGGGCCTGCTGCTGGCAGTCGCCGAAATCGGCGCAGTCTTCGTGTTCAATGCGTCGACCTTCGCGTGGTCCGCGATCATGGTGCTCGGCGTACGCCCGGTCACCGGGTCAGACGATGCTCCCGACCAGGAAGCCGAGGACTCGGGGGACGACGACGACACGGGGGACTCGGACGCTGTCGGTGGGGGGATGTTCGCTGGTGTCGGCGACGGCTATCGGGTCATTCTGGGCAACCGGGACCTGCGCCTCATCGTCGTGCTGTACGTCGCTCAGACGGTCGTTGCCGGCTGTTCTGCGGTGTACGAAGTTGCGATCGCGCTCGACCTCCTCGGCCTCGAGGACAGCGGTGTCGGAGTCATCAATGCGGCGCTCGGGGTCGGGGGCTTGATCGGCGGAGCCGTCGCACTCGTGCTGTCGCAACGCGGGCGACTCTCGCGCGACTTCGGAGTCGGCGTCGTGTTGTGGGCAGCGCCGTTGCTGCTGGTCGTGGCCGTTCCCAGTTTGCCGTCAGCAATTCTCGCCATGATGCTCATCGGTGTCGGCAATTCACTCGTCGATGTCAACGGTGAGACCATCGTGCAACGACTGGTTCCCGACGAGGTGCTCGGGCGGGTGTTCGGTGCGCTCGACAGCGCTGCGATCGGAGGTATTGCGCTCGGGGCCGCCTTGATGCCGCTGCTCATCGTGACCGTCGGGCTCCGCAACGGGCTACTCGTCATCGCGATCAGCGTCACGGCGTTGGTGTTGGTGTCCATCAGAGGACTCCAACGTGTCGACCGGATTGCGCTCGCGCCGGACGGCCTCGAGACACTCCGGGCGGTTCCGATGCTCTCGGTGCTACCCGACCACGCGATCGAGCGCCTGGCACGGATGTCGGAGCGGATGACCCTGCCCGCTGGTCACATGGTGTTCGAACAGGGAGACGAGGGCGATCGCTTCTACATCATCGAATCCGGAGAGGTCGAGGTCTCCAAGGTCGGCCAACCGGTCGCCCGACTCGGCGCAACGGGCTCGTTCGGGGAGATCGCGCTGCTGCGCGACGTCCCCCGGACGGCGTCGGTGCTCACACTCACCGAGGTCGTCGTGCGAGCTCTCGACCGCCGACACTTCCTCGCCGCCGTCACCGGCCATGCAGATGCGTCGGAGCAGGCCGAACTCGTGGTCGGGCGATACATGGACACGTACTGATCGACACAGCGCTGTCGGGTCGGCAGCGTCCGCCGGCCGAGATCAGGAGAGCGTGGCGAGTTCGGCGGCAAGGTTGGCACGGGCGCGATTCTCCCAGCGCGCCCGGGCCGACGGTGTGGCGTAGATGGCAGAGCGGTCCAGGAAGCCCTGCAGGACCTGAGCTCGACCGGTTCGCCACTCGTCGTCGTCGACGTTGCGATACTCGCTGCGGATTCCGGTGACATAGGCCGAATAGCCATCGGGGTCGGCGGCAAGGATCGCGAGATCGGCATCGAGGAGGAGTGCGGTGTCGCCCATGTGGGTCCCGGCGCCGTGAGCCGTCGCTCCGATCATCGCCGCGACCCGCTCGGTCTGGTCGTCGCTCCAGCCGAGCGCCGCGAGGTCGCGACGGGCGAGCCGAGCGCTCGCCCTTTCGTTCGCCGGATAGGCAGGTTCGTAGATGGCGTCGTGGTAGAACGCTGCCGCGATGACTTCATCGAGGTGGTCGACGGGTTCGGTCGCCGCGAGCTCCTCGACATGACGGATCACCCAGCCGATGTGGATGGCGGTGTGATAGCGCCGGTGCTTCTCTCGGTGACGGGCGAGAAGCCTGTCGAGCACGGCGAGGTCGGCGGTGATGTGTTGCTGCCAGGCGACCTCCAGTTCGAGATCTCGTTCGCTCATCGAGTCAGTGTGCCAGTCACCGTGGCAGGGTGAGCATCGTGACGATCCTGATCGACGAGGCCCGATGGTGGTGGCGGGGCAAGAAGTGGTGCCACCTCGT
>JBBQEU010000182.1:0-4737 GCA_038321235.1 Acidimicrobiales bacterium | reverse complement strand
TGCGGTCGGACTCACGTCCCCGTCAACGGTTCACAGTCACCTCAACACGCTGCAACGGCTCGGCTACCTCCGCCGCGATCCCACCAAGCCCCGCGCGATCGAGGTGCGCTACGACGTCAACAGCGGCGCCATGATGGAGCGCCGCCCCGTACGACACGTCCCACTGGTCGGCGATGTCGCCGCCGGCACCAACGTGCTGGCCGAGGAGAACGTCGAGGAACTCCTCCCCGTGCCGGTCGACTTCACCGGTGATGGTGAACTCTTCATGTTGCGGGTGCGAGGCGACTCGATGATCGAACTCGGCATCCTCGATGGCGACTTCGTGGTGGCCACCCAGATCGCGAACCCGAACAACGGCGACATCGTGGTCGCCGGCATCCCTGGCGGTGAGGCCACGATCAAGACCTACAGCCGCTCCGGCGCCGAGGTCACGCTGACTCCGGCCAATTCAACGATGGAGCCGATGGTGTTCACCGCCGAGGAGGTCGAGATCTACGGCAAGGTCGTCACGGTGATGCGCCGCTACTGAGACGGCACTATCGAGGTGGCAGTGGGGGGCCCCACGGAGACCCGTGGTCGACGTCCGGCGGCGCAACGAGCGGTGGGCCCAGTGGACCCGCTGGACCCGTGGCCCCGGTCGTCGGTGGCGGAACCGGGAACCCAGGTGGGCTCGACGGCCAACCGCCATCGTCGGGTGTCCAGGGGCTGTCGGGCGCGATCGGAGCCGGCGACCGACGGCTTCCCAGCACGAGGAACAGCCCACCGAGCACGAGTCCGGCGATCGCCGCTGCGCCAGCTCCCCAGCGAAGAAGTGCCACCCCATCATCCGGTGAGCGCCCGACGGCCAATGCGAACGGCTCGCCCTCGGTCGACGCAACCGTGAGGACGTGGTCACCCGGCGTGTCGATCTGCACCGTGCGAGCAGCGGAACCGACGAAACCGTCGACGTCGTAGCTGACCTCGCCGGCGTCGCCGAGCTCGATCTCGTCACCGTTCGGGTCGACCAGTGTCACGTCCACGACGGGCACGTCGTCGATGTCACGGTCGTAACGGAGCTCGGCGTCGCACGCCCCAGCGAGCTGGACGAATTCGCCACTGGTCTCGACATACAGCACGAACGTGCCGGTCGAGTCGAAATCCAACGTCGTGTCGCAACCGACCGGTGCCCGCGCGAACCCGGCCACGTTGTCGGCGCGCCGCTGACCCGATGCGACCCACAAGGCGAACCCGGCACCGACGAGACCGACGAGCAGCATCACACCGACGAGGAGCATCCACCCTCTGCGCCGGGCCCGCTCAGGCATCGATCCACTCCTCGTGATGCGTCGTCATGTCATTCAACGTCGTGCTGCGGCCAGGCGATCGGCGACCAACTGCACGCGCTCGTCCGGTTGCACCACGGCGACACGCACGAACGACGCACCGGCAGCTCCGTAGAACTCGCCAGGGCTCACCAGCGCTCCGCCATCGAGAGCGAGACGTTCGGTGTAGTCCCAACCGTCGCCGACAGGGATCCACAGGTAGAAGGCGCCGTGCGGGAGCGGGACGGGCTCGCCCGACCAGTCCGACAGCACGGTGGCCAACAGGTCGAGCCGGCTGCGATAGCGGTCGCGCTGCACCTCGACATGGTCGTCGTCGTCGAGCGCGGCGACCGCCGCTGCTTGCGCTGGACCGGGCACCATCATGCCGACGTGCTTGCGGATCTCCTGCAGGTACGAGACGAGTTCGGCGTCACCTGCGTAGAAGCCGGCGCGCACGCCCGCGAGATTCGACCGTTTCGACAACGAGTGGACGGCGACAACCCCGTCGACGCCCGATTCGAGGATCGTGCGGCCCCGGCCGGTCCACGTGAACTCGACGTAACACTCGTCGGAGAACACCGGGACACCATGGGCTCTGCCCCAGTGGGCTGCAGCGTCGAGGTCGTCGAGCGCGCCGGTGGGGTTGCCTGGGCTGTTCACCCACAGCAGCAGCGCCCGATCGGCGTCCGCCGAGTCGATCGAGTCGAGATCCATTCGCCCGTCTGACAGTGCCGGCACGGGCACGGGCCGGCAGCCGGCCAAGATCGCACCCATCTCGTAGCTGGGATAGGAGATGGCGGGATACAACACGGTGTCGCGCTCGGGCGTGCGCAGCTGCATCCATTGCGGCAGGGTCGCGACGAACTCCTTGGATCCGATCGTGGCCCCGATCTGAGCGACCGGAACCTCGACGTCGAATCGTCGTCGGATCCAGCGCTGGGCGGCTTCGCGGAACGCCAGGGTGCCGATGCTCGGGGGATACGACCGTTCGGTTCCGCTCGACGACAACGCTTCGAGCACGTGAGCGGGCGGTGGATCGAACGGCGTGCCGATCGACAGGTCGACCGTGCCTCCTGCGTGGGCGTCGGTGATCGGTAGGAGCCGATTGAGTCGGTCGTAGGGATACGGAGGCGGGACGAAGCCGCTCACGTCGGTGCTCCGGAGGCGAACTCCGAGAGCCGACCGGCGGATGCGTCGGAGAGACGGGCGCGAATGGTCCACGCGTCTGGCCCGTCGGCCACCGACACCACTTCGCCCTCGCGATGCACCGCAGCCAGGATGTCGCCCCGGTCATACGGCACGACCAGTTCGTGGACGACGGTGAGCGCCCGAAGGCGGTCGGCCAACGTGCGCAGGAACACCTCGATTCCCTCACCCGTGACCGTCGAGATGGCCACAGAGCCCTGATGGTCAGCGACCAGTCGCTCGGCAACGTCCGGCGCCAGATCGGCCTTGTTGAACACGAGGAGTTCAGGCACAGCGGTGGCGTCGATCTCACGGAGCACTTCGCGCACGGCATCGATCTGACCCTCGGGATCGGGGGCGCTGGAATCCACCACAGGGACGAGGTAGTCCGACAGCGCCGCCACTTCGAGTGTGCCCTTGAACGACTCGACCAGACCGTGCGGAAGTCGATTGATGAATCCGACCGTGTCGGACAACAGGACTGGCTCGCCGCCGGGCAGTGCGAGGCGTCGGGTGGTGGGATCGAGCGTGGCGAACAGGCGGTCCTCGACCAGCACACCCGAGTCGGTCAGCCGATTGAGCAGCGATGACTTGCCCGCGTTGGTGTAGCCCACGATCGCCACCGAAGCGAGCCCGCTCTGGCCACGACCCTTGCGTTGCAGCTCACGGGTGTCGGCGAGCGAATCGAGGTCGCGTTCGAGCTTGTTGATGCGTCGCATGATGCGGCGACGGTCGACCTCGACCTTGGTTTCGCCGCCACCGAAGCGAGCGCCGACACCGCCGCGCTGCTGGGACAACTTCGCGTCCGCGCCACGTCGAAGGCGCGGCAGTCGGTAGCGCAGCAGGGCGAGCTCGACCTGCGCCTTGCCCTCGAGGGTGTGGGCGTTCTGGCCGAAGATGTCGAGGATCACCGCCGTGCGATCGATGGCGGTACGACCGAGCAACTTCTCGAGGTTGAACTGCTGCCCGGGCGACAGCTCGTTGTCGAACACGACCGTGTCGGCGTCGACGGCGAGACAGAGCTGCTTCAGCTCCTCGGCCTTGCCCTTGCCGATGTACCAGGTGTGATCCGGACGGTCGCGACGCTGCACCATGCGTTCGACCACGTCGGCGCCCGCAGTGTCGACGAGCAGCGCCAGTTCGTCGAGGCTGGCGTCGATCGCTTCGTTGGCCTCTCGGGGATCGGCAACAGCAACCAGGATGATCTTCTCCCTGATCGTGCGGTCGATCAGGGTGGCGCCGAGTGCCTCGCTGTAGGGGGTGTTGCTCATGCGACTTCCTCCGTAGCGTCGGGTCGGAGCTCGACCTCGACGTGGCCCTCGACCTCGACGTGGCCCTCGACCTCGACGTGGATGGTGGCGACATGCGTGGCGGGACCGGTGAGCAGGGCACGCTCGGGTGCGTTCTCGTCGAAGCTCACGGTGGCGGTCCCGCCGTCCATGTGGACGACGACATCGGTGGCACTCCGGGCGACCAGGCCCCAGGATCGAGCGGCGTAGGCCGCGGCGCAGGCACCGGTACCGCACGCTTGGGTGATGCCGGCGCCACGTTCGTGCACGCGCATCGTGATCGAGTTCGTCTCCGGTCCGGGCTCGACGATCTCGAGGTTGACGTGCGGCACCTGGCTTCCCAGCTGAACGAGATCGACCACCGCGACCTCGTCGACGCCGACCACGCTGTGCGGGTTGCCGAGGCTGAGATGCACGACGGGGCGGTCGGGATGGCAGCCCAGTGCCGACCAGCCCACCGGTTCGTCGAGCGTCGACACGTCGCCCATCTCGACGCGAGCGGTGATCGTGGCGGGATCGTCGGTCGGTTCGAGCACGACGAGACGGTCGCCGGCGTCGGTCAGGATCAGCTGGTCGGACAGATCGCCGCGACGGCTCGCCAGCGCCTGCGCGAAGCAGCGGATGCCGTTGCCACTCATCTCGGCCCGAGAGCCATCGGCGTTGTAGAGCGTCATTCGAGCCGCGTAGCCCTCTTCGGATTCGGCGACGAGCAGACCGTCGGCGCCGACACCGCGGCGCCGATCACACAGCCACCGGGCCAACCCGGCGAGATCCTCGACCCCTGGGTGGAACGCGACGAGGAAGTCGTTGCCCAGGCCGTGGTGTTTGGTGAGGGTGAGTGTGGTCATGCGGTGAAGGCCTCGATCACGACAGGAGCGGCCTCGGCCACTGCATCGTGCTCGACGTCGATCCAGCGTACGCGGGGATCCCGACGGAACCATCGCTCCTGGCGGACGGCGAAC
>JBBQEU010000181.1:0-4818 GCA_038321235.1 Acidimicrobiales bacterium | reverse complement strand
CGGCGCGCTCTCGCTCGACCTGGCACTCGGCGTCGGCGGCCTGCCCCGCGGCCGGATCGTGGAGATCTACGGCCCAGAATCGTCGGGTAAGTCCACCCTCGCCATGCACGTCGTGGCCGAAGCCCAGCGCAACGGTGGTGTCTGCGCCTACATCGACGCCGAGCACGCGATGGACCCGGTGTACGCCAGGGCGATCGGCGTCGACGTCGACCAGCTGCTCATCTCGCAGCCCGACACCGGCGAGCAGGCGCTCGAGATCGCCGACATGTTGACCCGGTCCGGCGCGATCGACGTGCTGGTGATCGACTCGGTGGCAGCCCTCACGCCGCGCGCCGAGCTCGAGGGCGAGATGGGCGACACCCACGTGGGCCTCCAAGCCCGCCTGATGAGCCAGGCCCTGCGCAAGCTCACCGGCAACCTGCACAAGACCGGCACGATCGCCATCTTCATCAACCAGCTCCGCGAGAAGATCGGCGTGATGTTCGGCTGCTTCTCGTATGACACACGCGTGACGCTGGCGGACGGAACACAGGAAAAGATCGGCAAGATCGTCAACCAGCAGATGGCCGTCGAGGTGATGACCTACGACTTCGACAAGGGTGAGGTCGTCGCCAAGCCGATCACCAACTGGTTCGACAACGGAGTGGCCGAGCAGTTCCTGCAGTTCACCGTCGAACGCGGCGGAGGCAACGGCCGCGCCCAGTTTGCCGCCACCGAGAATCACATGATCTCCACGCCAGGTGGCTGGCGACCCGCCGGGGAGCTGATCGTCGGTGACCGGGTGATGCAGTCGGTACCGCAGCTCCTGAGCAACACGCAGTGGCAAGTGCTGCTCGGCGGCCTCATGGGCGACGGCGCGCTGTCACCGACCCGCAGTGGCAATGGCGGCCGCTTCCGTTGGGGCCATGCTGCGAAGCAGGCCGAGTACGGCGACTGGAAGGCGTCGATGTTCGCGAACATCAACGTGAGCCGCTCCGTCAACGCCAAGGGAGCGGTGTTCCATGATCTGCAGCCACTTCCCGAGCTCGCAGAGTTGCGCGAGTCGGTGTACATCGGCGCCAAGAAGGTGCTCAGCGACGACTACCTCAAGCGACTCACACCGTTCTCGCTCGCCGTCTGGTACATGGACGATGGCAGCTTCGCGCTGCGTTCGAAGGGCCTTCAGTCCCGTACCGAAGGCGGCAGCGGACGCTCGGAGATCTGTGTCGAAGCCTTCTCCGCCGACTCGCGTCAGCGGTTGCGTGACTGCCTGGCCGACACCTGGGGCATCGACGCCAAGCTCACGATCCGTGGTGAGCGCCAGATGGCGGTTCTCCAGTTCCCGACGGCCGAGACGGCCAAGCTGCACGCACTCATCGCACCATTCGTGCATCCGTCGATGCAGTACAAGCTGCTGCCGGTCTACCAGGGCCGATTCCAGGTCGAGCCGGTGTTCGCCGAACCGCAGCAGGTCCTGATGCCGATGCCGATCACGTCGATCAAGGTGCAGCGAGACCGTCGTTCGATGCATCGCTTCGACATCGAGGTCGGTGGCACCCACAACTACTTCGTCGACGGTGTGATGGTGCACAACTCACCGGAGACCACGCCAGGTGGACGGGCGCTGAAGTTCTACTCGTCGGTGCGTCTCGACATCCGCCGCATCGAGTCGTTGAAGGACGGCGCCGAGATCGTGGGGAATCGCACCAGGGTCAAGGTGGTGAAGAACAAGGTGTCGCCGCCGTTCCGCCAGGCCGAGTTCGACATCATGTACGGCCAGGGCATCAGTCGTGAGGGCTCGTTGATCGACATGTCGGTCGACCTCAACATCGTCAAGAAGTCGGGCGCCTGGTTCACCTATGAAGGCGAGCAGCTCGGTCAGGGCCGTGAGAAGGCCAAGGAGTACCTCAAGCAGAACCCCGAAGTGATGATGGAGATCAGCGACAAGGTCCTCACTGCCGCCGGTCTCAAGAAGTCCGACGAGCCCGAGGTTGCCGACGTGGCCGAAGAGTTCAGCGACGCCGACGACGCGCCGATCGATCTCGCCTGAGATCGGCCGATCCCGGCTGAGATCGCAGCTGACGGGTTCGGTCATGATGGGGCTTCGTCGCAGGAGGCCCACATGACCGTTCCCAACCGCATCTCGATCATCACACTCGGCGTGGCCGACCTCGAACGGTCCACGGCGTTCTACGGATCGCTCGGCTGGGCGAAGTCGCCTGCGTCGATGGCGGCGATCACGTTCTTCGAGATGCAGGGATCGGTGTTCGGCCTCTACGAGTGGTCAGCGCTGGCCGACGACGCCAAGGTGCCTGCCGAGGGTTCCGGCTTTCGTGGGGTCACGTTGGCGATGAACCTGTCATCGGTGGCCGAGGTCGACGAGGTCTACGCCGAGTGGGTCTCGGCCGGGGCGACACCGAAGGTCGCACCCCACACCGCGTTCTGGGGCGGCTACTCGTCGTACGTCGCCGACCCAGACGGCCATCTCTGGGAGCTTGCACACAATCCGTACGCCACCATCGACGACGATGGTCGCCTCGTCATGGGCGGATGATCATTCCGACCTCAGTATGAGCGCCAACGACCGGTGCGGTGACATGCGCTCATACAGAGCGGGCTGCCGAGTGTTTCGTGTCAGTTGAATTCGTATCCGCCCGGCTTGAAGATCATCAGGTACAACGAGACCACCAGGATCAGGTGCGTGATGCCGATGCCGGCCGCCATGATCTTGCGGGTGTCGTCACCGGTCTCGGTGAGTGCCGGGCGGATCATGAACCAGCTCACAACCAATGCAACGAGCCACAGCACGATGGTCGACGTCACGAACGGCGTGCCGATCAGGCTGATCTTGCCGACACCGGCCATGCCCATGCCCGCAACCCACAGCAGCACGAGCGCGGGGAACACGAGACGCATGTGCAGGCGTGCGACCTCGGCGGTCTGGCCGGCGCGCTGCAGACGGGGATACAGGAACAACGGACCGAACGCGGCGATCGCCGACAGCAGGTGCACGAAATAGAGGATCCGGTACAAGGTGAAGTTCTCGACGACGAGGATGGCAAACACGAAGCGGCACGATAGCGACCGCGAATCAAGAGAGCGCCATGGGTCAGTGCCAGTAGCCTCCCAACCCATGTCCCGCAGCTACATCGTGCGCACCTATGGGTGCCAGATGAACGAGCACGACTCCGAGCGGATTTCGGGCCTGCTCGAGGCCGATGGGCTGGTGCGAGCCGAGAACGAGGCCGACGCCGACGTCGTCGTGCTCAACACCTGCTGCATCCGCGAGAATGCCGACAACAAGCTCTACGGCAACCTCGGACACCTCAAGACCTGGAAGGGCGAACGCGAGGGTCGTCAGATCGTCGTGTCGGGCTGCCTCGCCCAGAAGGACCAGGAACTCGTGGCGAAGCGGGCAGGTCACGTCGACGTGGTGATGGGCACCCACAACGTGCATCGAGCCGCCGAGCTCCTCGCGCAGGCCCGCACATCCGAGCGGCCGATCACCGAGATCCTCACCGAAGCCGTGATCGACGACCAGGCGATGTTCCCCTCGGCGCTACCGGCGCGTCGCGAGACGTCGTACAACGCCTGGGTGACCATCCAGATCGGCTGCGACAACAACTGTGCGTTCTGCATCGTGCCTGCCGTTCGTGGCACCGAGATCAGTCGTCCGTACGGCGAGATCCTCGCCGAGGTCGCAGACTTGAGCGCCAACGGTGTCACCGAGGTGACCCTGCTCGGCCAGAACGTCAACAGCTACGGCCGCGACCTCCAGCTGGCGGCCCGCCAGGCCGGCGACGAGACCGCTCGCCTGCGCCCATTGTTCGCCGATCTGCTGCGCGACGTCGGCGCCATCGACGGTATCCGGCGGGTCCGCTACACCAGCCCACACCCGAAGGACATGCGTCCCAACACGTTCGCCGCGATGGCGGAAACCTCGGCCGTCTGCGAGCACCTGCATTACCCCCTGCAGTCCGGGAGCGACCGGGTGCTGGCGCTGATGCACCGCGGGTACACCGCCGAGCGGTATCTCGAACGCCTGGTCGAGGCCCGCCGCACCATCGACGACCTGGCCGTGTCGACCGACATCATCGTCGGCTTCCCCGGCGAGACCGAGGCCGACTTCGAACAGACGCTGGCGGTGGCTGCCGAAGCCGAGTACGACTACGCGTACACGTTCCTCTTCTCGCCGCGCGAGGGCACCGAAGCCGCCGCCATGGAGGCCGACTTCATCGACCCGGCCGTTGCGTCCGAGCGGTTCCAGCGACTGCACCTCGTCGTCGAGCGATCAGCGTTGCGCCGCCACGAGGCGCGAGTCGGACGCATCGAAGAGGTGCTCGTCGAGGGCCCCAGCAAGCGTGATCCGTCGGTCACGAGCGGCCGCACCCGCCAGAACAAGCTCGTGCACTTCGTACCGCCCCGTCCGTTGCGCACAGGCAGCTATGCCACCGTCGAGATCACCCGCGGCGCCCCACACTTCCTCGAAGGTGCGTTCGTCGAGTTCATCTCCGAACCGACGCACAAGCTCCGTATCCCCGTCGTCGCGATCTGACCTTCGACAACCAACAATCCGAAATCCGGCAGGAATCGATCATCTTTCGAACGATTCGTGCCAGATTCGGGGTGGTACCCGCGGGTGGTGCTCGGAGGTGGCACTCGGTTGGCGTCATGTGACGACCAGGGGCGCACTAGCGTCGTGGCGATGAGCGAGGCGACCGTCGATCCGCAACTGGCCGACTACCGCTCCAGCATCGACAACATCGACGCTGCATTGGTGCACCTGCTCGCCGAGCGGTTCAAGATCACCAAGGCGGTCGGTCGCCACAAGGCAACCGT
>JBBQEU010000180.1:0-4837 GCA_038321235.1 Acidimicrobiales bacterium | reverse complement strand
CCGTCGGCGAACAGCAACGGTTCGATATCGGGCGGCATCGGGAGCGATGGGAGCTCCGCTATGTCGTCGGCCGACAGATCCGGCTGCGTGTTCGCCGCTCCCCGCGCCGCAAGCTCTGGGAGGTGTCCGACGAGCCAACCGGCGAGCGGCCCACAGGCCAGCTCGACGCGGGCACGGCGCACCGGATCGCTTCGATGCCGGGTGAGCAACTCGGGCACGAGGTCGGGCGGAACCCGCCAGCCATTGGTCAGCAGCGTCAGCATCCACTCGTCCTCGAGCACCGACCACGACGAGATCACGTGGTGCCAGCGCTCGGCTGCAGCGGGCACACAGACCGGGCGGTCGTCGACATCGGGACCGGCGATCGGAGGACGGCACGGCCCGGGCAATACGCCGGCGCGACGCACAGCGACCGTCGCCGCCACCTGCGCGAGCATCCGCTCCGACGGCGTCGCGCTGACCGTGTCGTCGACGACATCGGCGATCACGCCGGTCGGCTCGGGCGGGTTGCGGCGGTCCGTCCCGAGCATGGCGACGGCGACCAACTCGTCCCACGACGCCCGCAGGTCCACCGCGGCCGTCTGGGTCTCGGCCGTGTCCGGCAGGGCGTCGGTCATGCGGCACTCACGAAGTTGTCGTCGGCGCGGGGACCGATGTCGATCGACCGATCGTCGAGGTGGACGGTCAACGGCACCACACCATGTGGCGTCCACTCGCAGGTGACGTCGACGGGTTCACCGCCGGCAACGGCGAGCAGCGTCGCCAGCGATCGGCCGGCGGCGATCAATGGCAGGGTGCCACCGGCGTCGGTGAGTGCGAATCGCGATCCGTCGACGGCGATGGCGGCGGTGGCGGTGAACGGGACCCGGTCGAGCCACGGCTCGGCGGCGAGCAGCATCCCGATCTCGTCGCACGCCGAGGCGATGTCGACAGCAGTTGGCCGAGCCGGTTCGGTCCGCTCGCCGTAGCGGGTGCCGATCAGTGCCCGCAGCGCCGGGCCCGGATAGCAGTGGAGGTCGGCGGTGATCGCGGTGCCCACGGTCAGCGACGTGTCGAGGCTCTGGCGGTACGCGGCGAACGACAGCAGCAGCGCCCACCTTCCCGATGTCGCCCCGCGCAGCCAGTGGCGGCGCACCTCGATGCGGTCCTCTCTCGTGTCGCTGCGTGCGGCGACGGTCCACGTGTCGGTGTCGGGCACACCGGCGAGCACCTCGGCCTGGCGCACCTGCCAACCAACGGTGGTGGCCACAGCATCGGCCAGGGGGCCGGGGAGCGAGCCGAGGCGCCGACCGGCTTGGGCGAGCAGGTGCAGCAAGCCGAGTTCGGCCAGCACGTCGCTGTGCCAGTCGGGCGATGCACCGACGAGCCCGGCCAGGCGACGGATCCGGTTGGCCAGGCTGCCTGCCTGCGCGTCGACCAGCCGTGCCGCCAAGTCGTCCCAGGTGGCGTACTTCGCCAGCGCCGGGTCGGCGAGCCCGGTGCGCATCCGGTCGTCGAGCCACCGGTCGAGTTCGGTGAGCCCGGCGTACATCCGCTCGACCCGCTCGTCACGCGCCCGGTCGCGATCCGGCATCTCTCCGACGTGTTCGCCCATCTCACCCGCTCGATCGCGCGAGGTGTCCGATACCCCGCCAGGGGTGTCTGACACCACCCCTCGCTCCGGACCACCATGATCGACACCCACCTCCGACTGGACACCTGACGACGGGGTGTCAGCGCGCGTCGGCACCTCGTCGGAGGTACCTGTCTCGCTCGTCGGACTCGTTTCCGCTCTCGACGAATCGGACGTGGTGTCAAACCCCCTGCGGGTGTCGGACACCTGGCGGCTCGCCAGCCATGCGACGACTCCGGCTGGTGTCGCTGATTCGGGGACGTCGCCCGCCGACCACAACAGCAGCAGCGCGAGGACGTGTTTACACGGGTGACGACGGCTCGGGCAGGTGCATCGGGAGACCACACCGACGTGGTCGACCATCGTTTCGTACGGCTCGGCGCCACTCCCCCGACATGTTCCCCACACCGCTCGATCGTCCGTACCGAGACCGGCCCACCTCGCCACCGTGGTCAGCGGGCGCGCGGCGCTGAGCGCAGCCGGCGATGGTGCGATCGCCTCGACTTGCTCGGACGACCACCGGGTCACGGGCAACCGGTCACGAGAACGACGTGCCGGACGCCGTAACCCCCACCGACACCGGTGTGCTCACCGATTCGGCGGCACCCTTGGCGTGATAGCTCGACCGGGTGAGCGGGCTCGCTTCGACGTGGCCGATGCCGTACGACTCACCGAGCTGCTTCCAGCTGACGAACTCGGCGGGGTCGGCGTAGCGGACGATCGGCAGATGATGCGACGTCGGGCGCAGGTACTGACCGATCGTGACGATGTCGACGCCGAGGTCGGCCAGGTCGGCGAGCAGTCCCTCGATCTCGTCGTTCGTTTCGCCGAGGCCGACCATGAAACCGGTCTTGGTGGTGAGCCCCGCTGCCTTCGCTCGGGCGAGCACGCCCAACGAGCGGGCATATCCGGCCGACGGCCGGACGGCACGCTGCAGCCGGGCGACGGTTTCGACGTTGTGGTTCAACACGTCGGGGCGCACCGCGAACAACAGATCGAGCGACGCGTCGTCGCCCTTGGCGTCGGAGATCAAGGTCTCGATACGGGCGGCAGGTCGACGGAGCCGGATCGCATCGACGCAGGCGGCGACGTGGGCCATCCCGCCGTCGGCGAGGTCGTCGCGCGCCACCATGGTGAGCACGGCGTGGTCGAGGCCCATTCGGTCGATCGCCTCGGCGACGCGCGCCGGTTCGTCGCTCGCAGGTGCGAGCGGCTTGTTCGTGTCGACCAGGCAGAACCCACACGCCCGTGTGCAGCGCTCGCCGAGCACCATGAACGTCGCAGTGCCGTCGGCCCAACATTCGGACAGGTTCGGGCAGCCGGCGTCTTCGCACACGGTGACCAGGTCGAGGTTGCGCACGGTCTTCTTCAGCGACATCACGTCGGCGCCGAGATCCACCTTGGGACGCAACCACTCGGGCTTGCGGGTCTCGATCGACAGCCCTCCGGTGACACCGGCGGCCTCCAAACGGGCGGCTGCCCGATCGGACACGAGCTTCACCTGCTGACCCGGACCCTCGCCGCGCGAGAACGCCGACAGGTCGCGACCGTCGATCGCGTGCTTCCACGCAACGTCCTGGCGCTCGATGGCACCGTCAGCCCATCGTTCGGCGGCGAGGCGGGCGATCACGTCGACGGCCTCGGTCATCGAGGCATCGACGCCTTCCTCGACGAGCGACGTGACCGGCTTGTCGCCGATTCCGCACGGCACGATGTGCTCGCGCAGATACGCCATGTCGGTGGTGACGTTGAGCCCGAAGCCGTGCATCGTGCGCCCGTGTGCGAGCCGCACCCCGATGGCGCAGATCTTGCGGGGCAGCACCGCCGGGTCGGGATGGTCGACGTCGAGCCAGACCCCCGCGAACCCGTCGAGACGTCCGGCGTTGGACAGCCCGAGTTCGGCCAACGCATCGATGATCAGGCCCTCGACAGCGCACACGTGCGCCGACGCGCCGAGCAGATCGACGTTCACGATCGGATAGCCGACGAGCTGGCCGGGGCCGTGGTAGGTGATGTCGCCGCCGCGCTTCACCCCGACCAGTTCGGCACCGACCGCTGCAGGCTCGCAGCGCAGGTTCGTGGTCAGGTCGGCCCGCTTGCCGTGCGTGAACACGTGCGGATGCTCGAGCAGCAACAGGTGCTGGCCGTCGCCGTGTTCGAACAATGCCGTCTGGACCGCCAGCGACTCGCGGTAGGGCACGCGGCCCAACCAGCGGACGCGCAGCGGATCGGTCACGACATCGCCGAGCGTCAGAGCTCGGTCGACCAGTCCTTGGTCTCGAGGATCTCCTTGACCCGGGCGAGGAACCGTGCCGCGTACGCACCGTCGAAGGCGCGATGGTCCCAACTCATCGCAAGGTTGCCGACCGGATGGATCGCGATCGCCTCGCCACCATCGGGGCCGTTGGTGACCACCGGCTTGCGCACGATGGCGTCGGTCGAGATGATCCCGACCTGGGGCTGATTGATGATCGGCATGGTGAGCACCGAACCGGCCGAGCCGTTGTTGCTGAGCGTGAACGTGCCACCCGAGATCTCGTCGGGGCTCAGCTTGCGGGTGCGGGCCCTGTTGGCGAGATCGGAGATCTCCGAGGCGATGGCCGCGAGTCGCTTGGTCTCGGCGTCGCGTACGACCGGAGCGAGCAGGCCCTCGTAGTCGAGGTCGACGGCGATGCCGAGGTCGACGAAGTTGTGCACGATCAGGTCATTCTCGCCGACGCTGGCATTGAGGTGCGGGAACTCGCTCAGGCCGTCGATGACCGCTCGGGCGATGAACGGCAGGTAGGTGAGGCTGAACCCGTGGGTGGACTTCCAGTCGTCCTTCACCTTCGTGCGGACCACGTCGACGTTCGCGAAGTCGACCTCGACCACACTGAATGCGTGAGGGCTGGTGGCCTTGCTCATCACCATGTGATCGCCGGTGAGGCGACGGATCTTCGACAGCGGCACGGTGGTGTCGCGCTCGCCGGCCGTGGCGGACGGGGCCGATGGCGCACGAGCAGGCGCTGCTGCTGGTGTCGGGGCCGATGGCGCACGAGCAGGCGCTGCTGCTGGTGTCGGGGCAGCCGGGGCCGGGGCGGGTGCGGCCGGTGATGGTGCGGGGGCAGCCGGTGCTGAGGCTGGGGTCGCTGCGGCAGCCGGGTCCTGACGGTTGGCACCGGTGGCGTCGATGTGATCGAGGACGTCGTCGCGGGTGATCCGGCCGCCGGGGCCGGTACCGGTGAT
>JBBQEU010000179.1:0-4865 GCA_038321235.1 Acidimicrobiales bacterium | reverse complement strand
GCTGCCATCATGATCGTGTCCTCGTCGACGCCGTCGACGGTGATGATCACACCGCGGCGATGGAACTGCCAGCCCACTGCACCAGGCTCGGCCATCGAGCCGCCGAGCTTGGAGAAGATGGTGCGGATCTCGGCGCCGGTGCGGTTGCGGTTGTCGGTGAGCACGTCGATCATCAGCGCCACGCCGCCCGGCGCGTAGCCCTCGTACATGATGCTCTCGTACGTGCCGCCGTCGTCGTCGCCGGTTCCCCGCTTGATCGCACGGTCGATCGCATCGTTGGTCATTCGACCCGCCTTGGCCTTCTGCACGGCGGCGCGCAGTGTCGGGTTCGTGTCGACGTCACCGCCGCTCTTGGCCGCCACCTCGATCTGGCGAGCGAGTTTCGCGAAGAGCTTGCCGCGCGCCTTGTCGGCAGCACCCTTCTTGTGTTTGATCGTTGCCCATTTGGAATGGCCGGACATGTGAGCTCCGTCGGGTCGAGGGTGTTGCGTCAGTCGCTGAGCGAGTCGAGGAAGAGTTGGTGCAGTCGAGCGTCGTCGGTGAGTTCCGGATGGAACGCTGCCACCGTACAGCGCGCGCCGCGTACCAGAACAGGTACACCGTCGTGGCGAGCGAGCACCTCGACGTCGGGCCCGATGCGCTCGACGAGCGGAGCCCGGATGAAGACGGCGTGGAACGCGTCCGCGAGCCCGTCGATGTCCAGGTCGGCCTCGAAACTGTCGAGCTGACGGCCGTACCCGTTCCGGCGGACCGTGAGGTCGATCAGATCGAATCCGCGCTGGTCGGGACGTCCGTCGAGCACGTCGGTGGCGCACAGGATCATCCCGGCACAGGTACCGAGCACCGGCAGTCCGTCGATGAGGCGGCCTTTCAGTTCATCGAAGAGACCACCGGTGGTGAGCAACCGAGACATCGTGGTGCTCTCGCCGCCGGGCAGCACGATCGCATCCAGTCCGCCGAGGTCGCCGGGGATGCGCACCAGTGGGGCGGTCGCCCCGAGCTGTTCGAGACGCTGACGGTGGATGTCGAATGCGCCCTGCAGGGCGAGCACGCCGACCGTGAGGCCGGACCCGGGGCTGCGGGGGTCACCAGCCCCGTTCGGCATATCGCTCGTTGATCTCGTCCATCCCGATGCCGGTCATCGGTGCGCCCAACCCGCGACTGACCTTGGCGAGGATGTCGGCGTCGTTGAAGTGCGTGGTGGCCTCGACGATCGCCTTGGCGCGAGGCGAGGGATCCTCCGACTTGAAGATGCCCGAACCAACGAACACCGCCTCGGCGCCGAGCTGCATGGCGAGTGCGGCATCAGCCGGCGTGGCGAGACCGCCGGCACAGAACAACGGCACCTGGAGCTTGCCGGTCTCGGCGATCTCCTGCACCAGCGGCAGGGGCGCCTGCAGTTGCTTGGCCCACTGGAACAGCTCGGCCTCGTCGGCCTGGGTGATCTTGCGGATGTCGCCGAGGATGTTGCGCAGGTGGCGGACCGCTTCGACGACGTTGCCGGTGCCGGCCTCACCCTTCGAGCGGATCATCGCAGCGCCCTCGGAGATCCGCCGCAGCGCCTCGCCGAGGTTGGTCGCTCCGCACACGAATGGCACGTCGAACGCGAACTTGTCGATGTGGTGCGTCTCGTCGGCCGGTGTGAGCACCTCGGACTCGTCGATGAAATCGACACCGAGCGCCTGGAGGATCTGCGCCTCGACGAAGTGGCCGAAGCGAGCCTTGGCCATCACCGGGATCGAGACTGCAGCCTGGATGCCGTCGATCATCTCGGGGTCACTCATCCGGGCCACGCCGCCGTCGCGCCGGATGTCGGCGGGAACCCGTTCGAGCGCCATCACGGCCACGGCGCCGGCATCTTCGGCGATCTTGGCCTGCCCGGGCGTGACGACATCCATGATGACGCCGCCCTTCATCATCTCGGCGAGTCCACGCTTGACGGGGAAGGTTCCGGTGCTACCAGTCATGGTTGCAGCGTACTTTCGTCTCGTGCGATCCGCTGTGGTGGAATCAGGGTTCGGGTGGTGCTTGCGGCAACACCTCGACGGCACCTGCTGCCACGTCGTCGGCGTCGGCCAACTCGATCCAGGTGTTCCCGGGTGCGAGCTCGATCACTTCGCCGTCGGGGCCGAAGTACTCGATCGGGAAAACGGCGACCTCGCGCTTCCAGGTGCCCTGGATGAACTTGCCACCGGAGAAGAAGTACGCCGGACCTTCACCCAGGGTCTGCGCCTCGGGGCTGTTGCGATCGACCGGGCTCGGTTGGTAATCCACCCCGAGCACGATGACGTTCGTGGCACGGATCCGGCCGAAGGTCTTGTCGTCGTGCGGCCGCCCGCGCTGCGAGCGGTCGAACTTGGAGAACTCGGGGTTCCAGCTCCACTCGATGTTCTCCGAGCCGACGCGAGCCTTCACCCCGGCGATCGCTTCACCGTCGAACTCGTCGCCAGCCTCGAGGTACTGGAGCTGCTGTGCCGGCGGGCCGGGATGGCCGTCGGGCGTCTGGAACCAGATGTTGTCGGTGCTGTTGTACAAGTTGTGGGGTGCCTTACCCGGTCCGCGGAAGTAGCCGGATGCGTTGTTCACGCCCATGTTGGTCAGGAACGAGTCGTTGATCGCCCGGGTGACCCCTGGGTTTCCGCCGCTCCACACGAACAGCGGCTGGTTGTACGACGAGAACATGTTGATGTCCTGGGTGCGGCCCGATCGGATCGGCCCGATCGGATCTGAGCTCTGCGAGTGGAACACCGCCGCGAAGCGCGTGGTGCGCGCCTCGACGACCTCTTCGAACACGATGTCGGCCACTGCGAGCCCGCTGTGGTTCGGCACCGCCAACGGGTTGTTGTCGATCTTGGCGACCAGAGCGGGGCGCAGCAAGACGTCGTCCTCGCTGGCGAGCGGTTCGCCGGTGAGCGGTTGGCGGATCGTCTCCGGCACGGTGGTCGAGGTGGTCGAACTCGACGAGGTGGAGGAGGTGGTGGTGGACGCCTTCACCGTGGTGGTGGGAGCGGCGGTGGTCGCGGGCGCGGTCGAGTCGGCCGACTCGTCACCGCCGCCACCACAGGCTGCGGCAACGACGGCGAGGGCGGCGAGGCCGGCCAGGGGGCGTGTCAGTTTCATCAGAGTTCTCTCAGGAGGGCGATGCGCTCGTCGAGCGGGGGGTGGGTGTCGAACATTCGGTGGATACCGCCCAGCTTGCCGCCGTCGCCGACACCACTCATGGGCTGCTCGATCCACAAGTGTGCCGTAGCTGTCGACGCCGAATGCGTCACCGTGGTGTCGTCCTTGAGTTTCTCGAGCGCCGAGATCAGTCCGGGCGGGTAGCGGGTGAGCTGGCAGGCACTGACGTCGGCAAGGGTTTCGCGCTGACGCGAGATGGTTGCCTGCATGATCTTGGCGATGATCGGTGCCGTGATCAGCAAGATGATTCCGACGTACGCGAGCGGGTTGTTCCCGTTGTTGCGGTCACCGCCGCGTGCCACACGGCCGCCGTTCCACCACATCGTGCGGATCGCCATGTCGGCGATCAACGCAACCGCGCCGACCATCACGACCGCCAACGTCGAGACGAGGATGTCGTAGTTACGGATGTGACTCAATTCATGCGCCACGACGCCTTCGAGTTCGACCCGGTTCATCTTTTCCAAGAGGCCGGTGGTGACGGCGATGGCTGCATGATTCGGATTGCGACCGGTGGCAAACGCGTTCGGGGCGGGGTCGTCGATGATGTAGACGCCAGGCTTGGGGAGGCCGCCGGCGATGCACAGCCCCTCGACGAGGTTGTGTAGCCGCTGGTAGTCCTCGGGCGGCGCTGGCCTGGCCCGGCTGACCGCCAGCGCGATCTTGTCGGCTCGCCAGTACGAGGTGAACGCCACCAGGCCGCTGAGCACCAACGCCACGATCGTGAACACGATGCCGTTGCCGACGACCGCGCCGATCGCAGCACCGACGAGCGCCACGAACACCACGAATCCCGCGACGAGCACCACGCTTCGCCGCTTGTTCGATCTGATCAGTTCGAACATCGAGGCGCGTTCAGAACTGGACCGTGGGAGCGGTACGGGCCTGGTCCTCGGCCTCGAAGTACTCCTTCGCTTCGAAATTGAACATCTTCGCGATGATCACCGTGGGGAACGACTCGAGCTTGTTGTCGTAGGTGAGCACGCTGTCGTTGTAGAACTGGCGGGCGTACGCGACACGGCCCTCGGTGGCAGTCAGCTCTTCCTGCAATGCGAGGAAGTTCTGGTTGGCCTTGAGGTCGGGGTACGCCTCGCTCAGGGCGAACAGCTGGCGCAGCGCGCCGGACAGCATGTTGTTTGCCTCGGCCTGCGCCGGCGGCGTGTCGGGCGCTGCGAGTGCGTTGTTGCGGGCGTTGACGACCGCTTCGAGCGTTTCGCGCTCGTGGGCGGCGTATCCCTTCACGGTTTCGACGAGGTTCGGGATGAGGTCGAGCCGACGCTTCAGTTGGACGTCGATCTGTGACCAGGCGTTCTCCACCTGGTTACGTGATCGGACCAGTCCGTTGTACGAGAGGATCAGGAACCCCACCAGGACCACCACGAGGACGATCACGATGATGAGAGGAATCATTGTGTCGAGTCTACGGCCGCCCGATCGGTCAGTTGGAGGATGGGCAGATCGACCGGTAGATCTCGAGGTACCGATCGGTCAGCGATGTCATCGCGAACTCCTCGGCCCGTGAGTCGCCGGCTCGTCGGAGTCCACTGGCGAGCACATCATCGGCGAGGACCCGGGCGAGGGCCTCGGCCAACGCACGCAGATCGCCAGGTTCGACCAGCAACGCGTCGTCGCCGTGGGTCGCGACATTGCGGTACCCGTCGAGCGAGCTGGCAACCACGGCGGTT
>JBBQEU010000178.1:0-4904 GCA_038321235.1 Acidimicrobiales bacterium | reverse complement strand
ACCGACCCGAAGAGCGATGAGTCTCAGCGCGGACAGGTCGCGCGGAGACTCATCGCTCGGGGTGAACTTGGTGAGGTGATGAGTCTTCGCGCGGACAGGTCGCGCGGAAACTCATCGCTCGGAGCCTCCGGCCTCGGCACTGCACCGCCCGATTGCGGCGCGACTCGTGGCATCGGCCAGCATGAGTCACACCGATCTCCCGAACCGTCCCGAAAGGCTGTCACCCATGGGTTTCCGACTTGCGAACGTCAACGGACGGGCAGCGCTCGTCCACGGCGAGCACTACACCGACATCGCCACGCACTCCTCGGGTGTGCTCGGCTCGGATCCGATGGAGGCACTCGCTCGCCCCGATCTCCTCGCCGAGCTGTCGGGCAGCCTCGACGACTCGTCGGTCACCGGATTGCTCGCCGATGTCGTGCTCGGACCGCCGGTGCCGCGCCCGCAGAAGGTGTTCGGCATCGGGCTCAACTACGCAGCACACGCCGCCGAGGGTGGACGCGAAGCACCCGACAGCCCGCTGGTGTTCACCAAGTTCCCGTCATGCCTCGTCGGGCCAACCGCTGATGTCGAGATCCGCAGCGGTGGATGCGACTACGAAGGCGAACTCGTCGTCGTGATCGGCCAGGGAGGCCGCGACATCACGATCGACGACGCATGGAACCACGTCGTCGGCGTCACCGTCGGCCAGGACATCTCCGACCGTCCTGCCCAGTTCGCCGCCAAGCCCCCGCACTTCGACCTCGGCAAGTCGTTCGACACGTTCGGTCCGATCGGCCCGGTCCTGGTCTCCACCGACGAGCTCGCGGATCGCGACGCACTGCGCATCGTGTGCGAGATCAACGGCGAGGTCCGCCAGGACGGAAACACCTCCGACCTGATCTTCGACGTGCCGACGCTCGTCAGCTTCCTGTCGTCGATCGCCACCCTCGCCACCGGCGACATCATCTTCACCGGCACGCCCGAAGGGGTCGGGATGGCCCAGGGCAAGTGGCTCGCCGACGGCGACGTGATCACCACCACGATCGACGGGATCGGCACGATGTCGAATCGGGTCGTCCGCACCAGCGACCCCCGCCCGATCCGCGGCTGACCGGAACATCCATGGCCTACATCGCACCCCTCGATCGCAGCGATCTGCCCGAGTTCGAAGCCGGTTTCGAGATCATCGAAGCGGCGATGGGGTTCGTCCCCCGGTCGATGTTCACCATGGGTCGCAACCCCGAGTTGCTGAAGGCGTTCGGAGCGCTGTCGTTCACCGTGCTCGGTCCAGGCCGAGTCGACGGCGGACTCAAGCAGCTGGTTGCTCATGTCGCGTCCACCGCCGCCGGCTGTCGCTACTGCCAAGCGCACACGGCGTCGTCGGCGGCCCGCAACGGTGTCGACGGCGCCAAGGTCGAAGCGGTCTGGAGCTTCGAGACCGACGACCGGTTCACCGACGCCGAACGGGCGGCGCTACGACTCGCCCGGGATGCCGCCAGCGTGCCCAACGCAACCACCGCAGGCCACTTCGCCGACCTCGCGCCACACTTCGACGAGGACCAGATCGTCGAGCTGGTCGCGGTGATCTCGCTGTTCGGTTGGCTCAACCGGTGGAACGACACAATGGCCACCGACCTCGAGGACGAACCGCTCGGGTTCGGGCGAGAGCACCTTGCTGCGCGCGGTTGGGAACCGGGCAAGCACGCCCATCCCTGAACCGACACATGGGGCCCCGCCCGCTCCGGGGTTGACGGTCGAGTCGAGTCGCGCCAATGATGGCCTCATGATCGCCCGTCCCAGCCAGCCTCGAATCGAACCGATCGATCTCGACGACGTCACCGACGACGAGCTGCGCGACACCCTCGCCGGAGCGCTCACACTCGACGGGCGGCCATTGAACATCTTCGGCGTGCTCGGCCATCATCCCAAGTTGTTGAAGCGGTTCAATCTGCTCGGCGGGTTCCTCCTGAACAAGGGCCTGCTCCCCGAGCGTGAACGCGAACTGGTGATCCTGCGGGTCGGTTGGAACGCGCAGGCCGTCTACGAGTTCGGCCAGCACACGGTGATCGGCAAACGCTGTGGTCTCACCGACGACGAGATCACCGCGATCACCAAGTCGCCGCACGGCCACGACTGGAGCGCAGGAGACATGGCGTTGATCGCACTTGCTGACGACCTCCACGCCGCCGACTGCGTGAGCAACGGAACCTGGATGGCGCTCTCCGACCGGTGGTCGGAGGCCGAGCTGGTCGAGCTGCTGATCGTCGCCGGCTTCTACCGGCTCGTGTCGGGCTTCCTCAACAGCGCCGGCGTGCAGCTCGACGACGGCGTCCCCGGCTTCCCGACCTGACGATTACATCGCGGGTCTGACCCCTGATGTAATCGATGGTTCGTGGAGTTCGATCCGGTTGCCGGACGGGTCGTGGAGGAAGCATTGACGGCTCGTCGCCACCGGCTTCGGCTCACTCACCTCGACACCGCGCTGGCGCAGATTCGTCACTGCGGCGTCGAGGTCGGCGACGTGAATCGCGAAGTGCTGGCCGACGTCGTCGGGCACGGCGATCTCGAGCAGGTGCACCTGCTGCGCGCCGAGGTCGAGCCACGCGCCACCGAAACTGAAATCCGGGCGATCGTCACGAAGCGTCAGCCCGAGCACCTCGGTGTAGAACGTCACGCTCTCGGCGGCGTCTCGGACATTGAGCGACACGTGATGCACGCCGAGCGGTTGAATCGCGTCGCTCATGACGTCATCCCGCCGAGGCCGACGAGACCTCGCGCCAGCTCGATCTCGCCCATGTGGCGCAGACCGTGTTGGTACAGCCAGCACTCGAACCCGTCGAGCACCGTGATTCCCTCCGGTCCGGCACACCGGGCGCTGTAGGTCGAGGCGATCATCGGGGGATACGGCTTCGCAACCAGCACTCGCTGCAGGTCGGCCGGATCCATCGACGCCAGGTGCGCCTCGGTGCGGTCGAACACCGCACGCTGGTACTCCTTGTAGGCGTCGTAGTCGCCGATGCGCTGCGCCACCATCTCGTCGACGGTCTTGTGTTTGCCGTGGTCGGCGATCGTGAGCTGCATCCGCTGTTGCCACTCGTCGTTCCAGATCGGCGGTTCGCCGGTGATCATCATGAACGACGCGTCGTGCATGTTCACGTAGTGGAACAGCGAGAACGCGATGGGGAGCACGTCCTCTCGCTCGAAGTGGTTGACGTGCTCGAGCTCCATCGTGTCGACGGCTTGGTAGTAGAGCGAATGCATCGTGCGCATCCGTCGATACAGCGAGTCGAGCAGTGGGTCGGTCAGCGGCGGACCTGCGTTGAGTTCGAGGTCGATCGTCGTGTGGAGGCCGCCGCGGGTGTCGGTCATGGACCGACCGTAGTCAGCTCGGCGTCGTCGCCGTGGAGCCGAGACGAACGAGCCGACACGTGAAACCGACGTACTGCCACATCAGCTCGTCGCCATCGAGCCAACGCTTCACCTCGATCGGCAGTCCGACAGGGCGCAGCACGTGCACACCGTCTTCGAAGGTCGCGACGACGGTGATCGGGGTCTGTTTGTCGAACTCGGCGACGTCGTTCACGCCGTTGGCCTCGGTGCCGTCACAGCGCATGTCGTGGATGATGCCGCCAGCCGTGATCGTCACCCGGTCGTCCGCTTGCTCGATCCGCTGGATGACGCCGATCATCCGATGCCCAGGAATCGGTTCCCCATCGACCGTCACGTCGGCCACCTGCCACATCCCACGCATGTCGGGTGCGCCGTCGATGATCGGGTCGATGCAACCGCTCAGTACCGGTTCGGGGAAGGCGCCGCTCCAGCCGCCTGGGGGCGTATGAGCGACGGGGAGCGACTCGACCGACATGACCTGACGGTAGCGAAGCGCCTCACCCCCGCCGAACCCGTGAACAAATGCACCTCTCAGAGGTGAAGTTGTTCACGAGAAACGAATCAGAGGTTGTCGAGGTCGAAGATGCTGCGGGCGGGTTCGTCGGCCGGGTCGATCTCGAGGTCTTTCAGCAGACCGTGGCGCAGGTCGTAGGCCCATCCGTGCACGTGCGCCCCCATGTCGTTGCCCCAGCGGCGTTGCACGAACGACGTCGAGCACAATCGGTAGACCTGCTCGCGCACGTTCAACTCGACGAGGCGCTGGTGGCGCAGTTCCGGGTCGTCGATGGCGTCGAGTTCGTCGTGGTAGATCCGGTAGACGTCCTTGATCGTTCGCAGCCACTTGTCGATCAGCCCGTGATACGAGCCGTCGACCGCTGCGGCGACGCCGCCACAGCCGTAGTGGCCGCACACGATGACGTGCTCGACGTCGAGGACCTCCACGGCGAACTGCAGCACCGCCATCAGGTTCATGTCGGTGTGGACCACGAGGTTGGCGATGTTGCGATGGATGAACATCTCCCCGCTGCGGATGCCGACCATCTCGTTGGCGTTCACCCGACTGTCCGAACACCCGATGAAGAGGTACTTGGGATGCTGGCCGGCGGCGAGGCGCTCGAAGTGGTCGGGGTCCCGTGCGAGTTCATCGGCCACCCATTGGCGATTGTTCTCGAACAGCTGGTCGTAACTCGGGGTGCCCACGTCCCGAGCCTGCCACATGATTGTCAAGGAATTCGCTAGGACATGGACAGCGCGACATTGGTCAACCACTCAGGGTGAAAGGCGAACACAAGGGGTGGTATTTCGTGTTCGGAAGGAGTAAGTTCGGAGAAAACCACGTCCTACGCTTCGTCATCCGACAAGCGAGACCACATCCCACTGGAGGGAACACAATGAACAAGCGAATCCTCGGCGGACTGGCGGCAGCAGCGATGCTGACCGGCGGATTCGCCTTCATGACTGCAGGAACAGTGTCCGCAGCGGAAGCCGTAGACGGTAACGACGGCAAGGTCTGCATCGGGCTCGATTCGACC
>JBBQEU010000177.1:0-4996 GCA_038321235.1 Acidimicrobiales bacterium | reverse complement strand
GGTGTCCGACTTCTTCAGCTTCGGCACCAACGACCTCACGCAGCTCACGTTCGGATTCAGCCGTGACGATGTCGAGAGTCGGATGATGCCGCAGTACCTCGAGCAGGGCCTGTTGAAGCGCAACCCGTTCGACACGATCGATCAGACCGGCGTCGGCGATCTCGTGCGCATCGGCGCCGAGCGTGGTCGCTCCACGAAGCCCGACCTGAAGCTGGGTGTGTGCGGCGAGCACGGCGGCGATCCCGAGTCGATCGACCTGTTCTACAACGCCGGGCTCGACTACGTGTCGTGCTCGCCGTTCCGGGTGCCGATCGCCCGCCTCTCCGCCGCACAGGCCGTCATCGCCGCAGGAGACTGAACGCTCGGCGCACTACATTGACGACGGCATGGGGATCGTCGACGAGGACATCGAACGGCTGCGGTCGACGGTGTCGATCGTCGACACGATCCAGCAGTACGTCGCACTGAAGCGCGTCGGACGCAATTGGGTCGGACTGTGCCCGTTCCACGCCGAGAAGAGCGGCTCGTTCAACGTCCGTGAGGAGACCGGGCGCTACAAGTGCTTCGGCTGCGACAAGGGCGGCGACGTCTTCACGTTCGTCCAGGAGATAGAGCACCTCGACTTCCCTGGTGCCGTCGAACACCTCGCGGCGAAGGCCGGAATCCAGCTCAACTACACCACGACCGGCCAGTCGAAGGAACGAGCCAGGCGCAAGCAGCTCGTCGAAGCGATGAACGACGCCGTCGAGTGGTATCACCAGCGCCTCCTGACGGACCCCGACGCGCGTGAGGCACGCGACTATCTGCGCCGTCGTGGGCTCGCCGGTGACATCGCCCGGCAGTTCAAGCTCGGATGGGCTCCGGACGACTGGGATGCGCTGTCGCGTGGCCTGGGATCGTCACCTGACGTGATGCAGTCGGTGGGGCTGGCGTTCCGCAACAAGCGCAACAAGATGCAGGATTCGTTCCGGGCGCGCGTGATGTTCCCGATCTTCTCCGAGTCGGGTGAGGCGCTGGCATTCGGCGGTCGGATCCTGCCGGGCTCCGACGACCCGGCGAAGTACAAGAACTCCTCCGAGACACCGATCTACACCAAGTCCAAAGTGCTCTATGGACTGAACTGGGCAAAGGCCGACATCGCCAAACACGACCAGGTCGTCGTGTGCGAGGGCTACACCGACGTGATCGGGTTCCACCGAGCCGGGGTGGCACGAGCGGTCGCCACCTGTGGAACAGCCTTGACCGAGGAACACGTCCGGCTGCTCAAGCGGTACGCGAGCAAGGTGGTTCTGGCGTTCGACGCCGACGCCGCCGGTCCGGGTGCCGCTGCCAGGTTCTACGAATGGGAAGAAGCTCACAAGGTGCAGGTGCAGGTGGCTCGTCTGCCGCAGGGTCGTGACCCCGGCGACCTTGCACAGAACGACCCTGAGATGCTGGTGCACTCGGTAGCAGACCCGGTTCCGTTCCTGAAGTTTCGAGTCGACCGAACACTGGTCGGCCAGCCGAAACAGTCGCCAGAGCAGCGTGTTCGTCTCGCTGAGTCGGCAATGGCGGTTGTCAACGAGCATCCCAACGTCGAACTCCGCAAGTTGTACGCGGGTGAGGTCGCGGCGTCTCTCGGGATACCGATCGCAGACCTGGTGCAGATCGCCGAGCGAGGGTCGCGTCGACCGGCGATCCAGGTGGCGCCGAAGCGGTCGCGAGGGCCGATGGAGAACGCCGAGTTCGCTGCGCTCGTGCTGTTGGTGCAGGACTGGGACGAGATCGCCCCGTGGCTGATCGAGCAGCTGTTCGACGACGATGCGACTCGGATGGCGTTCGTCGCGATGGCCGAGGCCGGTGGCGATCTCGAACGGGCCTTGGAAGGGGCGGCTCCCGATGGTCGCGAGGTGCTCGAACGCGCCGCTGTCGCCGATCTGAATCTGCAGCCGGAGGTCGAGGCGCGCACGCTGATCAGTGCCGCAGCCCGCCGCGAGCTGAACGCTCACGCCCGGTTGGGCGACCCGGCGGCGATGGAGGAGGATCGGGCCGCCCGGCTCGATATCGATGCGCTCAACGACACCGATCGATCGCGTGCCATGGCTGCAGCCGAGTCGTTGCTAGGTTGGCTGGATCGACGCTCGACAGAACGTGACAGTGGGGGCTGATCCGGCAACCGGCGAACCGTCGGACGCCCACGCTTCCGTTTCTGCTTCCGCACCGTTCGCAGGTGTCGACGTCGATGAGTGGGACGAACTCGTCGCACGCGGGCGCGAGTCCGGCGCAGTCCACGCCGAGGATGTTGCACACGTGCTGCGCCACATCGAGCTGTCTGGCGACGTGCTGGCCGCGGTGCAGTCGACGATGGCTGACCACGGCATCGAGATCGACGACGAGGTCGACCACATCGCCGACGACACCCCCTCGAACGGTGGTCGCCGAGTCGTCGTCGAGAAGGAACGCGATGCAGCGGTCTCCGACCACGACGAACAACTGCTGAGTCGCGGTCGGGGTCGACGCACCCGCAAGGCTGGCCCCAAGGGCGACAACAGCACCTCGGACACGGTGCGGATGTATCTCCGCGAGATCGGTCAGGTCGACCTCCTCACGGTCGAAGACGAACGACGACTCGCGCAGCTGATCGAGGAGGGCAAGATCGCTGCGGCCCGGATCGACGAGATGGCCGACTCGGCGAAGTTCGCGCCCGGCGAAGAGCGGATGTTCCTGCGCGCGGTGAGCCGCGGTGAGCGCGCCAAGAGCGAATTGACCCAGGCAAATTTGCGCCTCGTGGTCAGTATCGCCAAGCGCTACTCGGGGCGGGGAATGCAATTACTCGATCTCATCCAAGAGGGCAACCTCGGGCTGATGCGGGCGGTCGACAAGTTCGACCACAGCAAGGGCTTCAAGTTCTCCACGTACGCGACATGGTGGATTCGCCAGGCGATCACACGATCGATCGCCGATCAGGCGCGCACGATCCGGATTCCGGTGCACATGGTCGAACACATGAATCGGGTCACCCGGGCCAAACGACAGATGCACCAGGAGCTCGAGCGTGAGCCGACGGTCGAAGAGATTGCCGTCAAAGTGCAGTTGCCGCCCGACCGGGTGCGCGAGCTGTTGCGCATCTCGCAGGATCCGTTGTCGCTCGATTCGCCGGTCGGCGACGAGGACGAGGCGAACCTCGGCGACTTCATCGAGGACGAGTCGGTTGACAGCCCCGCTGACGCGGCGACTCGCATGATGTTGCACGACGCCGTCGGCGAGGTGCTCGGTGAGCTGTCCGACCGCGAGCAGGAGATCGTCAGGCTCCGCTTCGGTCTCGACGGGGGACGCGCGAAGACGCTCGAAGAAGTCGGCCAGGAGTTCGGCGTGACCCGCGAACGCATCCGCCAGATCGAGGCCAAGACGCTCGCCAAGCTCCGCCACCCGCAGCGCTCCCAGCGCCTCCGGGAGTTCCTCGAGGTCGAGTGATTACATCGGGGGTCTGACCCGTGATGTAATCGAGTGATCCAGTTGGTGGCGGTGCCCGAACCTCGGGTATGTCTGCACCAACTCTGTCGAAGCGATCGACGACGGCGCTCGGCGCGCTGGCGGGGATCGTCGCGGCGGTCGTTGCCCTCGGCGTTGCGGAGCTGATCGCCGGGATCCGCCAGCAGTGGCGGTCGCCGGTGATCGACGTCGGTGACCGGGTGATCGACAACGTGCCCCCGTTCGTGAAGGACTTCGCGATCGAGACGTTCGGCACCAACGACAAGCCGGCGCTCTTGATCGGGATCGGTGCGACCCTGCTCATCTACGCCGCTGTCATCGGAGTGTTGGCGTTCCGCAAGCGGATCGAGATCGGGCTCATCGGTATCGGCCTGTTCGGTGTGATCGGTGCGTACGCAGCCATCTCGAATCGGGCGGGCGGATCGTTGGATGATGCCATCCCGACCCTCATCGGCGCGGCAGCCGGTGCTGGAGCACTGTGGGGCGTTCACCGGATCGCCCTGCCACTGCTCGCTGGATCGCCGTCTGCGGACACGGCGACTCCGAGCGACCTGGCGGACGTCGACGCGCAGTCGCCGACCGATGTGCCACGAGCCACCCGTCGTGAGCTCCTGGTTCGCAGCGGCGGTGTGCTCGCTGCGTTGGCGTTCGTCGGGGCCGGGGCGGGAGCGGTCGGCCGGACCATCCGGAGTCGATTCAGCGCCACCGAGTCACGCCTGAACGTTGCGTTGCCGCCGGCGACGAATGTCCTCGACCCGATCCCGGACGGGGTGTCGGTCGGCGTGGATGGAGTTGCCCCGTTCATCACGCCGAACAACGACTTCTATCGGATCGACACCGCCCTCACCGTGCCGCAGGTCCCCACGGAAGGCTACGAGCTACGAGTGACCGGCATGGTCGACCGCCCGCTGAGCTTGAGCTTCGATGATCTCCTGCGACGCAACGTCGTGGAGCACGACATCACCTTGACGTGTGTGTCGAACACGATCGGCGGCGAGCTGATCGGCAACGCCCGATGGACTGGGGTGCGACTCGACGAACTGCTCGCCGAGGCCGGTGTCGGCCCTGCAGCGACCCAGGTCGTCGGTCGGTCAATCGACGGCTACACCTGCGGGTTCCCGATCGAGGCGGCCACCGACGGGCGCAATGCCCTCGTGGCATTCGGCATGAACGGCGAGCCGTTGCCGCTCGAACACGGGTTTCCGGTGCGTCTGATCGTGCCGGGCCTGTACGGCTACATCTCGGCGACGAAGTGGCTCACCGAGATCGAACTCACCACGTTCGAGGACTTCGAGCAGTACTGGGTGCCGCGAGGCTACGCCGATCGGGCGCCGATCAAACTGATGAGCCGCATCGACTCGGTCGACGGGCTCGGCACGCTCACTCGCAACGCCGACGGGACCGCCGCCATCGGTGGTGTCGCTTGGGCGCAGACTCGCGGCATCAGTGCCGTCGATGTGCAGCTCGACGACGGCCCGTGGCAGCCCTGCGATTTGGGCGCTGCGCTGAACGACGACACCTGGCG
>JBBQEU010000176.1:0-5092 GCA_038321235.1 Acidimicrobiales bacterium | reverse complement strand
AGTCCGACATCACCTACGCCACCAACAACGAGATGGGCTTCGACTATCTCCGCGACAACATGGCCCAGACCAAGGCCGACAAGGTCCAGCAGCGTGGCCACAACTACTGCATCGTCGACGAGGTCGACTCGATCCTCATCGACGAGGCCCGCACGCCCCTGATCATCTCCGGCCGCGTCGGTGATGCGGCCAAGCTGTACTACCGCTTCGCTTCGATCGTGCGAGGTCTCCAGCCCGACGTCGACTACGAGGTCGAAGAGGACAAGCGTGTCGTCGTGCCGCTCGAAGAGGGCATCGACAAGGTCGAACGCGCACTCGAAGTCGACAACATCTATGACGACGTCCAGGCCAACCTCGTGCACCAGTTCACCGTGGCATTGAAGGCCAAGGAGCTCTACAAGCGCGACAAGGACTACATCGTGCAGGGCGGCGAGGTGAAGATCGTCGACGAGTTCACCGGTCGCATCCTCGAAGGCCGTCGCTGGTCCGAAGGCATCCATCAAGCGGTTGAAGCCAAAGAAGGCGTGAAGATCAAAGAGGAGAACCAGACCCTCGCCACGATCACGCTGCAGAACTACTTCCGCATGTACGACAAGCTCGCCGGGATGACGGGCACCGCCCAGACCGAGGCGGCCGAACTCGCGAACACCTACGACCTCGGCGTGGTGCCGATCCCCACCAACCGGCCGCTCGTCCGCGTCGACGGTGCCGATCTGATCTACAAGTCGGAAGCTGCCAAGTTCGACGCGATCATCGACGACATCGAACCCCGTCACGAGAAGGGTCAACCGATCCTGGTCGGTACCGCCTCCGTGGCCCGAAGCGAGATCCTCGGCCGGCTGCTCGGCCAGCGCGGCATCACTCACGAGGTGTTGAACGCGAAACAGCACACCCGTGAAGCCGAGATCGTCACCCAGGCCGGACGCCTCGGAGCGGTCACCGTGGCCACCAACATGGCTGGCCGCGGCGTCGACATCCTCCTCGGCGGCAACCCCGAAGGCCTTGCTCGCCACGATGTGCTCAAGGAGGGCTTCACCGCCGACCTGCTCGTCGACGAGTTCGAGCTGCCGCTGCCGCTCGAGCAGATGCCCGACGATTTCCGCGAGGCGCGAACCAAGGCGCTCGCCAGATACCAGGAACTGCTGGGCGGCTACAGCGCAGAATGCAAGTCCGAAGGCGACATCGTGCGTGAGCTCGGCGGTCTGTACGTGATCGGCTCCGAACGCCACGACAGCCGTCGGATCGACAACCAGTTGCGCGGCCGCGCCGGTCGCCAAGGCGACCCGGGCGAGAGCCGGTTCTTCCTCAGCCTCGACGACGACCTGATGCGCTTGGTCGCCACCGGCGCTCTCAACTACGTGAGGGGCAAGGCGTTGCCCGACGACGAGGCGATCGAAGCGAAGATGGTCACCAAGGCCATCGAACGTGCCCAGACCACCGTCGAGACCAAGAATGCCGAAATCCGCAAGAACGTCCTCAAGTACGACGAGGTGATGAACGAGCAGCGCAAGGTGATCTACAAGCGCCGCGATCAGATCCTCGATGGCGAAGACCTGCGTTCCGCGGCGATGGAGTACCTCGCCGAAGCCGTCGACGCGCTCATCGCGGCGCACTGCGCCTCGGCCGCCGACGACGAATGGGACCTCGAAGGGCTCAACAAGGAGCTCACGCTCTACTTCCCGAACACGATCACCGACGACGACCTGCGCCAATGCAGCGACACCGACGAGATCTACGACCTCGTAATGGAACAGGCCACCGGGCACTACGAGCGTCGCGAGCAGGAGTTGGGCAACGACGTCCTGCGACAAGTCGAGCGTCAGGTGATGCTGCGCATCATCGACCAGCGCTGGCGTGAGCACCTCGAAGAGATGGACTACCTGCAGGGTGGTATCAACCTGCGGGCGATGGGTCAGAAGGACCCCCTCACCGAATGGCAGCGCGAAGGCTTCGAGATGTTCGGCGCCATGATGACCGGCATCGCTCAGGACTTCGTGAAGTACGTGATGAACGTGCAGGTCGTGCAGAACCAGGTACCTGCCGTCGCCGGCGACGCGCCCGCCGTGCAGAACATGCAGACCAGCTCGTCCGACGATGCCGACATCGGTGGGTTCGACCAGGCGGCGCGCGCCGCAATCGCCGAGGGCGAACTCCCGCCTGACGCCGTTCCCGCCCAGGCAACGCCAGCCAAGCAGCAGACCGTGGTGAAGGACTCGTTCGACAAGACGCCGCGCAACGCGCCGTGCCCATGCGGATCGGGCAAGAAGTTCAAGCAGTGCCACGGCGCTGCCTGATCGCGTCGATTCATGCGCGACTTCACCTCTGATCTCCGCGACGTCAGGCGACGCCTCGACGAGGCCGAGTCCTACCTCTCGATCGCTGACAACCGCGAGCGCTTTGCCGTGCTCGAAGCCGAGATCTCCGATCCGGCGCTCTGGGACGACCAGGACCGTGCGAAGAAGCTGAACACCGAGTACGCCAACATCCGCGACGACATCGGCGTGTTCGACTCGCTCACCGAACAGTTCGGCGATGTCGAGGTACTCCACGAATTGGCCCGCGACGAGGACGACGCATCCCAGGAACCCGAGATCGAAACAGCGATTGTCGCCATCAACGCCACGCTCGACCAATTGGAGCTGCGCAGCCTGTTCACCGGCGAACACGACGACAACGACTGCATCATGCAGATCAATGCGAAGGACGGTGGAGTCGACGCCCAGGACTTCTCAGAGATGCTCCTGCGCATGTACGAGCGGTGGTGCGAGCGGCGCGGGTTCACCATCAGCTTGAACTACGTGTCCGAGGGCGCCGAGGCCGGGATCATGTCGGCCGAGGTCACCATCTCGGGCCGGTACGCCTATGGGCTGATGACCGCCGAACGGGGCACCCACCGGCTCGTTCGGATCAGCCCATTCGACAACCAGGGCCGCCGCCAGACGTCGTTCGCCGCCGTCCAGGTCTGGCCACTGCTCGAAGACGTCGAACTCGACATCGACGAATCCGACATCCGGATGGAAGTGTTCCGAGCATCGGGCGCCGGCGGTCAGCACATCAACAAGACGTCATCAGCAGTGCGGCTCATCCACGAACCGACCGGGTTGGTCGCCAGCTCGCAGGAAGAGCGCAGCCAGCTCCAGAACCGCGAGCGAGCGATGGGGCGACTCACCGCCATGATCGCCGCGAAGGCCGACGAGGACCGCGCCGCCGAACTCGACGCCATCGGCGGCAAGCAGGCCCAGGTCGGCTGGGGCAGCCAGATCCGCAGCTACGTGCTCCAGCCGTACCAGATGGTCAAGGACCTACGCACCGAGATCGAGACGAGCGACGTGTCCGGCGTGCTCGACGGCAACATCGACGAGTTCGTCGAAGGGTTCCTGCGCATGCGTCGAGCGCAATCGGATTCGGACGGTTGATCCGACGCGATCGCTGCACGCCAGGGGTCAGACCGAGGTCTGACCCCATCTGACCTCGCACGAGCGGTACCCTCTCTGCGTCCCTCCGGGGGAACTTCATCATGATTCGACTCGAGAACGTCACCAAGAGCTATTCGACCGAGATCGTCGCCGTGCGCGACGCCAGCTTCGACGTCGCCAAAGGTGAGTTCGTCTTCCTCGTCGGCCCGTCGGGTTCCGGCAAGAGCACGCTGTTGCGAATGCTCAACCGTCAGGACCGGCCCGAGCGCGGTGCCGTCTGGGTGGCCGGACGCAACATCGTCGACATGCCGCCCAGCCGGGTGCCGCACCTGCGGCGCAACATCGGCAACATCTTCCAGGACTACAAGCTGCTCCTCGAGAAGAGCGTGTTCGAGAACGTCGCGTTCGCTCAGGAAGTCATCGGCCGCCCGACGCACGTGATCAAGCAGCAGGTCCCCGCCGTGCTCGAACTGGTCGGCCTCGCCGGCAAGGAAGACCGCCTGCCCCACCAGCTGTCCGGCGGCGAGCAACAGCGAGTCTCCGTTGCTCGCGCCTTCGTGAACCGGCCGCTGATCATGCTCGCCGACGAGCCCACCGGCAACCTCGACCCCGCCACCGGCGAAGGCATCATGCGCCTACTCGACCGGATCAACAAGACCGGAACCACCGTGGTGATGGCCACCCACGACCAACGAATCGTCAACACCATGCGCAAGCGAGTCATCCAGCTCGACCGTGGCGTCATCGTGCGCGACCAGGCCCGCGGCGTCTACGAGTGAACTGAACCGATGCTGTCACGACTCCGATACATCCTGCGCGAAACCCTCGACAGTTTCCGCCGCAACGCCACCCTCACCGTCGCGTCGATCATCACCGCAGCGATCTCCCTGCTCGGCGTCGGGCTCACCCTGCTCAGCCAGCATGCCTTCGACAACCTGCTCGCTCGCTGGGAGGGTGGCGTCGAGATGATCGTGTTCATGAACCCGACCGCAACATCCGACCAGCTCACCCTCGTCGAGACCTCGCTCACATCGAGCAACCAGTTCATCGAGACCTTCGAATACTGCGACGAAATCTGCTCGCTCGAAGAAGCCGACCGCATCTTCGCCGGCGAACCCGGCGTCCGCGACCTCCTCAACGTCGACACCATCCTCACGCAGTTCAAGGCCATCCCGACCGAAGGCACCGACGTCGACCTGCTCCGGCAGGTGTCCGACGAATTCGCCAGCCTCCCCGGGGTGTACGACGTCAGCTTCGCCGAAGACCAGATCAGCCTCATCAGCCAGCTCCAGAGCTTCTTCGGATTCCGCCTGCTCCTGCTGTCGGTCTTCCTCCTCCTCGCCGCGATCTTGTTGATCTGGAACACGATCCGAACTGCGATCTTCGCCCGACGAAGAGAAATCGAAGTGATGAAACTCGTGGGTGCCACCGACTGGTTCATCCGCATCCCCTTCATGCTCGAAGGACTCCTCCACGGCATCATCGGCGGTGTGCTCGCCAGTGCTGGGCTCTGGGCCTGGAACTCGCAATGGACCTCCGGCGTCGAAAGCTTCCCCGACAACAGCGGCTTCTCCGCGCTCGTCGTCGTCGACGGCTACGACCAGACCGTGATGTTGATCATGCTGATCATCGGGGCGCTGGCCGGGGCCATCGGCTCCGGAATCGCTGCATCGCGG
>JBBQEU010000175.1:0-5093 GCA_038321235.1 Acidimicrobiales bacterium | reverse complement strand
AACCGATCGCGACCGCTGGCTCGCCGGCATGCGCCGCTTCCAGTCGGCCCTCCACCCCGACGGCAACCTCCCCGGCAACGCCATCGCCCCGTAGCCGGGTTACATCAGGGGTCAGACCCACGATGTAATCGCTGGCCGATTACATCGTGGGTCTGACCCCAGATGTAATCCCGAATCGGAGGGTGCGAGTGCGGGGTGCTTGACTGACGAGCATGACTGCGATCTCTGAATCTGTCCGCCTCGAAATCGTCGCCGCCGACGTCGGCGACATCGCCCTCGTCATCGTCGACAACCCGCCGGTCAACGCGCTCAGCTGGCATGTACGCCAGGGGCTGTTCGATGGGATCAACCAGGCAGTCGATGGTGGCGCCAAGGCCGTCGTCGTCATCTGCGACGGTCGCACGTTCATCGCTGGCGCCGACATCAGCGAGTTCGGCGGCAACGTGCCCCAGGCCGCAGGTCTCCACGAGGTGCAGGCCGCGATGGAGAATGCGCCGGTTCCTGTCATCGCAGCGATCCACGGCACCGCGCTCGGTGGCGGCCTCGAAGTCGCCCTCTGCGCACACTTCCGCGTTGGCGTCGACTCGGCAAAGTTCGGGCTGCCCGAGGTCAACCTCGGCCTGCTCCCCGGCGCCGGCGGCACCCAGCGCCTCCCTCGCCTGGTCGGCGTGCCCAAGGCGCTCGAGATGATGACATCGGGTCGTCACATCGGCACCGGCGAAGCCCTCGAAGCCGGCCTGATCGACGACGTCACCGCTGGCGGCCCCGCCGAACTGCGTGACGCAGCCGTCGCGTTCGCCAACAAGGCCGTGGCCGAGAGCCTTCCGCTCGCCCGAGTGCGTGACCGCGACGAGAAGGTGCTCGACGCTCGCGGCAACGATCAGTTGTTCGCCGACTTCCGCGCCTCGATCGCCCGCAAGACCCGTGGTTTCCTGGCCCCCGAGTACAACATCCAGTGCATCGAGGCTGCTGCGAACCTGCCGTTCGACGAGGGCCTCACGGTGGAGGGCAAGCTCTTCATGGAGCTGATGACCGGCTCGCAGTCAGGCGCCCAGCGCTACGCGTTCTTCGCCGAACGCGCCGCCAACAAGATCCCTGACATCGCCAAGGACACCCCGATCATCGACGTGCAGAAGTGCGGTGTACTCGGCGCGGGCACGATGGGCGGCGGTATCGCCATGAACTTCGCCAACGTCGGCATCGCCGTCACGATCGTCGAGCGCGATCAGGCCGCCCTCGACCGCGGTCTCGGCGTGGTCCGCAAGAACTACGAGCGCTCGGCGTCACGCGGGTCGATCCCGGCCGAGGCGGTCGAGCAGCGCATGGCTCTGATCACCGGCTCGACCGACAAGGCCGACTTCGCCGACTGCGACATGGTCATCGAAGCGGTCTTCGAGGACATGGATCTGAAGAAGACGATCTTCGGCGAGCTCGATGAGATCTGTAAGCCGGGCGCGATCCTGGCCTCGAACACATCAGCGCTCGACATCAACGAAATCGCCGCTGCGACATCCCGCCCCGAGAGCGTCATCGGCATGCACTTCTTCTCGCCCGCCAACGTGATGAAGCTCCTCGAGAACGTGCGTGGCGACAAGTCGTCCGACACGGTCGTGGCCACCACCATGGCGATCGGCAAGAAGATCGGCAAGGTGCCGGTGATGGTCGGCGTCTGCCGCGGCTTCGTCGGCAACCGCATGCTGTTCATGCGCGGCGCCGAAGCCGAGCGGATGATCCTCGAAGGCGCCACGCCGGCACAGGTCGACAACGTGCTGTTCGAGTTCGGGTTCCCCATGGGCCCGTTTGCGATGAGCGACCTCGCCGGCCTCGACATCGGCTGGAAGGAGGAGACGTCGTCCAGCTCCACGGTTCGCGAGGTGCTGTGCGAGAACGGACGGCGCGGCCAGAAGAACGGCCGCGGCTACTACACCTACGACCCCGAGACCCGGGCGTCCTCGCCTGACCCCGAAGTGGTCGAGCAGATCCGCAGTTTCGCAGTCGGTCAGGGCATCGAACAGCGTGAGGTCACCGACCAAGAGGTGCTCGAGCGCCTGTTGTACCCAATGGTCAACGAGGGCGCGAAGATCCTCGACGAAGGCATCGCCATCCGCGGCAGCGACATCGACGTGGTGTGGGTCAACGGCTACGGCTGGCCGGTCTACCGGGGCGGTCCGATGTACTGGGCAGACTCGGTCGGCCTCGTCGACATCGTCGAGAAGATCCAGCACTACAGCGACACCCTTGGTGGCCACCACTGGAAGCTGTCGCCGCTGCTCGAACGCCTCGCCTCCGAAGGCGGCGCCCTCCACCAGTACAGCACCTGACCCGCAAGCGATGAGCGAAGCGCCCGCCTGTGGTGGCGGGTTCGCTCGGCATCCGACGGGTTGATCGCGACTCAGGTCTCGACGGTGCCCGAATTGCCCATGTCGGGCCGGTCGTCGCTCGCCTGCGCCTTGGCGATCTCGACCAGCTGGTTGAGCTTGTTCGGCTCGGTCCAGTACTCCCACCGATCGGCTTGCACGCTCAGCACGATCGCACTCGCCCGACCGTCGGGGAAGAACGAGTCGAGCAGCGGATTCCACAGGTCGTCGAGGAGCTGGCTGTCGTGGTCGAGCACGCCTCGGCCAGCGACGGAGATCCACGTTGTCGAGCCATCGACGAAGGCCACATTGACGGCGTCCATCGCGGGCGACACCCAGTCGGCGTCTCGGTCGACGACGAAGTGGACATCACCCGACTCGGCGACGTGCTGCACGGTCAGCGGCCTCGACGACAGCGTGCCCCGCTCGTCGACCGATGTCAGCATCACGGTTCGAACCTTCGCGACCCGCTCCCGCAGCGCAGCGAGATCGAGTTCACCGTCGCCGTCGGCCACCAGCTTGTCCGACACCGCCTTGAGGCGTTCGCCGACAACGCGCGCTCCCGAAGCCAGCCCGGTGACTGCGGTCGCCACCGGGGTTCGCCAGTCACGCTTTTCGTCGACGACCCCGAGGCGTGCCGCAGAACGGCCTTCGAGTTGGTCGGTACCCATGCGTTCGGCGAAGGCGTCGAGGTCGGGCTGGTCCTGCGGCCGGTCGGCCACGTCCTCGGCTGGTCGGTCGGGGAAGTCTTCCCCCGCCGACGGGCTCGGTGCGGGATTGGCGACGTCGGGGTGCGGCCCCTGAGCGGGGTTGCCACCGGCTTGGGAGCGGAGATGATTGGTACTCATGCGTCGGCACTACCCGATCGTGCGCGGGATCACGCATGGCAGACGCTGTCGAAGTCAGACGGGAGACGAGTCAGGCGGAACGGGCCGCGATGGGCACACCAGCCGCCTCGTCGAGCCCGTGCCACAGATCGCGCAGCCAGTGCGAGCGGACGTCGGCGTGGTCGGCCGCGACGAGGTCGGCCAGCCAGTGACGCTCTGCTTCGAACGACGTGGCGAACGCCGTCGCGCTGTCGGGCGGAGAGTCGATCCACTCGCGCTCGATCAGGTCGCGACTCGTCGCGAAGCCAGCGATCGACGCTCGGAGGTCGAGCAGCGCCCGGCGGTGCAGCATCTCGTGCGTCCACCAGCGACTGTCGGGGTCGTAGCGGTTCGTCGGATCGGGCCCGAACGTGGCCAGTTGACCAAGCGGCTGGTCCACTCTGACCGGGTGGAACGTCGAGGTGCACGGCGCCGAGGTGGCGGTCACCCAGTGCAACGGGTCACCGCGCAGGTCGCTGACCCACGAGGCGGTGCTCTGCGACGACGACACCGCGCCACCAGCGTGTACGCACGGTGCCCCCATGGCGCCGTCGGTCGGCGACCAGATCGGCGATGGGTTTCCGCCGTGATCGCGGAGTGCGGCGAACATGTCGGCCACGTCCACCGCTGCGTCCGCTGCCGGCTGCGTGCGTGAGCGACGGGACGTGCACGACGTGTTGCGAGCGGCGCTCGTCGAGGTGAACTCCTCGGCGAAGCCGGCGATCGTGAGCCCGTTCGAGATCGAGCGCCCGCGACCGGTGACCTGTTCGACGGCCCAGTTGGAACCGGCGGTCTCCAACACGAACGCATCCGACGCGTCGGCGACGAGAAAGCTGTTGTGGTACGAGAACCCCGGCTTCTCGTGGCTGCACGGCCCGCCCTGACCGTGACGTTCGAGCAGCTCGACGATCACGCCGACCGCGTCGTCGGCAGTGGCGGCGCGCTCGAGCGCGAGCCGCAGGAGATCCATCCCGAGCAGCGCAGGTTCGCCGAGCGGCTGGTTGGTGAACACCGCTTCGTTGCCGATCACGACGCCGTGTTCGTTCGCTCCCATCTCGGCGCCCCACATCCACCACGGCTGCGACAGCAGCACGGCATGCGTGCGTTCGAGCTGGGGGATCGAGATCCACGTGCACTCCACCTCGGCCGGTCCGGTGCCCTGTGCGGTTCGATGGTCGGTCGCCGGGTACCAGCGAGGGAGTTGCGCTTCGTTCGGGTCGCGATCGCTGTTCTTTGCGAACAGCACGCCATCTGGCGTCATCGAGACCAACGTGTCGCACACGTTCCCGACGTTACATCCCACCTCGACACAGCTCCCGAGGACGGGTCCCGGCACCGTGTGACGGTCGGGAGATGTGCTACGACGGGCAGCCATGACGATGACATTCCAGCAAGCGTGCGCCGGGGTCTGCGCACCGGGCACGCGGTTCGAGATCCAGGTGGTCGACGTCCACGACGTGCCGACCAAGGTGTTCACCGGGACACCGCCGAACATCCGGTGGTTGTTCGCTGCTGCGGCCACCCGCACCGACGACTTCATCATCTTCGAGGACGAACGTTGGCCGATGCCGCGGGTGATCGAACTGATCGGCCAGATCGGCCATGCACTCGTGCACGATCTCGGTGTCACCAACGGCGACCGGGTCGCCATCGCGATGCGCAACTACCCGGAGTGGATCGCTGCGTTCGCCGCCATCACGTCGGTGGGCGCCGTGGCCGTGCCGATGAACGCTTGGTGGCAGACCGACGAGATGGTGTTCGCCCTCGACGACTCCGACTCGAAGATCGTGATCGCCGACGCCGACCGGCTCAACCGGATGCGTGCGGCAACTCCCGGATCGATCACCGCCAAGGTCGTCACCGTGCGCGA
>JBBQEU010000174.1:0-5141 GCA_038321235.1 Acidimicrobiales bacterium | reverse complement strand
TCGGAACGGCGCTTGCGATGGCGGCTCGACCAGTCGATCGGTGGACGTTCGGCGTCGGCGTCGACGTAGCCGATGCGGTAGAGCGCCATCAGTTCGAGATCATCGGGCACGTCGAGCATCTCCACCAGGCGCTTCCACTGACCGGGCACCTCCATCGGGAACGAGATGAACTGGATGCCCATGCCCAACTCTGCGGTGGTCAGCCACAGGTTCTCCATCGCGGCGCCGAGGCCGAACACCGAATAGAAGCCGGACAGTTCACCGGGCCGGTACTCCTCCTTGTCGAGCAGTGCAGCGATCACGAGCGGCGCTCCGTCGACGAGTTCTCGGTTGGCATCGGCGAGCGTGTCGGGGACGCCGAGGCGGTTCATCACCTTGGTGGCGGTGTCGGTGAACACGAGGCGCCGGAACGGGCGCAGCGCGCGGGGCAACTGATCGAACAAGATCCCGTCGCGGCGCTCGTCCATCTCGGTCTCGGAGAAGCGGAAGAACTTTCGGTAGCGGGTGAAGAACTCGCCGGCGCGAAACACGTGGCGCATGCTCTCAGCGCTGATGTCGGCGATCTGGCCAATCAGTTCCGGATCGTCGATCAGCACGAACCGCCACGGCTGGCTGTTGAAGTGTGACGGTGCCATGCCGGCGGCCTCGACGAGGCGATGCTGGTGTTCCAACGACACCGGTCGGTCCGACACCGGACCGTTGGTGGTCTGGCGGCGTCGCACCACCTCGAAGAACTCCATGAACACGCAACGTACCCTTCCTCGATCGGGGGCAACCTCCCGTGGTCCGTATTCGTCGATCGCTGGGAGAGCGGGTCGCACACCCCGAGATACGGTCGACGTGTGACTTCGTGGCAGCACCTCAGCGTCGGCGCCACCCTCGCCGCGTCGTCGTTGCTCGGTGCAAGCGTGCGCACCGGTCGGCTCGAGCTCGGTCGGCAACGCTGGCTCCACCACGCTCTCTACGCAGCCACGTTGGCCAGCGCCGTCGGAGCGATCGTGGCCGACAGGGCGAAACGGCGCCCGACGTGGCCGATCGCAGCAGGCACCCTCGGTGTCTTGGCGCTGCTGCCGGCCACGAAGGGTGGTTCGAACGCTCACGTCGGCGTCGCCGCCACTGCGTCGGCCGTGTATGTCGTCGGCACGATCGCCGTGACTCGCCACATCAGATACATGTAGGTATCGCCTCGTCGACGGGTGGCCGATCCGTTCCTGTTCGCCACCGGCGACTCTCGCGACGTCGATGAAGCCGGCGGGCGCTCGCTCCGGCAACTGTGTGACACCCCCTCTCCATGGTTGTCGGTATGGAGATCGCCGGGGTTGTCGAGCGGGTGGAGCGCATCGTCAGTGCCGCCGTCGTAGTCGGTCGGGTAGCTGCGTGTCCCCGAGCGGTGAGCCGATGCCACGAACCAGCGGGGCCAGATGGGCCAGATGGGCCGTGCCCGTCCGACCGCCCTTCACCACACGTCGGCGTCGACGTTCAGCAGCATGCATGTCAGCGATCCGGCGACTCACCGGCGGCGATGCGCCGGAGATCGAGAGTGCGAGCCAGCACATCGTCGGACACGCCGTGTTCGCGAGCGACGTCGCGCAGGGGACGACCGCTGGCTGCCGCATCCTTCACGATCGACGTGGCAGCGTCGTAGCCGATCACCGGGTTCAGCACAGTCGCGGTTGCCAAGGTCAGCTCTGCCAGCTCGAGACAGCGCTCCTCGTTCGCCTCGATGCCGTCGACGCATCGATCGGCGAGCAGGCCGGTGCTCGACGCAAGCAGCTCGATCGACTGCAGCAGGTTGCGGGCCAAAACAGGGATCATCACGTTCAACTCGAAGTTGCCCTGCATGCCGGCAACGGTGATCGTGGTGTCGTTGCCGATCACCTGAGCGCACACCTGCAGTACTGCTTCGGGGATCACCGGGTTGACCTTGCCCGGCATGATCGACGAGCCCTTCTGCAGCTCGGGTAGTCGGATCTCGCCGAGGCCGGCACGCGGTCCACTCGACATCCAGCGCAGGTCGTTGCAGATCTTGGTGAGCGCGACCGCCACCACCTTCAACGATCCGGACGTGCCGATGAGCGCATCGCGTGACGCTTGCGCGGCGAAGTGGTCGTCGGGCGGCTGGATCAGTGCGCCGACATCGGCCGGCACCAGCACGGTGAGACGGTCGCGAACACGCACTGCAAAGTCGAGGTGGGTATTGAGTCCATTGCCCACCGCAGTGCCGCCGAGCGGTATCCGACCGAGTGCGGGCAGCGTCGACCGAACCGCGTCGGCGGCGGTTCGGATCTGCGACGCATAGCCGGCGAACTCCTGACCCAACGTGACCGGCACGGCATCCATCAAGTGAGTGCGGCCCGCCTTCACCACGTCTGCGAACGCCGCGGCGCGTTCGGCGAGCGACTCGGCGAGCTGATCGAGCGCCGGAAGGAGCGCGGCAGTCGCGGCATCGAGCGCGGCGAGGTGGACGGCTGACGGGAACACGTCGTTCGAACTCTGTCCGAGGTTGACGTGGTCGTTGGGGTGGGCCCGACCCTCCGTGAGCGCACTGATCACTTCGTTGGCGTTCATGTTCGACGACGTACCGGAGCCGGTCTGGAACACGTCGACCGGGAACTGGTCGTCGTGGTCGCCCGCCCCCACCTCGTCGGCAGCGCGCACGATCGCCGTGGCGAATTCGTCGTCGAGCACCCCCAGTTCGTGGTTCGCTGTGGCGGCAGCGGACTTGATGTGGCCCAGCCAGTGCACCACCCGGCTCGGGATCGGCTCGCCCGAGATCGGAAAGTTGGCGACAGCCTTCTCGGTTTCGGAACCCCACAGCACACGTTGCTCGGTCATGTCGATGAGCTTCCCATCACCGCCAGCGGCAAACGTCGCGACCGAAGCGTCGGGGTGCGCCCGACTCGTGCGAACCACCCACACCCAGACGTTCGCCAGCCCGGCCGTCGCTGCCTTGGCCGCGGCTGCCTTGGCCGGGGCTGGGACCGGGCGCAGCACGCGAGCCAACTCGGATACGGCGGCGCCAGGGTCGGCGAGGTGACACAGCGCGAGCGAAACGATCGCCAGGTCGAACTCGTCGTCGGCGAACGGCAGGTGTTCGACGGCGCCCATCGACCGAACGCCGGAGAACCGGGCCGGCACGGTTTCGATGGCCGTTGATCAACCGGCGGCATTGTGAGGATCGGCTACGTTCAGCGCGTGACGCAACTCGGTCCGAGTTCGACGAGGCGTCGCCTCCCATCATGAGCGCGAACTCGCCTCCACTGCCGGGTCCGCGCGAGTGGGCTCGGTTCGGGATCTTCGACGTGGTCGAACTGCACGCCGGAAGGCAGTCTCGTGTGTTCCGAGCAGAACTCGACGGGGTCGACGTGGCGATCAAGCTCACCGATCGACAGCTCGCCGATCGAGCGATGCTCGAGACCCGAATGGCGGTCGTGGAGTCACTCGCCGCCGACGTGACCGACGTCGTTGCCCTCCACCGCATCGACGGAGCACCGGTCCAACCGATCGCCGGGTGGCTGATGACCGCGGCCTCGTTCGTGACCGGCGAGGCCGTCGATGTCACTCGCCCCGGCACGGCCGAGCTGTTGGGCCGAACGCTTGCAGCGCTCCACGCCGCGATGGCGCTCGTGTCGCCGCGGGACCTCCCTCCGGTTGCTGCCCTCCGCGCCATGCCGCCCGATGCCGACCGATCCGGTTGGCAGCTCTTGCATGGGGATTTCAACGAGCAGAACGTGATCGCCACGTCGACCGGACTCCGCGTCTTCGATTTCGACGACTGCGGGTACGGCCCGATCGAGTACGACGTGGCCAACACGCTCTACATGGTCATGTTCGATGCCGAGGTCCACGGCCACACGGTGCGGGACGACGCGTTCCGTCGCGGCCTCCTCGCCGGCTATCGGAACGAGGCCGACCGGCAACTCGACGACGACATCATCGACGCGCTGATCGACGCACGTGTTGCCGCGCTCGGGCGCTGGCTCGATGACCTCAGCACCGCGCCGATCGGCATCCGTACCTCGTCGAGCGAGTGGCAGGACGTGTTGCGAACGTTCGTGCGCGCACACACGTCATCCTCCGGCGTGGCCTGAGCCCCTACCGAACGACGGGAGGGTGGGGCGGCCTCAGCCCTGTGGTTCGTCGTCGACGACGACGTCGAACAACGCCTGGTCGTCCTCGACGCTCGTGACCGTCAGGGTCATTCCGTACGTGGTGTCGCCCGATGTGAGTGTGCAGCGGACCTCGGCACCCACCTCGGCCGGCAGTCCGTCCGGGCAATCGACGCTGTCGGGAGCCTGGCCGACCTCTGCTTCGAGTTGAGCGGCGACCTCGGCCTCCAGATCAGCCGTCGACACCGAGTCGGAGCCGCATGCGGTCGCTCCGAGGATCAGTGTGACCGAGACGATGGCGAGTGTGCGACGGGTTGGCATTGGTCCCCTTTACGGGAATTGACGTTACGGGAACTGAAGGAGAGGCGACGCTACCGCTCGCCGGCGCTCGAACCTCGAGGTCCGACGACGAGGTGCGATTCGACGGGATCACGGGCTGATCACGGGCTCGCGAGAGTCGCTTCAGGGTCGAGATCTCAATGAACCGCTACGGGACCACTCGCTCTCAATGCCTCCAGGGGAGCCAGCTGCCCGAGGATCGTGACGTCGAACGCTCGCGACCGCGGGGCACGGCAGCGTGCTCGGTGTAGACCTCGTCCGCGAGCGCCTCGCCATAGGGTGTTTCTTCGGCTCCGGCGCCGGGCCACACCACCATCTGTGGAAACGCGATCGTGATGCCTTCGGCAGCGAAGGCCTGGTGGATCGCCAGCATCACGTCGTGGGTGGCGGCCAACTCGGCGGGCACATCGCTGGCGTGCCAGAAGTACACGTCGAGATCGATGCTGGAACTTCCGAACTCGCGCAGTACCACGAGCGGTGGCGGATCGTCGCAGATCCGGGCGACCCGATCCAGCGCCGCCACGATCACCGCGGTCGCATGAGCGAGGTTGGTGTCGTAGGCGACGCCGACGGTGAGGCTGGTGCGCCGGAACAACTCGGTCGTGAGGGTCACGATCGGATCCTTCAACACCTTCGAGTTGGGGATGCGGATCCACGTACCGTCGAGACCGCGCATCACCACGGTGCGCGAGT
>JBBQEU010000173.1:0-5234 GCA_038321235.1 Acidimicrobiales bacterium | reverse complement strand
CCGACTATCTCGGGCTGGTCGGCGACACCGCCGATGGGTTTCCGGGTCTCCCCGGATGGGGTGCCAAGAGCGCGGCACTGGTGCTGGCGCGCTACGGCCACATCGAGGACATTCCTGCCGCCGCTGGTCAGTGGGACGTGTCCGGGCTTCGTGGCGCAGCGAAACTGTCGGCCACCTTGCGGGCGCAGCTGGACGACGCGCTGCTGTTCCGCAAGATCGCCACGGTCGACACCGACGTCGACGTCGGCCGGGTCGACGACTGGCAGTGGCACGGCCCGACCGTCGACTTCGCCGCGGTCGCCGAAGAACTCGGCTCACCCGACCTCGTCGGATACGCCAACCGCCTCAGCCCGAACTGAACTCCCCGGCCTGAACCCTGGATTTGCAGCCGGGGCCGCCGACTGAGGTGACGACCAGGCGATCTGCGGCACACAGACGATGCCGATGAAGGCTGCTCCCTTCCGGGCCTGACCTGATTCACGGGCGTCCATTGCACAGGACCCGGTCGCCACCTCACTCGGCGGCGAACCGCCTTGCGGCACATCACACTATCGGGTGCAACGTCTGGCCCACGACGGATTGGCAGACGGTCGGGCTAGCCTCCGTGTCCCCACGTTCCGGTCGCGCCGGAACATCAGGGAGGGATGCGAGAGCGGCCGAATCGGCACGCTTGGAAAGCGTGTGAAGGGCAACCTTCCGTGGGTTCGAATCCCACTCCCTCCGCCATGACGCGACCAGGCATCTTGTCCCCGGTCGTTGGTCGTTTCCGGGCCACGCTCGGCCGTGTAGCGTCGAGGTATGACATCGAGCTCTACAACCATTCGGGTGAGTCATGCCCAGAGGAGCAAATTGAAAGGCCTCGCTGAACGCCGTTCGTCGTCGATGACCGAGACGCTCGACGCAGCGTTGGAAGCTCTACGCCGCGACGAGTTCTATCGATCGATGGCTGACGCTGAGCGTCAGTTGCGTTCTGACGCTGCCGCGTGGGCCGAATTCGAGCACGACCGCAACGAATGGCTCGGCGCCAAGTTGACGTGAGTCCACATGAACTTCGGTGACGTGATCGACGTCGACTTCGGAATGCCAATCGGCTCCGAAGCTGGATTTCTGCGCCCTGCGGTCGTCTGCACCGCTGATGCATTCCTCCGCTTCCGGTCCACCACCGTCATCGTTGCTCCACTCACTTCGACCCGTCGCACGTTCCCAAGCCATATCCAGGTCGAACCTGATCCACAGAATCGGCTCGCCCAGACCAGCTACATCCTGGTCGAGCAGCTACGAGCCGTTTCACACGAACGCTGCTCAGCGACTGGCGGCAACGTCGGTGCCATCGTGGCACATCAGATCACCGACATCATCGCCATGATCATCGGTATCCCATGACGCACCACACCACCTCGCGCGTCGACGCCGGGTTCGAAGCAGCCTCCACACTCTCCGCCATGTCGGTGCACGCTGACCGCCTCGAGATCCCCGCTCCGATGGCGCAGGCACTCGCCGAGGCGTACGCAGCACTCGAACACCACGATGTGCCGGTTGGTGCCGTCGTCGTCCACCGCGGCGAGGTGATCGCCGCACGCCACAACGAGCGCGAACTCACCCACGACCCGGTCGCGCACGCCGAGATCCTTGCGATGCGTGACGCTGCGACTGTTCTGGGTCAATGGCGTCTCGACGAGTGCACGCTCTACGTCACCCTCGAACCGTGCGCGATGTGTGCCGGCGCGGCCGTCAACGCTCGATTGGGGCGCCTCGTGTACGGCGCTCACGACCCCAAGGCGGGCGCCGTGACGAGCCACTTCGGACTCCTCGACAGCGACGTGCTCAACCATCGCGTCGAGGTGACCAGCGGGGTTGGTGCCGACGACGCGGCCGAGCTGCTGCGGTCGTTCTTCCGCGAGCGTCGAGCGAGCGCCAGCCGCGAGCGCTGAGCTCGCAGCCGACGAGGCGCTCAGTGATCCTTGCGACGCAGGCTGCCGATCAGTCGACGCAAGGCCGAGCTGCGATCACCCGGGTGGTCGGTCTGCGCTTCGACAGCGCCTCCAGCCGGTGATGTCGCAGCGAACGTCGGCACGCCGGCGCTCGCGCTGTCGGTCGTCAGCTGTCCATAGAGCGCAGTGGCGCTGGTCGCCAACGTCGGTGGAGAGAACCCTCCGAACGCCACAGGTGCGGCGTCGACCGGACCGGCCGGTTCGATGACTTTGTCGTCGAAGGGGTCGACGATCGCGATGTCGACGATCTCGGGAAGCTGGGCCGTGATGTCGGTGCGCGGTGTCGTCTCGGCGTTCGCTGCGGGGATGGCAAAGCTCGCCGATTCGATGGCCGCGATGGCGCTGCGCACGGCTTCGACCACGTCGTCGGGCACGTTGGCGTCGGCGAGCTCCGGCTCATCGCCCAGCGTCAATGGCGGCATGACGAATTGGATGTCGCCGTTGACGGTCCGTGTGAATGCAGGCGCCAGGTCGACGACGTACGGCTGGTGTTCTTCGTCGGTCGACTCGGGTTCCTCGAAACCATCGGGCCAGACAACGGTGAACTCGCGGTCGGCGGTCTCTTCGACCATCTCGATCATCACGACCTCGACGGCTTCAGCCTCGTCGGTGACGTCGCTGACGTCGAGCACGACCTCGATCGTCGACCCCTCGACGACGTCAACATTGTCGATCACATCGGTGGAGGCCGGGTCCGGCTCGATCACATCGTCGGTGAATTCGGCGAGGCCCAGCGACTGCTCGAACATCTCGAGATCCAGTTCGGCGGCCTCAGCGGACGCATCGTGCGTGCCCAACTCGTCCGCCGGCGACATGTCGACGTCGTCTGTCGTGACATCGTCGTCGGGTTCGTCGGTCAGGTCGTCCCACTCGATGGTCAGTTCCCCGTAGCCGGAGCCGAACGGCAGGCCGGGGAGTTGACCGACCACGGTGGTGTCGAGCTGGGCGACCACGCTGACCGGTCGCGTCACCGCGGCCGGGTCGACCGGCGCCACGAACCAACGGTGCACACCCGACGGGTGGTGGCGATACGCCGTGGCCCGCACCGTGGTGATCGCTCGGTTGGCGAGGTCGATGATCAGTTCCTGGGTGGTCGTCTCGGCGAGCACGATCACGGAGTCGCGGTCGACGGAAGGATCGCGGTCGAACAGTCGACCGAGATGCTCGATGTCGCCGACGCGTACGGTGCCGCGCTCGAGCTGGATCATGTCGAGTAGGCCGGCGTCGAGGAGACGTCGACCGAGCGCGACGTCGGTGACGCGTTCGGCGTAGTAGACGATGCCGTTGTCGAGATACACGTGCACCTCGGGGTCGGTCTCGAACACGATTTCGCCGGTGAAGGCGTGCTCGCGCGCCTCGTTCAACGTCATCCAGGCCGGCTGTGATCCGTCGATCGCGAGTGCAGCGATCTTCGTCGAGTTGGCCATCGTGTCAGTCTGGTGCATCATTTCAGGCAACCTCCGCCTTGCTTGGCTCCATGGACGCGAGGAGCGTCAGGAGGATTTCGACAACGACCTCCCGGCCGGAGTCGGGGTCGATCAGTTGGCACGGCACGACGGTTTCATCGTCGAGCGCGCCGAGGGAACGCGCCATGCGGCGAGCAAGTGTGATGTCGTCGCAGCGATTCACCGCGATGACAGCCGGTACCCGCAGGTCGCGGAGCAGCGCCCTGAGTTCCACGCCCGCTGCGGCATGCGTCTCGGTCGCCTCGGCGTCGATCACGAATGCGACGACGTCGACGTCGCCCTTCAGAATGTTGGTCATGAACCGGAAGCGGGCCTGGCCCGGCGTTCCGAACAACAGCAAACGGGTGTCGTCATCTTCGAGGCTGTAGGTCCCGAAATCCATCGCCACGGTGGTGTGCGACTTCACCTCGGACTCGTCGCCACTCGTGACGACATCGGTCGAGATCACGTGGGTCTGTGACACCGATTGGATCATCGACGTCTTGCCGGCAGCGAACGGCCCGGCGACGAGGATCTTGAAGGTCTGGGCGCTCATGTCGTCGCTCCGGCGAGCCACGTCGCGTGGGCCTGGACGAACGAACGTACCCGACGCTGCTCGACCGTGGTGGCGGACAGCACAGCGAGCACTCGCTGAGTGCCGATCGGCCAGACCAGCATGAGCCCACCGTCGTGGTCGACCACGAGTTGGCGGAGCTGATTGCCGCCACCCATCGCCACCAATCGGTGGGCGAGTCCGATCGCTGCGGCGAGCATCGCCGGGTGCGACGGTTCGTCGGTGATCGAGCTGCTCCGGGCGAGGCCGAAACCGTCAACCGAGGCGAGGATCGCCGAGCGAACACCAGCGACGCTCGCGACGAGTTCGTCGAGGATCGCCGTCGGATCGACCGATGTTGCCGGTCCCGTTGTCGGTGCGGGGGCTGGCGGAATCGGTGGTGGGGGTGAGGTGACAGCCGACCCAGAGGCGTGCGGTGGTGCTGTCCAGGTGGACACGGGTGTCGAGAAGGTCGACGGCAACGGCGGCACATCTCTGGTCATCAACGACCCCGATCCGTCAGCGAATGCCTTGACCTTTTCCATACGAAACAGCTATCGGCATCTCTGTGGCCGCCTTGAGCATTTTCTGACGATGTCCCGCCAGAATGTGCGGATCCAGTTGCGGCATCCGCAACCAGATCCGCACAGACGTACTGGCGGAAGCGTGGGATTCCGACTTCAGGTGAATACCCCCATTTCAAAGCGCTGCACGGCCACGCAGGGGCCACTTTGAGAGTAAACGTGAGAGTACCCGGGCCCTGCTGAGTTCTGCCGAACCGACGAGGCCGACGCGCCGAGCATGCCGGAGTCTCCCAGGCCGACATCTCGACGATCGAGAACGGTCGACTCGACGCACGTTGGTCGACCATCCATCGACTCTCGTCAGCGTTGGAAGCACCCGACGTCGAGCCCGAACGCAGCCTCGCCAACGGAGGCCGCGACCGCTCCAGCCCCAAGCCGACCGGAAGCGTGCCGAACAACATGGTCGGCCCAGCAGCCCCGTCTCGTGCGAACCGATTACCTACATATGTGCCTGATTGAGCGCTACCTGGATGACCTGACGGGAGGTGCTGATATCGGATGGGTTGCCGGCCCATTCATTGCGTGGCACAATCGTGACCATGACGACAGACTCGTTGCGGAACGTGAAGGATCGGTTCTCGGAGTTCGTCGACCGCGTGAACCGTGAGCACGATCGAGTGGTGATCACTCGCAATGGGCGCCCGACCGCTGTGCTGATCAG
>JBBQEU010000172.1:0-5249 GCA_038321235.1 Acidimicrobiales bacterium | reverse complement strand
GGCGTCACGCTTCCGCTCCCCATCGAGTGTTCCGAGCAGGACGTCCCCGCCCCCGACTCCAACGGCGACGGCATCCCGGACGCCTGCGCCGACTTCTACATCGCGCAGGCGGTCCTTCCGCCGACCACGCCGCCGGCCTCGACAACGACCACGACCCTGGTGGCCGCGTCGCCTCCCCCGGGAGGGCTCCCACGCACCGGCGGAGGTATCTCGCCGCTCCTCGGGATGGGTGCCGCATTGTTCGTCGGTGGCGGCATCATCGTCGTTGCCACCCGTCGCCGCTCGACGGCAACGTCAACCGCAACGGCGAACTGAACCACCAGATTTTCGTCGGTACGCAGCTACACCCTGGTCCGTGCGTGCCGACGGAGAGACTCGAACTCTCACTGACGGCGACCTAAACGCCGTGCCTCTGCCAATTGGGCTACGTCGGCCAGCGCTCTGAATCTAGCGGGTCAACCGTCTCGGACCCGATGTGATCGCACCGTGGTGCCGTATCGGCCTCCTGGCCGTACCCTGCCCCGGTGCCTCACGGCGGAACCCGGGCCAGCGTCGTCGATCTCCTCTCGTGGCTGATCGTCGCCTTCGTCGGGCTGGTGGCCCTCAGCCAGGCGGTCGGACGGTCGGGCACGGCAGTCGTTGCGGTCGTGCAGTCGCTCACGCCCTACCTCGCCGTCGCACTCGTCCCCGTCGTGTTGGTGGCACTCCTGCGGCGACAGCTGCTCGTCGTGACCGTTGCGGCGGCAGTCGGCTTCGGGATCGCAGTGCTGGCCACGCCTCTCGCTTTCCCCAACCCTCAGCCCGCCGCAGCGGCGGACAGTTCCAGGCTACGCGTCGCGTCGCTCAACCTGTGGTACGAGAACTCCCAGATCGAGGCCGTCGGCGACGTGCTCGCCACACTCGACGTCGACGTGATCGTGTTCACCGAGTACACCCGCGAGCATCAGGCAGCGCTGGAAGCGAGCCCACTCGCCGGTGACTTCTCGTACCGCACCGAGCGGAGAGTCCTCGAGGCCACCGGTGTCGGCGTCTGGAGCCGCTTCCCGATCGGGACACAGAATGACCTCGCCGACTCCGACGACAGCATCGAAGTCGGTGTCCGAGGACCCGACGGCGACGTCCGCATCGTTGCCATGCACCTGCCGACACCGATCTCCGACTTCGGGGCATGGCGCAGTGAGCTCGCAGCCGCGGCCCGCATCGGGCGCACCACCGACGGGCCGACCTTATTGATCGGCGACCTCAACTCGTCGTTCTGGCACCCCGACTTCCGCCGGGTACTCGATGCCGGGTTCGTCGACGCTCACGCAGCCGCCGGCAAGGGGTTCTCGACGTCATGGCCGACCGACCGGTGGTTCCCACCGTTCGTGCGGCTCGACCATGCACTCACCACCGGCGCGCTCGTGTCGACCGATGTCGACGACTTCGACGTCCCCGGCAGCGATCACCGCGGACTGGTCGTCACCGTTGCGCCAGCTCGGTGAGCAGCGTCCGGAACGCTCGCCCACGATGCGAGATGGCGTTCTTCGCCTCGATGCCCATCTCGGCGAACGTCTCTCCCCCACCTTCATCGGGCTGGAACACCGAGTCGTAGCCGAACCCGATCTCACCACGCTCCTCGGTGGTGATCACGCCGGGGCACACGCCCTCGACGTGCAGCTCCGACCCGTCGGGCCACACCACGATGGCCACCGTCTTGAAGGCGGCACGTCGGTCGGGCACGCCGTCGAGTTCTGACAACAGCTTCGCCCGGTTGTCGGCGTACGAGCAGCCCTCGCCGGCATAGTGCGCGGCGTCGACGCCAGGGGCGCCACCGAGCGCGTCCACCTCGAGGCCGGTGTCGTCGGCGACGGCGGGCATGCCGGTGGCCACGCACAACGCCGACGCCTTGAGTCGTGCGTTGCCGACGAGCGAGTCGGCGTCCTCGACCACATCGGGCACATCTGCCGGGCGAGGGAGCAGGTCGACGACGCCGTCGAGCAACCGTTGGATCTCCACGACCTTGTCAGGGTTGGCAGACGCGCAGATGAGTTGGATCATCGCTTCCTCAGCGAACCGGGCGCGCCGCGGGCGGCGTGGCGATCATCTCGGCCTGCCGGTCGGCGATCGTGGCGAGGCCACCCTCGGCGAGTTGCAGCAACGCGTCGAGCTCCGGCCGGGAGAAGGCCATGCCCTCGGCGGTGCCCTGCACCTCCACGAAGCGAGACTCACCACCGGCGATCGGTCGCAGCATCACCACGTTCATGTCGACTTCGGCGGTGCTGTCCTCGACGTACGGGAGATCGAGCACCGGAGTGCCACCCACGATGCCGACGCTGATCGCCGTGCAGAACGAGTGCAGCGGGTTCTCGGCAAGATCGCCTCGCTGCACCACTCGCTGCAGTGCGTCATGCAGGGCCACGAAGCCGCCGCAGATGCTGGCGGTGCGGGTTCCGCCGTCGGCCTGGAGCACGTCGCAGTCGACGACGACCTGACGCTCGCCGAGCGCCTGCATGTCGCACGCCGCACGCAGCGACCGTCCGATCAGACGCTGGATCTCCACGGTGCGCCCGCTCTGTTTGCCGCGGGCTGCTTCACGATCGATGCGTTCAGGCGACGCCCCGGGCAACATCGAGTACTCGGCGGTCACCCATCCCTTGCCGGAGTTGCGCATCCAGCGCGGCACGTCGTCGTCGATCGATGCCGTGCACAGCACCCGGGTCTTGCCGAACGACACGAGGCAGGAGCCGTCGGCCATCTCGGTGAAGTCGCGTTCGAAGCTGATCGGGCGAAGTTGGTCGTCGGTGCGGCCGTCGGGGCGAGCCATGGGGTCTCCGTTCGTTGGGATGTAGCGACTCGATGTGGTCGTTGCGTGGCCAAGGGTGCCACACGCGGTCAGGAACCGGACGGGTTCCACGATTCGGTGTGGTCGAGTTCCGGACCGAGCAATTGCGCCCCGAGTTCGCGGAACGCATCGACGTCGCCGCTCGACACGAAGCGGTGACGACCGATTCGGTCGGGTTCACGCAGCAGACCGAGCGTCCCGAGCCGGTCCATCACGGCGAACGCCGTCTCGTCGGCCGAGCTCACCAACGTGACGTCCGGGCCCATCACGTCGCTGATGGTGCGGGCCAGGAAGGGATAGTGCGTGCATCCCAGCAGCAGCGCATCGACGTTGGCCTCGCGGATCGGGGCGAGCAGCCGCTCGGCGAGCACCGTCACCTCGTCGCCGGTCGTTTGGCCCCGCTCGACGAACTCGACGAAGCCGGGACACGCCGCGCTGGTCAGGATCACTGGCGCGCCGCTGTCGGCCACGGCACGCACGTAGGCGCCAGATGCCATCGTGCCGACGGTGCCGATGACGCCGACGTTGCCAGTGGTCGTCGTGGTCACCAGCGCTCGCGCACCCGGCTCGATGACGTCGATGATCGGGACCGGCAGTTCGAGGCGCAGCTCGTCGAGACCCGCAGCGGTGGCGGTGTTGCATGCAACGACGATCGCCTTTGCGTCGAAGTCCCTCACCAGACTCCATGCGAGCTCGTGTGCGTACCGGCGCACGTCGTCGAGCGGCTTCGACCCGTACGGGTATCGCCCGGTGTCACCGATGTAGACGAGGTCCTCGGCGGGGAGCAGGTCGATCATCGCTCGCGCGACGGTGAGTCCGCCGAACCCCGAGTCGAACATCCCGATGGGCCGATCCACGGTGCGCCAGCCTACGGCTCCGTCGGCAGCCACTTGCGGAAATGAAACTGAAGGGTCAGACTCGGACCCCTCAGTTTCATCTCGTCACTCGGGCAACTCCTGCGGCAAGAGGACCCGATCGATCACGTGGAGCACGCCGTTCGACGCCTCGACGTCCGCTACCAGCACGGTCGCTCCCCCGATCGTCGGCGGATTCGCTGACGCCTCGATCGCATGCGGACCGGGATTTGCGACGACGAACTCGGGCGGATCGAGCGCGAAGAGGTCACGGATGAGGAGTACGCCGGTGTCGTCGACGTGGGTCAACAGCACCGATTCGACGACGGACGGGTTGGCGAAGTCGGGAGCACCGACGCCGCCCGCAGCCGACGTGATCGCGTCGTTGCTCGGCGCGAGCAGGGTCAGCGTCGCGTTGGGATCTGACAACAGGTCCTGCAGGCCTGAGCGTTCGACGAGCGCGCGTAGCTCGCTCAGATCGGGGCTGTTCACGATGACGTCCCAGAGCGTCGCCTCGGGCTGCGGGGGAACCGTCACCACCGGCACCGTGGTCGGCGGTGCCACCGTGGTCGTCGTGTCGGCCACGGTCGTGGTGGTCGCCTCGATCGTGGTCGTCGTCGTGGTCGTCGTCTCGACCGGGGCGACGCTGGTCAGCTGACAGGTGACGGCATCGCCGGGACGGAACGCATAGTTGGGGAATGTGTACGTGACCTCCTGATCGACGGCCGGGTCGTTCGAGGCGACAGCGGCGTTCATCGACACGACACTGTCGTCCTCGCCGACGCGCTGGAGGTCGCAGTCGATCACGGGCCCCGGTGGAGTCCAGCCGGCCGGTACGGATTCGATCACGTTGACCGTCGCTGCCCACGTGGCCGGATCGGTCACCGTCTCGTCGGGCTGCCACTCGAAGTCGACAACACCATCGGCGCCAGTGCCCTCACCGGCGATCTCACCGGGTGTGCCGTCGGAGGGGCTCAGCCACGTGTAGGAGTTCTCGCTACCGGCGGGGCCGGAGACGTCGATCAGGAAGCCGCGGTCGAGCGCTGCCCCCGTGGCATCGCGTGCCTCGATCGTGAGACGGCTCGCCTCTGGCGAAGCCGGCTCGTCGTCGTCACCACCGCTGAGGAGGAGCCACGTGAGGAGACCACCGATGGCGAGCAGGACGACCAGGACGGCGAACAGTGGTCCCGGCTTCTTGTACCAGGGTGTGTAGTCCTCGGGCTGGCCGTAGATCGTGTTGGGGGGTGTCCCCGGCGGCATCCCGGCGCCAGCACCCACCTGGGTGATCGGCATCTGGGTGGTCGCCTGCGGAGGGGGGGTCGGGGCGTTCTGCGGCAGCGTGGGCGAGGCCTGCGTCGGGGTCTGGGGAATCTGCGGTGGGGTGGGCGGCGGCACGGCGCCTGGCTGATCCGGGTCACTCATGCCAAACAGTGTCGCAGAGCGCGCCATGCCATTGCTGGACCCCGCCGCACGTGCTGCGACCCGGGTCGATGATCGACGGCCGCATCGCGCGACGGGTGCTGGGCGGTCGAGCGGCGCCTGACATGATCGCTCCATGCCAACGATTGCAG
>JBBQEU010000171.1:0-5265 GCA_038321235.1 Acidimicrobiales bacterium | reverse complement strand
GTCGCGGCTGTTGAGTACGAGCAGGTCTTCGCCGTTGACGGCGACTTCCGTGCCGCCGTACTTCGAGTACAGAACGGTGTCGCCGACCTTGATGTCGACGGGGATGATGTCGCCCGAGGTCTCGGAACGCTTGCCCGGACCCACGGCGAGGACTTCGCCCTGCTGCGGCTTCTCCTTGGCGGTGTCGGGGATGACGAGACCCGATGCGGTCTGCGTCTCGGCCTCGTTCGGACGGACCACGATGCGGTCATCCAGCGGCTTCAGGTTCATGGTGTAAGCCTCCATTGGCTTGCTCACGGCGGGTTTGATCCCGTTGGGTCTGATTCGCCCGAGCGAGTTAGCACTCGACCCCGGCGACTGCCAAGGCTAGACGCGACACCTCACCGTTAGCAACCGCGTCCCGAGAGTGCTAATCGCGATCCCACCCCACACCCCCGAAATCCGGCACGATTCGTTCGCTTACCGATCTCTTGCCACCGGATTTCGAAGGATTTCGACGATGAGTGCGAGGGATTCGGCGAGCGGGAGGCCGATCACGTTGGTGACACTGCCCTCGATCCGCTCGACGAAGGCCCCGGCGGCGCCCTGAATGCCGTAGGCGCCGGCCTTGCCGAGGTGTTCGCCGGTCGAGAGGTACCAGTCGACCGTCCGCTCCGACAGCTCGACGAACGCGACCGACGTCTCGACCACGCAGGTCTCGGTTCCCCGTGCCCCGGTCTCCGGGAACCGAGCGACCGTCACCCCGGTGTGGACCAGGTGCACTCGTCCCGAGAGAAGTCGCAGCATGCGACGGGCATCGCCGTCGTCGACCGGCTTCTCCAGGATCTGACCCTCGACATCGACCGTGGTGTCGGCGGCCACGATGATCCCCTCGCCATCGAGACGATCCGAGATCGCAGCAGCTTTCTCGCGCGACAACCGGGCGACGTAGTCAGCCGGCGCTTCGCCAGGGCCCACCATTTCGTCGATGTCGGCGGGGATCACCTCGAACTCCAATCCAACCGATCGGAGCAACTCGGAACGGCGAGGGGATGCCGACGCGAGCACCAAACGATGGCCGTCGAGGTCGAGCAGCGTCACATCAGCTCCGTCGCGTTGCAACAGCTCAGCCGCCGGAGAGAGCCATCACGTGGTCGTCGTCGGGGACCGTGACGTCGTCGAGCAACTCGTCTCGGCGGTGGCCGTCGAGCCAACCGTCAGGGAGGCTCACCTTGATAGGACCGTTGGTGTGACCGCGCTTGATTCGCTCGCCGCCCTCGACGATCCGCGCAGTCGGGTCGAGCCCGGCGACGATGTCGTCGAGCTCCATCAGCGACTTGACCATCGAGAAACGTCGGCGCACCTCGGGCCCGACCGGATACCCGCTCATGTACCAGCCGGTGTGCTTGCGGAAGTCGCGCATCGCGTGGTCCTCGCCCAGATGGTCCACCAGCAGACGAGCGTGTCTCACCATCACCGCGCACACCTCACCCAGTAGACGGCTCGGCGGCACCGGGCGCCCTGCCAGTGCCTCGACGAGATCGCCGAACAGCCACGGCCGACCCAGGCAGCCGCGTCCGATCACCACGCCGTCGCATCCGGTTTCGGCCATCATCCGCACCGCATCCGACGCTTCCCAGATATCGCCGTTGCCCAAGACCGGGATCGAGCCGACGGCATCCTTCAGCTCGGCGATCGCTTCCCACCGGGCAGCGCCTGAGTAGTGCTGCTGCACCGTACGAGCGTGTAGCGCGATCGACGCCACGCCCTCCTCGGCGCACACCTCACCCGTGCGGATGTGTGTCAACCAGTCGTCGAACAACCCCATGCGGAACTTGGCCGTGACGGGGACTCCGTGCGGCGAGGCGTTCGATACTGCCGCTCGCAGGATCGCCCGCAGCAACTCGGGACGCGCGGGCACTGCCGCTCCCCCGCCACGACGCGTCACCTTCGCTGCCGGACATCCGAAGTTGATGTCGATGTGATCGACGCGTCCGGCGTCGCACAACTTGGCGACGGCGCGTCCCATGATGTCCGGGTCGCTTCCGTACAGCTGCAGGCTGCGCGGGTGCTCGTCGGGAGCGAAGCTGATCATCCGATCGGTCTTCGCGTTGGCGTGCACGACCGGCGTGGCCATCACCATCTCGTTGACGTACACGAGGCCCGGCGCGAACTCGCGACACATCGTCCGGAACGGAGCGTTGGTGACACCCGCCATCGGGGCGAGCACCACGGGAGCCGACAGCTCGAACTGACCGATCCGGAACGACATGACCGGAGCAACGGTATCCGCGCACCGATTACATCGCGGGTCTGACCCCTGTTGTAATCGTCAGCCGGGGAGGGCGTCGGCAAGCGAGCGTGGGTCGAGGTCGATCGCCAGCCAGAGCGGCTGGTCGAGTACCGCTCGTTCGGGCGGCGTGGTCGCAATCACCAGGCGGCCTGCGGCGACTGCCTCGTCGAGCACGCGCCTGTCTGACGGCAGCGCGAATTCGAGCACGAAGTTGCACGTCACGGGCGAGGAGATGATCACGGCGAGAAAGAATCGCCACATCCCATCACCAATCGATACCGCCGCTGCCTCGGTGGCGATGTCACCGATTCCTTCGACGGCGTGCACGCGAGCGAGGTCGCTGATCTGCGGACGGCCACTGGCATCGACCACCACGGTGGGCAGCTGCTCTCCCGTCGCATCGAACGTCGTGCCAGTCTCCAACACCGGCAGGATCACGATCTCAGATTCGGCAGCCATGGTGTCTGTCGGGATCTCGATCGGGGTCTGACCCCCATCGAGATACGCACGACTCAGTCGATGAAGGGGAGGCGGAGGTTCGGGGTGGCGCCGACGTCGAGGGGAGTCGGGCCGTCGGACCGCAGGCGATGCCAGCCAGCCGCGGCAATCATGGCTGCGTTGTCGGTGCACATCGCCCGGCTCGGCAAGAAGCCTTGGATGCCGTCGACGCCACACGCTTCGAGAAGCTGCTCGCGCAACAGCGAGTTCGCTGCGACGCCACCCCCGAGCACGATGCCGGTCGCTCCGACCTCCGCTGCGGCCCGCCGTGCCTTGGTCACCAGCACGTCGACGACCGCCGCTTGGAACGACGCCGCGACGTCCTCCGACGACACGTCGGGATGCTTGCGCACATAGTTGACCACCGACGTCTTCAGACCGCTGAACGAGAAGTCGTACCCTTCGTCCATGATCGCCCGTGGGAACCTGATCGCCTCGGGGTCGCCGTCGAGTGCCGCCCGGTCGATCGCCGGTCCGCCGGGGTAACCCAGGTCCAGAAACCGGGCCACCTTGTCGAATGCCTCACCGGCCGCGTCGTCGATCGTCTGTCCGACGAGCCGATATCGACCGTGGTCCTGCATCTCGATCAGCATCGTGTGGCCGCCCGACACCAACATCACGAGCAGGGGGAACTCGAGCGTCGGGTCCTCCAACGAAGCGGCGTAGAGATGGGCCTCCATGTGGTTGACACCGATGAACGGCACGTCCCACGCCATCGCCAGCGACTTGGCCGCCGACACCCCGACCAGCAGTGCCCCGATCAGGCCCGGCCCGACCGTACAGGCCACGGCGTCGATGCGCTGTTCGTCGACGCCCGCTTCGACGATCGCTCTGGCGATCACCGGATTGAGCACGTCGAGATGCGCACGCGATGCGATCTCGGGGACGACACCCCCGAAATCGGCGTGCAGGTCGACCTGCGTGGACACCACGCTCGACACGACGTCGTACCCGCCGAGGACGAGCGCCGCTGCGGTCTCGTCGCAGCTCGTCTCGATACCGAGCACCAGCGTCGACTCGTCGAATGTTCGAGATGTGCTCGGGGACTCGGCGTTTGTGGTCCCGGGCGCGTCTCGCACAGCGAGGGGCTCCGCATTCACGACAGCCGCCCTCGTTCGGCGCCAGCGCGGATGCCGTCGAGCAACGTCCGGTACCCGTCGCTCTGGATGTCGTTGCACCACATCACGATCGCGTCCTCGATGTTCTCGTAGTAGCGCGCGCGCACACCCGCCGGATTGAACCCGAACCGTCGATACAGCTCCTGGGCTCCGATCGACGAGACACGCACCTCGAGGGTCCACGCTGCACAACCCCGCTCGATGGCAGCATCGGCCAAGCGCAACAGCAGCGCTGTTGCCACGCCAGCGCGTTGCTCATCGGGTTGCACCGCCACATTGGTGATGTGGGCTTCGTCGAGGTTGAACCACAGCCCGGCATACCCGACGATGCGTGTGCGGCCCCGGCTCTCGGTGCGACGAGCAACCAGGTACCGACGGGCGCCAGACCGGACCTGGGCGAGCTCACTGTCGAAGACGCCCAGCGACCAGGGCTTCGGGTAGCTCACCGCTTCGATCGCCATCACGCCCCGGCGAAGATCGCGACGATGCATCGTCTCCACGACGAGATCGCCGACGTGGCCAACGCCACCATCGACGTCGCGGCGCAACAGCCGCTCGATCACGCTCATCGGGTCACCCTCGTCGACCAGTTGATCTGCGCGTCCGGCGCCCGCAGGTAGATCGGCTCGATCTCCCACGGGTTCACCCACTCCTCACGCAACGCCCGAGCGTGGGCGAGCTGCACCAACGGAGCAGCCGACGGATGCGCATCGCCGCCGATCTCGCAACGGAATCCGTCGAGGATCTCGTCGCGGTACCGCACCGCGCCGTCTCCGACGCAGAGCACGTCTTGGCTGCGCGCGAGCAAATCGGCAACGAGTTCGTCGACCGGCCCGACCGCCGGTTCTGCCACCTGTTGGAGCCCGCCAGGCACCTGGCGGTACATGGCGTAGAAGACTTCGCTCTTGCGGGCGTCGATCACCGGCACGACGACGCGATCGGTGTGCCGGCAGGGGAACGCCAGGAGGTCGAGCGACGAGATGCCGATCATCGGGATCCGCAACGCCTGGGCGATCGCCTTTGCTGCAGCGAGACCGACGCGCATCCCGGTGAAGAGCCCCGGTCCGACATCGACGGCGATCAGGCTGATCTCGTCGAGATCGATGTCGGCCTGCCGCAGCAGGAACTCGATCGCGGGCACCAGCGTCTCCACGTGTCGACGCCCTTTCGTGACCTCGAACAGCCCGATGACACCTTCGTGGCCACCGACCGCGACGCTGACGCGTTCGGTGGCGGTTTCGATGCCGAGAATCAGCATGCGTAGCCCTCACAGGCCGCTACGAGACGACTCCATCGTGACGCCCACGCCGGTCCGCTCGCCGAGATCTCGATCAGGCGGGCGCTGTCGGCAAGGGCGTCAGCGTCCAGCTCGGTGTC
>JBBQEU010000170.1:0-5303 GCA_038321235.1 Acidimicrobiales bacterium | reverse complement strand
CAAGTACCGCGGCGCGTACCAGTTCGACCGACCGACGTGGAACTCGGTCGCCGAGCGCCATGCTCCGCGCCTCGTCGGCGTCGACCCGGCGGCAGCGTCACCGGCCGATCAGGACGCCATGGCCCTCGCGCTCTACGGCGAACGCGGAGCGCGCCCCTGGCCGCACTGCGGCCGTCACCTGGCCTGAACCCAAGCCGGTCGTTCCCTCCCATGGCGCGGACTAGTGTCACCCTCACGGTTGGCAACGAGTCCGATGAGGAGCACGGCCATGGTCAAGGGGCTGCCGTCGGGGACGGTCACCTTCCTGTTCACCGACATCGAAGGGAGCACTCGGATCCTGCGCGATCTCGGTGAGCGTTACGACGACCTGCTCGACCAGCACCACCGGCTGCTTCGTGACGTCTGGTCACGACATCGTGGCGTCGAGGTCCTGACCGAAGGAGATGCGTTCTTCGTCGCGTTTGCCAGTGCTTCCGACGCGCTGTCTGCCGCGATCGACGGCCAACGCGCGCTCGCCCGATCGACCTGGCCCGGGGACCAGCCGGTGCAGGTACGGATGGGCCTCCACACCGGCTACGCCCGACCGGTCGACGGTGACTATCGGGCGCTCGCCGTGCACCAGGCGGCCCGGATCGTCGACGCGGCGAATGGCGGCCAGGTCCTCGCGACCGGCGAGGTGATCGCACACCACGCCGACGGGCAGCCGACCATCGAGCTCTTGGGTCGATACCGCATACGCGACTTCGATGAACCGATCGCGTTGTACCGGGTATCGGCACCGGACCTCGACAGTGACGAGCGACCACCACGGGCGCGTCCCGCCGAGAGCAACAACCTGGTGCGCCCCACCACCTCGATGGTGAACCGTGTCGCCGAGCAAGCCGCGCTCGCTGAGATGACGCAACCCGGCACGTTGTTGACGATCATCGGTCCTGGCGGCGCAGGCAAGACACGACTCTCGATCGAGGTCGGCCTCGGTGCGGTCGAGCGGTGGCCCGACGGGGTGTGGTTCGTCGACCTCGCACCGCTCACGTCCGGCGTGGTGATGCCGATGACGATCGCCGAGGCCGTGAACGCACCGTCGATTCCCGGTAACGACGCTCAGTCCGACCTGATCGCCCACCTCGCCGAACGATCGATGCTGATCGTGCTCGACAACTGTGAGCATCTCATCGAGCCGGCCGCACGAACCATCACCGAGTTGCTCCAGCGGTGCCCTGGGCTCGGGGTCCTCACCACCAGCCGCGTCCCACTGGGCCTCATCGGCGAGACGCTGTACAGGCTCGCACCACTCGGTGCCAAGGACATCGAGTCCGATGCGGTCCGTCTTTTCGTGGAGCGCAGCGGCCTCGAGGCCGACGCTGATCTGACCGACGTGGTCGGGTTGTGCCGGGCGGTCGACGGCCTTCCTCTGGCGATCGAACTTGCCGCGTCGCGGTCGCATCTCCTGACCGCTGCCGAGATGACGGCTCGGATGGGCGACGGCGTCGCTGTCGTCTCCACGAGAGACCCGACGGTGCCCGACCGCCAGCGAAGTCTGGATCGGCTGCTCGACTGGAGCCTCGATCTGCTCGGGCCCGATGAACTACGGGTGCTGACCAGGTTGGCGGTGCTCGCGGACAGCTTCGACGTGTCTCTCGCCGAAGCCGTGGCGGGCGACGAGCTGATGCCGGTCGGACGCATACCGGAGCTGGTCTGGTCACTGATCGACTGGTCGCTCGTCGTGCGCGAGGTGGCGTCGGGGAGCTCGCGGTACACGCTGTTGAACACGGTCCGGTCCTACGTCCTCGAAGGCGCGGCAGCCGCAGAACTTGCATCCGCCCGGCTCAGGCTGGCGAACTCCCTGATGGAACGGCTCGGACCCGGCGGCCCGCTCTCACGGCGCTGGGTCACGCAGATGGGAATCGACCTCGAGAACGTTCGCGCCGTCGTACATCACCCGGCGACCGCCGACACGGTCGCGCGTTCGCTCGCGTGGTCGATCGGCCAGTACCACGACGTCACTTGTTCGTATCGTTCCGGCATCGCCGAGATCGACAGGTGCGTCGAACAGCGACCCGCTCCAGGCCCCGATCTCGTTGCGCTGCTCACGCTCCAGGCCGATCTCCATCTGCGCCTCGGCGAGGTTGCTGCTGCAGCGGAGATCGCAGATCGTGCCGCCGTACTTGCGGACCGGGTCGGAATCCCGACGTGGGACGATATGTGCGTCGTGCGCACCAGAGGCGAGATAGCGCTCCGCTCGGACGATCCCGAATCCGCAGCGCGACTCGCCGAGGAGGCGCTGCGGATCGGTTCGGCGACACCTCGCGGCGAGGCTCGCGTCTGGAATCTCGTGGCGATCGCCCGCAACACGCTGGGTGACCTGGCGGCCGCCTCGGTCGCACTCGACCACTGCCTTCGTGCGGAGGAGGCTGCGGGTCTCGACACTTTCCTCGCCAACACCCATGGCAACTACGCCGAGGTGTTGATGGCGCTCGGTGATCCAGTGGGGGCAGCGCAGCACCAGCTGGCCTCCCTCGATCTCGCGAGGTCGATGGGGCAGGCGACTCTGATCGCGTACTCGCACATGATCGCCGCCCGGTTCGCTCTGAACGATGGGGCGGCCGACGACGCCGTCAGGCTGCAGTCCGCTGCGGATGTGATTCTCGACCACGAGGGTGTGTCGCTGTACGCCGGCGACGCAGAGCTGCGGCTGGCGCTGCTCGGAGCGGCTCGAGACACGCTCGGTGTCGCGCGATTCGAACAGGCTCGCAACGAGGGTGAGTCGACGCCGGCCGAAGCGCTCGCCGATCAAACCGAAACGATGCTGCGGCGCCGAGCCGTCTCGTCGTCGAATACAGGAGGATGACCATGCCCACAGATGACCCCGATGGCGCCCGGATCACCCCACGTCCATATCGCGACCGGATCGCTGTGCTGCCCGGCGACCCGCCGATCGCGTATCGCCCAGGACGGGTGCTCCTGGACCAAGAAGCGTTCGATTCCCTTCGGGAGTTCCAAGCATTCGACGAGAGCGACTACGACACCGCGCCCATCTTCGTCGCGACCGATGACGGCGGCGAACCGATCGGTGAGCTCCCCCCGGTCGGTCAGTGGCATCGCATCGACGGAGTGCCGGACGCACCGTCGTGGGTCCGGCAGCTCGTCGAATGGGGTTCGAATGCGCAGCTCGACGTCGTCTATTTCGCGAATGATGCCGACTGTTGCGGCTGTCCTCCGCACCCGGCGCTCGCTGCGGAGATCGCGGCCGATTCATGGCGAGCGAATCCATGGCGAGCGAATCCGTGGCGAGCGAATCCGTGGCGAGCGAATGAGTGGAGTGCTAATCCGTGGCGGGCCAATGCGGAGTCGCTGAACGTCTTGGCAACCGGAAGAGCGCCGACGAGTTCGGTGATGCCCGCTCCGTTTCGGTCGCTCCCGATGCGCCCGCCCCACCCGCCCGGTCAACCGTCCAACGGGGTGTCGATCGGTGTGCTCGACAGCGGACTGGCGGGCGGGTGGCACAATGCCCAGGCGTACCGGCCGGCATTGTTCGGCACCGATCCGGCGTCGATGGATCGGATTTCCGGTCCGGCCGATCTGCCGTCGCGTCCTATGGGCCAGCATCCGGCCGACAACTATCTCGATCCCGTCGCGGGTCACGGCACGTTCATCGCCGGGCTCATCGAGCAGCTCACGCCGGGTTGTGAGATCCGGGTGCACCGGGTCTTCGAGCCCGAGGGTGACGTCGGCACGTTGGAGCTCGCGTTCTGGTTGTGGTACCTGATGGAGTTCGTGGAGCCCGACATCGTCAACTTCTCGTTCGGCGGGACCGGCCGCGACATCGTGTTCGAGGGCCTCATCGAGGCCTACCACGCGTTCGGTGACGTCGTCTTCGTCGCTGCGGCCGGCAACGAGGGGTCGTGCATGGAGCAGTATCCGGCGGCGCTCCCGTCGGTGATCGGTGTGGCAGGTCTCGGGCCGACCGGTCCGGCCGAATGGTCGAACTACGGCCCATGGGTCGATGCGTGCGCTCCTGGAACGGATCTCGTGAGTTCGTTCTTCGCCCACTTCGACGGCGACCTGCCTCGCATCAATGGAATCGATTCCGACGACTTCGACGAGTGGGCGACGTGGAGCGGCACGTCGTTCGCTTCGCCGGTCGTCGTCGCGGCGCTCGCTCGCGAGATGGCGACGACGAACTGCTCCGCTACGGACGCGGTCGACCGGGTCATCCGGGCCCCACATCTCGCTCGCCTCCCGAACATGGGCACGATCGTCAATTTCTGAAGAGCGCTGCCACGATCTCGTGAAAGACGGAGCAGCAAGGCGACCGGACGTGTTGCGCCAACGGCCCGACCGGGGGTCCATGCCCATTCGCAGCTAGCGTCACCGCTACAACTGAATACCTGCGGGGTTGGGTGAAAGTCCCGACCGGCGGTGAAAGCCCGCGAACCCCTCGATTTCGGTCGGGGGGCCGATCCGGTGGAATTCCGGGGCCGACGGTCACAGTCCGGATGGGAGCAGGCTTCGGATCCCTGGCTCCGATCACGCTCGCCGCAATGTCGTCGAACGCCCCGCCTGCGGCGAGGTGCTGGTCCAGCAGGACACCGATATGGCGGCGAATGCGGGCGCAAGCCTCCAGGACCGCGCGACTTTGCGGGATGGTGGAGAAGGCCTCGTCGAAAATCAGTCGGCGCAGTTCGACGTGAGCCACGCTGCGTTCGAACACGGAAAACGATTCGAACACGTCCCGCGCGGCCTCGTTCGCCAGTGAGGTGGAGAAGACGGTGCGGCAGATGACGTCGGCCGTCAGCTGACCCAGCATCAGGTCCAGAGAAAAGAACTCCCCCGAACGGCAGCGCTCATCGAGGCGCAGTTCCATGTCGTCGATCGCCGCAGAAATGGCCGGATAGGCCAGGCTCAGGCGCATGTGGGAGAAGGCAGGATCGATCATCCGCCGCTGGGCCCGCCATCGATCGCCCGCCGAGACGAAGATGCTGTCGCCGACAAGCGGCTCCAGCGCCCCGACCATCAGGTCACTTTTCGGGAAAACGTCATCGGGATCGGCGAGGATGGCCCGGATGTGTTCGGGGTCGTTGACGATGAGAATGAAACGCCGGGAATAGCCCAGAGGACCAACCGGGACCTCATATGCCGAGGCCGGCAGCAGACTCAGCAGATTGCCCTCGCCACGCAGGGCCGTGCGCACGAGGGCAGCGAGCGGCGGCAACGGGTCGGGCCCGGGCGGTTCGTACAGGTCAGGCAGGGCCGGTCCCCGATCCTGACTCACTGTAGATTTTCCTTACGAACCATCGTGATCC
>JBBQEU010000169.1:0-5349 GCA_038321235.1 Acidimicrobiales bacterium | reverse complement strand
CAGAGGTGTGTCTACGAGCCTTCCAGTCCGCCGTAGGCTTCACCTAGTTACGGGAGTTCACCGTCGTGGTGAATCGTGCTCAGCGGTCTCCGTCTACGATCTCGGCGCTCGCCACCCGTTCGTCGCCGGTGACGTCGAGCGCCGCGGTCGGCGGCCGGAACTCGACGCCCATCTTCGCGGCGAGGTCGCGCGCGATGCCCATGTAACCCCAGCAGTCGGGCCGGTTGCGGGTGACGTCGGCCTCGATGAGCACATCGAGCGTCAGCCCGAGCGCCTCGCCGTACGGGCGCCCGAGCGGCACATCGGACGGCAGGACGCGGATACCCGAGTGGTCGTCGCCGAGACCGAGTTCACTCGCCGAGCAGAGCATCCCCTCGGAGTCGATCCCGAGGATGCCGCGACGCTCGATCGTCATGCCGTTCGGCATCGTGGTACCGAGCGTGGCCAGCGGGACGATGTCGCCCGCGGCCATGTTGAACGCGCCGCACCACACGTGGCGTTCCTCGCCATCGCCCGCGTCGACGTACACGCGCTGAACCTTGGCTGCGTCTGGGTGCTGTTCGAGGCGGAGCACCCGAGCGGTGACCACGCCCGGCACCGTTTCGCCGACCGTGGTGACGGAGTCGACTTCGAGGCCCAGCGAGGTCAGAGCCTCGGCTACTCGCTCGACGTCGTCGGCATTGGTCGGGTCGCTGAAGTCGCCGTAGTCGTTGAGCCATGACAGGAGGATCTTCATCAGAACTGCTCCATGAATCGGATGTCGTCGGAGAACATCTCGCGGATGTCCTCGACGCCGTGACGTTCCTTGGCCATCCGGTCGATGCCGAAGCCGAATGCGAACCCGCTCCACTCCTCTGGGTCGAGCCCGCCGGCACGCAGGACGTTCGGATGGACCATGCCGCAGCCGCCCAATTCGATCCAGCTGCCGTCGGGGCGTTGGATGTCGAACTCTGCAGAGGGTTCGGTGAACGGAAAGTAACTGGGCCGCAGTCGCGAGGTGAACCCGGGCCCGAAGAACGCCTTGGTGAATGCCTCGATCGTGCCGGCAAGGTCGGCCATCGTGATGTCGCGGTCGATCACCAGACCCTCGATCTGGTGGAACACCGGCATGTGGGTGGCGTCGGGCGTGTCGCGACGGAACACGCGGCCGGGGGCCACGATGTAGATCGGCGGTTCACTCGTGAGCATCGTGCGGATCTGGACGGGTGAGGTGTGCGTGCGCAGCACCGTGGTGCCCGGTTCGCCGCCCGTTGGGACGTGGTCGACGAACAGCGTGTCCCATTCGCCTCGGGCTGGATGCCCGATCGGCATGTTCAGTGCCTCGAAGTTGTGCCAGTCGGTTTCCACCTCGGGGCCTTCGGCAACCTGGAACCCGAGGCCGATGAACACGTCCTCCAACCGCTCCCACGCCTGGGTCACGAGGTGGGCGTGGCCACGCATCGGCTTGCCGACGTACTCGGTGAGATCCAGCCGCTCGGCCTGCACCCGGCTTGCCAGCGCTTCGGAGCCGAGCGTGATGCGACGCTCCTCCAAGGCTTCACCGACCGATGACAGCGCTTCGTTGATCGCGGCGCCGGCGGCCTTCTTGTCGTCGATCGACTCGAGCGATCCGAGCCGCGTCTTGAGTTGGGCGAGTTCGCCCTTCTTGCCGGTGAGACGGGTCGTCAACGACGCGATGTCGTCGAGACTGCCTGCGGCGGCGATGTCGTCGAGAGCTGTCTCGCGGGCGGAGGTGATATCGGTGAGCACGGGGACCTTTCGAAGGAGCTGCGTTCGGACGGATCGACCCCGGACGAACTCAGGAGACGGCACAGGAGCGAGTGATCGCCGACGTGCGGAACGTCATCCCCGGTTCACCCGGGGCACGAAAATCGCTGCGACTGCTGCACAGGAGGCAAGGATACTGCGTGAGGTGGTCGGCAGTGACCATGAATTCGTGGACAAGCCCCTCACAGCGCGCCCCGATGGCTACCGTCGGCTCATGGCCGAGGTGCTGATCCCCCCGCATTCGACGGCTTCGAGTGGCCCAGCCGTCAAGCGTGGGCAGGCGTGCCCTGGTGGAAGTCCAGGAGCCAACGACCATGACGACGAACCCACACCGATGACCGATTGCCGACGCCGCGAGCCTGAATGCTCCGGTAGGTGACCAGGGCCGAATCGGTCCCGATCGGGCGCACGACGAACCCATCCAACTCGACCTCGATGGGGGCGGTCTCCGAGTCGAGGATGTCGGCGCGGGTGTAGGCCCGTCCAGACCATCCGAACTCGGTGAAATCTCCGGAGAGGTGCTCGTCCATCCACGATCGGTCGTGGCGGGTCACCTCGGCCCACATCGCCCGTTCGAGTTCGATCAGCGTCGCAGACGCTCCGTCGCCGAGAACGTCGTCGACGCTCACAGGACCAGGTGGCTGGGCGACACGGAGCCGATTGCCGTCGGGATCGGTGAGGCAAACCTCGCGTGCCCACTGCTGTTCGTCGACAGCGGCGCCGAACTCGGCTGCGACAGCATCGACGTCACCGACCCAGATGTACACGAGTCCGTGAGGGTTGGCGTCGCCCGCATGTTCCGACAGATGAATCTGGGCGCCATCGCGCCGGAGGCCGACATAGGCGGGGAGGTGAGGTTCGAATCGATGTTCGAATGTCTGCTCGAATCCGAGACGTCGGTACCAGGTCGCCGCTGCAGACGCATCGCTCACGCGGAGAATCGGCACCACATCAGTGGTCACGCGCGGTACCGATCGCTACGAACTCGTACATCCAGAGTTCCGGCGGGCCGTCATCGACGAGCACGTACAGACCGTCGCCGACCTCGACCTCCAGTGCCGGCGGGAACGTCGCAGTCCGCCAGCCGGTCGGGCCACCACGGCACGGGATCAACATCTGTTCGCCGGTGTCCATCACGGGAGTCTGCCGCATCCTGGGCGGTGGGCGCCACCGGCCGCCTACGCTCGCGACGTGTCACTGCTCGTGCTGCTGAATGGTCCACCCGCATCGGGCAAGTCCACGATCGCCGAACACCTGGTCGCGACCCGACCGTTGGCTCTTCGTCTCGACATCGATGTCGTCCGCAGCTTGCTGGGCGGCTGGCTCGAACGACCGGGAGATGCAGGTCTCGCAGCCCGGGCGCTGGCAATAGCGATGGCCCGAACCCACCTCCACGCCGGTCACGACGTGTTCATCCCGCAGTTCCTCGGTCGGCCGGAGTTCATCGACGAGTTGGCGCTCCTCGCAATCGAGGCAGAGGCAACCTTCGTGGAGATCGCACTCGTCCTCGAGCGCGAAGCGGCACGAGCAGCGTTCGGCGAACGGACCGCCGACGCACACGACCAGACCCACCGCGACGCCGCTGCATTGGTCGAGCGATCGCCGGACGACGATCCCCTCGGCGAGATGTTCGACCGCTTTGAAGCACTCCTCGACCAACGTCCGAATGCCCGACGAGTCGAGGTGGTCCGAGGCGAAATCGACGACACCCTCCGACGTGTCGAGCAGTTGATCCTGCAGGATCGTTGATTCCCTCGGCTCAGCGGGTCGCACCTTGACGCTGCGTTAGGGTCGATGAGTGCCCACCACCGAACCCGGCAAGTACTGATGCGCCTCGATGAGGTCGCTGAACGAGACGGGTGGCGCTGCTGGCTGTGCGACGAAGCCGTCGAGCCGGACATGTCGGTGAACGACCCCCGGGGGCCGAGCATCGACAGCCGAACCACCGAGCGCAAGGCCAAGGTGAAGGGTAAAGGCGCTGGAAAGGGGCACGGCACCGGGCAGGAGCGGCTCGCTCATCGCTCGTGCAACACGGGCAAGGGCAGCACGAAGCCCGTCATCGAGTGGCCGGACGACCTCTTCGTGTCAGATCCGGCGGTGATCCTGACGACGGTCGATCGACTCCAGCGCAAGGGCGGCCGGGAGATCGTCGGCCGATGTCTCGAACACGCCGATGCAACCGCCGCAGCGAGCTGGATCGTCGACCGCATCTCGCGTCTCGAGCCCGATCTCGCAGTCAGCGCAGACGTCGAGCCCGGTGGCGGCCAGTTCCTCGTGGTGCTCCGAACCGACCGCTGACGACCGCCGCCGGTCTCGTATGACCCTGGCGAACCCCGTTCACGACGTCGCAGTCGCGCGTTGACGAGCCGCTTCGAACACGATCACCGTGGTCGCCATGGCCACGTTCAACGACTCGCTGCGACCCTGGTGCGGGATCGTCACCCACGAAGCGACGGGGCCAACGGTGTCACTCCAGTCGTCAGGCAAGCCAGCTGCTTCGTTCCCCATCACGATGCCGATACGGCCGCTGAGATCGGCCTCCGTGTACTGCTGCACCGTTCGACCGGGATGACCGTGGCTCGTGGTGCCGACGAGTCGAAGACCGGCCGTGACGACTTCATCGATCGTCGCCGTCACGACCGGTATGTGGAAGATGGCACCCGCCGACGACCGCACGACCTTCGGACTGAACGGATCGACGCTTGCGGGAGTCAGCACCACGACATCAGCGCCGGCGGCCTCTGCCGAGCGCAGCACCGTACCGAGGTTCCCGGGATCGCGTACTCGGTCGAGCACGACGACGAAGCCGGCACGGCCGAGGAGTTCGGCAACGTCACCCTGGTCGCGCATGCGCACGACCGCGATCGGATTCTGTGGCGTCTCGGTCGACGCCACCCGCTCGAGTACACCCTCGGCCAACTCGAACACCGGGCCGGCTCCCTCGACACCCGGCTGCACGACCCCGTCGGCTTCTGCGGCCACGAACTGCGATTCGCACTCCCAGCCCGCTGCCACGGCCTCGGCGACGAGCACCGGGCCCTCGACCACGAACAGCCCTTCGTCGTCACGCGAACTGCGACGCCCGATCAGGCGCCGCAGTTGCTGTACTCGTGAATTGTTGAACGCCAGCGCACTCATCGTGCACCAGTGTGGCCGGTCCAGCCTCCCCGGCCGCTGCTGATCAGTCGAGCGCAGCCTTGGCGGCAACGACCAATGCCTCGAACGATGCCGCGTCGGTCACGGCGAGATCCGCGAGAATTTTGCGGTCGATCTCGATCCCGGCTGCGTTCAGGCCGGCGATGAACCGGCTGTAGCTCATGTCGTGCTGACGCGTTCCGGCGTTGATCCGCTGGATCCACAAACGGCGCATCTCACCTTTGCGGGCGCGCCGGTCGCGGAAGGCATAGTTGCCCGACCGCATCACCTGTTCGTTGGCTGCCCGGAACGAACGGCTCTTGTTGCCGTAGTAGCCCTTGGCCTGCTTCAGTACCTTCTTGTGCCGCTTCTTCGATGCGACACCACGCTTCACACGTGCCATTTCGATTCCTCCTCGGAACGTTCAATCGGAGCTGGGCTCCGGGG
>JBBQEU010000168.1:0-5366 GCA_038321235.1 Acidimicrobiales bacterium | reverse complement strand
GACTTCGGGTTGCTGCGCGGTGAGCGACACCCCGGCAGTCTGAGTGTGGAACCGCAACTGCATCGAGCGCTCCAGCTGCGCGCCGTAGCGTTCTTTCATCCAGCGCGCCCAGATGCGGCGTGCTGCGCGGAGTTTGGCGATTTCCTCGAAGAAGTCGATGTGGGCGTTGAAGAAGAAGCTGAGCCGTGGTGCGAACGTGTCGATCGGTAGGCCGGCTCGGAGTGCCAGTTCGACGTAGGCGAAGCCGTTGGCGAGTGTGAATGCGAGTTCTTCGGCGGCGGTCGATCCGGCTTCGCGGATGTGGTAGCCGGAGATCGAGATCGAGTGCCAACGGGGCATCTGCGCGGCAGTGAACTGGATCGTGTCGCGCACCAGGCGCATCGACTGGCGCGGCGGGAACACAAACTCCTTTTGTGCCTGGTACTCCTTCAAGATGTCGTTCTGCAGCGTGCCACCGAGGCGGGCGCGATCGACCCCGGCCTTCTCGGCCTGGGCGATGAACATCGCGAAGATCGGCGCGGCGGGGCTGTTGATGGTCATCGAGGTGGTGATACCACCGAGGTCGATGCCGGCGTAGAGGTCTTCCATGTCGGCGAGCGAGTCGATCGCCACACCGCAGCGCCCGACCTCACCCAATGACATCGGGTCGTCGGAATCGAGCCCGAGCAGGGTCGGCATGTCGAACGCCGTCGAGAGCCCGTCGCCGCCTGACTTGATGATCTCCTTGAACCGCCAGTTGGTGTCCTCCGCCGTGCCGAACCCGGCGAACATGCGCATCGTCCACAAACGCGACCGGTACATCGACGCGTACGGCCCGCGCGTGTACGGATAGACCCCCGGGAACTCGCCGTCGTCTGGGCCGTAGACGGGTTCGAGCGGAACTCCGGACATCGTGGTGAATCGACCCGGGCGCAGCGCCGAATCGTCGAAGGCGTCGCGCCAGATCCTGCGGTTGTCGGTCACAGGGCGATGGTACCGAGCGTCCGGTGAGGGGTGCGAGCCGACCGCTCCTGCGCCTGGGGAATTGGCCTCGAGATGGCTCGAGGCGGTGTCGGGGTCCGGCGTGTCATAGCCTGGAGTCGTGGAACGGCCAGCACCAGCCATCTCGGAACTGTTGGCGATCCCGGAATTCGGCGCCTTCGTGCTGGCGGCTCCCTGGCTCGCCACCGCGCCGCGAGGCTCCGGACGTCGAGTGCTGGTGCTGCCGGGCTTCACCGCTGGCGATACATCGACGGCTCCGCTTCGGTTCGCGCTGCGGGCCCTCGGTCACCGACCAGCACCCTGGGGTCTCGGACTCAACGTCGGCCCGGACGACGAGACCGTGCGGCAACTCCTCCGCCGTCTCGAGCAGTTGGTGTCGCAGAACAGGGGGCCGATCGACATCGTCGGCTGGAGTCTTGGCGGCATCATGGCCCGACTGCTCGCTCTCCACCATCCCGACCGGGTGCGCCAGGTGATCTCGCTCGGCAGCCCCATTCGGGTCGATGATCCCGAGGCGAATCTCAGCGAGAGCGTTCGTCGCCTCTCGCAACTCGCCGGGCTCCAACGCGGCCGAAGAGGTCACGACCTCACGGTGATTCCGGTGCCGTCAACGGTCATCTACTCCCGACAGGACGGCGTCGTCGCCCCTGCCTCGTGCTTGCAGCCGTCGGGTCCGTTCGCGGAGAACATCGAAGTTCGTGGTGCCCACATCGGACTCGGCCACAACGCCGCAGCGGTCTGGGCTGTCGCCGACCGACTCGCGCAACGCAATGGCGAGTGGGCACCGTTCACGCCCCCGTCGAAGATGGCGTGGTGTTACCCGGATCCGTACCGTGACTCGACTGCTGCCGCGACCGCAGTGGGGACCTGACGACGATGCCGACGTCGCAGATCGAGCGGGGCCATTCGCGGCTGCTCGCCATCGAGACGCCGAATGCGCTCGGTCATACTTCCACGCTGACCATCGTCGATGCTGCGAACGCGCCGCACCGGTTGAACGCAGCGTTGCTCCGCCAGGAGGTCACTGCACGTCTCGACGGTCTTCCGATGCTGCGCCAATCGCTCGTCGAAGTACCGCTGAACCTCGACCGACCATGGTGGCGTGATCACCCCGGCTTCGACCTCAACTACCACCTCCGCCACATCGCCGTCCCCGACCCGGACGATCCGGAATCGCTGGCGGAACTCGTCGCTCGCATCCACAGCCGACCGCTCGATCGTGGTCGGCCACTGTGGGAGCTGTACCTGATCTCGGGGCTGGCCGATGGTCGTGCGGCGCTGCTCTTCAAGATGCATCTCGCCGCCCTCGCTGCGTCGACCGGCAACTCGCTGTGCGCCGGATTGATCGGTGACACGCCCGACCTCATCGGTGAGCCTGCCGACGAACTGCGCAACTGGGTGCCCCGTCCGGGGCCGTCCGTGCACGACATCGGCAGACGCGCCTGGATCAATGCCGTGATCGACCCCGTGCGAACCCTTGCCGCCGTGCCACGCGCGCTGAACTCGGTTCCCGGTATCCGCAGTGTGCTCAATCCGGCGCTCGCGCTGATGAACCAGCGCTCGCAGCGATCGATCGTGATCGCCGAGCAATCCGGCATCACACCGCGGACGTCGTTCAACGCGCGCATCGGCCCGCATCGTCGGTGGGCGAGTGCAGAACTCGATCTCCAGCGGATTGCCAAGGTGCGACGTCGGTTCGGAGTGGACACGGTCGACGTGCTGGCCGCCGTGGCGGGCGGTGCACTGCGGTGGTGGTTGTTGCAGCACGATGAACTGCCCCGTGAGACACTCAAGGCGCTCGTCCCGTTGTCGGTCACCGACCCCGAAGCGATCGAGGGGATCGCCGGAGCGGTGGTCAGCCTGAGCACGAACCTTCACCGCGTCACCGAACGGCTTGCGGTCGTCCACGAGCAGATCGACGAAGCCGTCACCCGCCACGGGGCGATGACCGTGGCGGAGATCCGCGGGATCGGCGGCGGCACACCGTTGGTCGGCATCGTGGCGTCGCGGCTGCTCGAACGCAGTCCGCTGGCCGACCGGCTGATGCCGCCGTTCAACACGACGATCACCTCGGTGCCCGGATCGAAGGAACCGCAGTACGCGCTCGGCGCCGAGGTCACCGCCATCTACCCGGTGTTGGGGGTCGTCGACGGGATGGGCCTGCACATCGGCGCGATCTCGGTCGGAGACCGGCTCTGCCTCAGCCTGGTGTCCGATCGCGAGCAGATACCGGATCTGTCCGGGCTCGCCGCCCGCTTCGTCGACGAGTTCGAACTCCTCGAGAAGGCCAAGCCGTAGCGCTCACCCATCACGCCAGGGGTCAGATCCCAGGCGTGATCGTCAGACGTAGTAGCGGAAGATCACCTCGGCGACGCAGGACGGCTTGGCGGCGCCCTCCACCTCGAACACGAACTCCTGGGTCACCTGTGCGCCGCCGGCGATGTCCTCGACCGAGGTGAGGGTGACACCGAGGCGCAACCTCGAGCCGACCGGCACCGGTGACGGGAAGCGGATCTTGCCGGCGCCGTAATTGACACCCATGGCGACACCCGAGACGGCGAAGATCTGTGGTGAGAGCATCGGGCCGAGCGACAACGTCAGATAGCCGTGGGCGATCGGGCCACCGAACGGGCCGGCCTTCGCTCGTTCCGGGTCGATGTGGATCCACTGGTGGTCGCCGGTTGCGTCGGCGAACGTGTTCACCTGCTCCTGGGTGATGTCGACGTAGGGGGAGTAGCCGAGGTGCTCGCCGACGAGGGTTTTCAGTTCATCGATACCGTTGATCATGCGGGTCATGGCCCAGAGCTTGGCAAACTGGACCCATGCTCGACGAAACCGACGACACTTCCGACGACGAGGCGGGCTTCAGGTCCGGCTTCGTCACCTTCGTCGGGCGGCCGAACGTCGGCAAGTCGTCGCTCGTCAATGCGATCTGTGGGCGCAAGATCAGCATCGTCTCCGACAAGCCGCAGACCACCCGGCACCGGATCATGGGGGTGCTGACACGCCCGGGTTCGCAGCTCGTCTTCGTTGACACCCCGGGCCTGCACAAGCCGGTCACAGCCCTCGGCGAACGGGTCAACGCCACGGCGCTCGGCAGCGTCGACGATGTCGACGTCACCTGCCTGGTGCTCGATGCGACGCATTCGTTCGGCAAAGGCGATCGATGGGTCGCTGACCGCATCGACATCGCCAACTCGATCGTGATCGTCAACAAGACCGATGTCGCCAGTCGCGAGCAGGTCCTCAAGATGCTCGGCGCTGCCAGCGATCTCGGGGCCGCCGCGTACTTCCCGGTGTCGGCGGTGAGCGGCGACGGGCTCGGCGCGCTGGTCGCCGACCTCACCGACCGCATGCCTGTCGGGCCCCGCTACTTTCCTGACGACGAGGTGTCCGACCTCCCCGAGGAACGATGGGTGGCAGAGCTGGTGCGGGAGCAGTTGTTGGCAGTCACTCGCGACGAACTGCCGTACTCGATCGCTACGCAGGTCGTCGAGTGGGAGTGGCCACACATCCGCGTCGACATCATCGTCGAGCGCGACAGCCAGAAGGGGATGGTGATCGGCAAGGGCGGTCAGATCCTCAAGCAGGCCGGCGAGCGAGCGCGGGCGCAACTGCCCGAGGGCGTGTACCTCGAGTTGCGGGTGAAGGTCGACAAGGACTGGCAGCGCCGCCCCGAACGCGTGCAGCGCCTCGGCTACTGATCGGGAGGCGTCGACGCGGGCGCCTCGAGCGTCGAGTCGGGTGTCGTCTCCGGTGTGGACGGTTGCGTGGTCGACGCGACGGCAGGCGGTGTGCTGGCGAGCAACGTGACGTAGTCGTCGTAGGCGAGCGGTTCGCCGACGTCGGAAAGCAGGCTGTTGCCCTTCTTCACCGAGATCAGCTCGCCCTCGATGGTGAAGTTGACGAGACCTACTCGCCGCAGGCTGCTGATCATCGTCATCACGATCTGGCCGATCGCCTCGGTCTGCTGCGTGCTCGGGACACGCGCGAAGGTGTCCGCGTCGAGGTCAACGGTGAGCACCGCTCGTGACTCGGACGAACTGATGATCAGGCCTTTCTTGATCAGTGATTCCAGCGCTGCATCCGGTGGCGGTCCTGCTTCGAGGATGTCGGCGATCTGCTCGGCGGCGAACGGCGGTGGCAGGTCGAAGGGAACCGGTGTGAGACGGCCTCGGGTCGTCAGGAAATAGAACTCGGCCGGTTCCCGGCGAACGTCGGTCGTGGTGGTCGCCAGGGTGTCAGGCGTGGCAGGCAGGGTCGTCGTCGTGGTCGACGTTGTCGACGTCGTCGTGGATGTCGCGTCGAGTCGGAATGGGTCCTCCTCGGCTGGGATCAGCGAGAAGCTCTCGTCGCCGGTCGACACGCCACATCCCGCGAGCGTT
>JBBQEU010000167.1:0-5376 GCA_038321235.1 Acidimicrobiales bacterium | reverse complement strand
CGCCGCGGACGAAGCCCTCCAGTTCCAGGCCACACACGATTGGCTCACCGGGCTCCCGAACCCTGCAACGCTTCACGACAACCTGCGCCACATTTTGGAAAGCGCCGAGCCGGATGCTCAGGTGACGGTCGCCGTCGTCGGCATCGACAACTTCCGTCAGATCAACGACGTCAGCGGTTCGTTGACGGGTGACGACGCCCTGCGGTCCGTTGCGGCGCGACTCGATACCTGGACCGAACCCGGTGATCTCATCGGCCGCATCCGAGGCGACCAGTTCATCGTCGCCAGAAGCTCCAACGCTGCCGGGACCGACGCCTCCGAGATCGGCCGTCGGCTCAAAGACATGCTCGGCGGGCCACCGGCTGTTGGAGACGACGTGGTCGTGCAACCCCGACTGTCGTTCAGCGTCGGGATCACGATGAGCACTGGTGGTGACACAGCCAAATCGCTCATCGCCGACGCCGACGCCGCGATGGACGACGCCAAACGCGATGGCGGCGACCGTGTGGTCGTGTTCGACGACGACGCCCGCGCACGTGCAACCCGACGCCGCAACATCGCTGTTGCTCTCGCAGTCGCACTCGAGCGCGACGAACTGCGCCTCGAGTACCAGCCCATCCTCGACCTCGACAGCCTCAGGACGGTCGGCTTCGAAGCCCTACTGCGATGGACACATCCCGACCTCGGACACATCTCGCCTGCCGAGTTCATCCCGATCGCTGAATCCGACAGACTGATCGGCCCGATCGGAACCTGGGTCGTCGACCACGCCATGCAGCAACTCGCTGAGTGGCACCTCGACCCACGCGTGCCCGCGGAGCTCTGGATGGCGGTCAATGTCTCGGCCCAACAACTCTCGCAAGGTGGTCTGGCCGACCAAATACGCAAAACGATCCAGCGCACCGGAGTACCAGCAGCAGCCATGCACCTCGAGATCACCGAGAGCGTGCTCATGGATCGTCTCGGTCACGCGCTACCGACCATTGCCGAAATCCATTCGCTCGGCGTCAACGTCACCATCGACGACTTCGGAACCGGTTACTCGTCGCTCAGCTACCTCAGCCGCCTCCCTGTCAACTCGATGAAGATCGACCGTTCGTTCGTCAACGCGCTCAGCGCCACCCGAGGTGGTTCGTCGATCGTTCGTGCGATCGTCACCCTTGCCCAGAGCCTCGAACTCGACGTGGTCGCCGAAGGTGTCGAGACCAGCCAACAACTCGAAACGTTGCGAGCACTCGGTTGCACCAGCGGTCAAGGATTCCTGTGGAGTCGAGCGATGCATCCCGACGACGCTCTGCAATGGATGCTCGAATGACAACTGTGACCACCGTCGTCGGTTTGGTCCACCGGTCGACCGTCGACCAGAACCCGCCGTGGTGAGTCAGAACCGGGGCCAGGAGGGATTGTCGACGAACTCGCTGGTGGCGGCGGACGGCCCGGTCAGCCTCCGGACAGACCAAGGCGGGCGGAGGCGCAGATGTCGGCCGCACGGACGAACCCTGCGTCGCGGGTGACCTCGGCAACGATGTCGAGCGACGCGTCGAGGACCGCTGCTGGGACGTCGCGGCCCGCCAAGAACTGCGAGAACCAAGCGACGAAGTCATCGAACATCGACGGCTCGTCGAGATCGATGGCCAAACCGAGGTAGCGCAGGATGTCGGCGACGTCCTTCCTGGTCCGGTCGAGTTGGCGGGACGAGTACGCGGACATCGCAGGGATCCGCCTGGACATTTCCTCCAGAGCGCCGTCGCACAGTTCATCGGAGTGCAGCTCGAGCTGCACGGCGTCCTCCTCGCGCTGGCGGTCGACACCGGTCTCTGCAGCCGGCGAGTCGGCGAGCAAGGCGGCGAGAACGGCGGTGGGGTTGCTCGCCGAGCCGATCCAGCCCGAAGCGCCGAGCTGCGCTGCCCGTCGTGGCGTGTCGCCGAAGCCAGCTCCGGCGGCGACCGCCGGCACGCCGATGTCGGCGAGTGCGGCGATCGCCCGTCTCGCACCGGGCAGGTGGAGCGGGACGGTGCAGCTCAGCACGGCCACGTCCACCTGTGCGCTCGTAGCGAAGGCCTGCAGGTCGCGGGCGGGCACGCTCTCGCCGAGGAAGGTCACGTCCCAGCCACCGCAGCGGAGCAGTTCGACGCCCATGCGGGCTGGGAGGGAGTGATACTCCTCCTCGACGCAGGCGACGAGAACGACGCCATGCGCCCGCGATGGGACAGGGATGCGCATCGCGATGGCGCCGAGGACCCCGTCGATCACGGCAGTGGCGGCGTGCTCCTGGGCAGTGTTCCAGCGGTGCGTCTGCCACTGCAGGCCAACCTCCCGTTGGGTCGGTGCCAGGACGCCGAGGATGAGATCCTCGACGCTGTTGCCGGCGTCGAGCAACTCGAGGGCCCGCTCGATGGCGGGGCGGGGACGTCCTGCGGCGGCCAGGTCGAGGAATTCCTGCACCGATGTCTCGGCTGCGGCGGCCGACAGGCGCGACCCTGTCGTTGCGGCGACTCGTGCGGGCCCGGCGAGGGCTATCGGGTAAGTGCCGCCCTTCGACCCAGGGTGCGCGGAGATCGCCGCCTCGATCGAGTCGAGTCGGGGGGCCAGGTCGAGCGGCACGTCGTCGGCAGGCGTCGGGCGCCCGAACATGTAGCCCTGCCCGATCAGGCAGCCGAGCGCCTGCAGGACCTCGCACTGGGCCACCGTCTCGATCCCCTCGGCCACCACGGCCAGCCCGAGCTCGGCCCCGAGCTGCACGATGGACCTGGCGATGGCGCAATCGTTGGCGTTCTCCTCGATACCGGCCACGAAGATGCGGTCGATCTTGAGGGCGTGGATGGGGAACTTGCTGAGATAGGTGAGGCTGGCCCACCCGGTGCCGAAGTCGTCGATGGCGATGCCGATGCCGAAATCGGCGAGACGATGGAGCATGACAGCGGCCTGATCGACGTCGCGCACGAGGGACGTCTCCGTGACCTCGAGCCACAGGGCATGTGGTCCGAGACCGGAGGCATCAATCGTCTCGATCACCCGGTCGACGAACCCCGCGTCGGCGAGCTCGGACGCAGACACGTTCATCGAGAGGCCGATATCGGCGCCGCCGGCCCGCCAGGCGGCGACCTGACGGCAGGCGGTGTCCATGACGAAGGCACCGAGCTCGATGATCAACTCGTTGCGTTCGGCGGTCTCGATGAAGGCGTCCGGCCACAGGAGACCGTGTACCGGGTGCTGCCAGCGGACCAGGGCCTCCACGGTGATCAGACTCCCGTCGGCCAGCGACACCACCGGTTGGTAGTGCACCTCGAACTCCTGGGCATCGAGGCCGCGGCGCAGGTCACCAGCGGCCAACCCCACCGGGGCGTCAGGCTGTTCCAGCGGGGGGAGGACAGGTCGGTTGACCGACACGACGCCGATGACCTCACCACTCTCGTTGCGCATCATCGTCATCGAGGACATCACGTCGACGAGCGAACCATCTCGGGTGCGTTGTCGCCCCTGCGCATGCCATCGTCCCGTGATCTCCAGGTTCCTGGCGGCGGCGGAGAGCTCGTCGTCTTCCCAGTCGAACACATCGAGCAGGTGGCGACCGAGGGCCTCGTGCTCCGTCCACCCGTAGAGGCGCTCGGCCGCCCCGTTCCAGCTGCGGACGTGGAAGTGCAGGTCGGTCACGATCACGGCATCGGACAGCTCGCTGTGGACACCGGTCACGAGGTGACGCAGGCGAGCGGACGGATCGGCGGCCACGGAGAACTCCACCCGACGAGCGCTCTGGCCTTCCCAGGTGACCACCGACGATGCCACCTCGACCATGACCTCGGTGCCGTCCAACCGCTGGATCGTGAACATCTGAGATCGGCGGGACTGACCTGCTCGTCTCGCCTTCATACGCTCGGCGACGGCCTCGCGCGAGACAGGCGCCACCAGGTCCAACACGTCCTTGCCGAGGAGCTCGACTTCCCCCGCTGCGCCGAGGATGTCCATGGCGGCGGCATCGGCGGCCACGATGCGACCTTCCACATGGATCACGGCCCCCGGCCCGAACGGCTGCGCGACGTGCTCGACTGCGTCAGACGGGCCCGGTGATGGCAGGTCGAGCCGGTAGCCGGCCCCTCGAACCGTCTTGAGCAGCTGTGGGTGGCGGGGGTCTTGCTCGATCTTCGTTCGGAGGCGGTGGATGTGCTCGGTGACGGTGGTGCTCTGCTGCCAGTCGGGGCTCGATTCCCAGACAGCTCGGAGCAGTTCGGCACGGCTGAAGGTGTGGCCAGGGCGCGCCGCCAGGAACGCTAGGAGGGCGAACTCCTTGCTGGTCAAGTCGAGAGGGCGGCCGTCGGCGGTGACCTCACGTGCATTCAGATCGATCTCCAACGGACCGATGCGCAGTGTCATGTCCTCGGTGAGTGTGCGGCGACGCTCGACCGCCAGCACCCGGGCGGCCAGCTCGCGTGCGAAGAAGGGCTTGACGACATAGTCGTCGGCCCCCGATTCGAGGGCGTGCACCCGGTCTGCCTCCGACCCTGCGCCGGTCAGCACGATCACGTGTGCGCTGGACCCCGATGCGCGCAGCTCCGCGAGGACCTCGAGCCCGGATCCATCCGGCAGTGAGAGGTCGAGGATGATGGCTTCGAAGTCCTCCCGCGCCAGCGCCTCGCGACTCGCCGCGACGGTGCCGGCTGAGACGGTGCCGACTCCACGGCTCTCGAGCTGGTCTCGCACGATCCGGCAGACTGCCGCGTCGTCCTCGACGATGAGCACCCTCATTGCAACGACCGTCGTTCGGTGGCGCTGCTGCTGTGGAGCGCGTCGTGGACTGCCTGGAGGAGCTCGGTCTCCTTGAAGGGTTTGTGGATGAACGCCTCGGTGGCGTCCAGAATTCGATCCGAGCCGAAGGCGCTGCCGCTGTAGCCGGACATGAAGAGCACCTGGCACGTCTGGTGGCGGTCCCTCAACGCGCTGACCAGCTCGCGGCCGGACGTCCCCGGCATGACGACGTCGGTCAGGAGCAGGTCGAAGTCGATGTCCGCCGAGATCAGTAAGGCCTCCGCTGCGTCAGCGGCGGGCCGAACTCGGTAGCCGTTGCGGCGAAGGATGGCGACGGTGACCTCGCGCACGGCTCGTTGATCCTCGACGACGAGCACCGTCTCGCCGGCGCCGACAACGACGTCCGGGGGCGCCGGGAAGGGGGCGGGCGCCTCCGGGGACGCGGGGAAGAAGGCCCGGACCGTCGAGCCCACACCCTCCTCGGACTGGACGTCGACCGCGCCGCCGGTGTCGGCAACGATGCCGTACACGGTGGCGAGACCGAGCCCGGTGCCTTCTCCTGGCCGTTTGGTGGAGAAGAACGGATCGAATGCTCTCGCCACCACGTCGGCGCTCATGCCGGACCCCTCGTCG
>JBBQEU010000166.1:0-5444 GCA_038321235.1 Acidimicrobiales bacterium | reverse complement strand
CGACCGAGGATGCCGAGGAACGGCATCGGCAGTCCGGGAAGCCTCATCAGCGTCCACTCCGGGCGCCACGGGCCGAACCCGCCGAAGCGCATCGATGGGTCGATCTTCCAGCGCCACCCGTCGTCGGATTCGAAGCCGCCGGTGGTGACGAGGCGCTTCAACCAGTCCTGATCGAGTCGGGGATTCATACGGCCGCGTCGCTTGGCGAGTTCCTCGATCGTGCCGGGTTTGCGTTGCGCTGTAGCCGTCGTGCGGCGGTGATCGAGCCACCCGGCAATTTCGGCTGAGACCATTTTGGTTCGCTCGTGCTCGGCGACGTCGGGGATCCGCCGGTTGTAGGGGATGCCGTCCATGTTGACCAGGTGTGTGAACCGGAACGGCTGCGCGTCGGCGAGCTGTGTCATCAGTGCGCCGCCCTTGGAGTGCCCGACGACGGGCGCCGGGCGGCTGGGGCTGACGTGATCGAAAACGGTGAGAGCGTCGCGCATGTCGGCATCCCACGAATACAGCTCCGGGTGCTCGCTGTCGCCGTGGCCGCGCTGGTCCCAGCTGATGACGCGCCACCCGCCGGCCGCGAGTTTGGGCGCGAAGACGTCGTAGGTTCGTGCGAAGTCGAAGCCGCCGTGGACCAGCAGCATCGGGGGTGCGTCGGGATCGCCCCACTCGTGGACGGCGATCTGCAGACCATTCGCATCGAGGTGGTACTCGCGTGCCGGGTGCACGGCGTCGGGGTAGTCGAACTCGGTCGACGGATCGCCGAACGACCGCTTTGCAAGGATCGGGGTGTTCGTCACGGCATCCGAGGGTACGTCGCCAGCGGCCGGGCACCGCCATCTCGCCGTGTTCGTCAGATGCTTCCGTGCTGTGGCGTGTACCGGCGGGGCCGTCCGAGGCCTAGCATCCCGTGCCATGAGGCGCCCTGACCGTGCAGCGACCGCAGCCATGCTCTCCTTGCTCACGGTCGTCGGCGTCGCGTGCGGAACGACCGACCCGGCCTCCCAGGAGCGTCTCCCGCCGATCCAGACCACGTTGCCGAGCACGACCACCACAACCACCACGGTCGCTCCGGGAGATTTCCTGTACGTCGTGCAGTCGGGGGACACGCTCAGCAAGATCGCCGAACGTTTCAGCGTCTCGGTCGCGGCGATCGTCGAACGTAACGGGCTTCCCAGCGCCGACGCCATCGAAGCAGGCCAGTCGCTCGAGATCCCAGAGGGCTTGCTCGTCGTCGATGACGCTCAGAGCTCCGACACCACCGAACCCTGACGCCATCGCAGGTTTTGGGTGAAGGGTCACAGTGCCCTGGTCGTGCCGGGGCCGTTTCGTAGACTCACGTCATGAGCTTCTGGCCGACCCTCGATCACTGGAGCGTGGAGATCCCGCTCGACACGCCGCACCGTCGTCTCGACGTGCTCGCCGACACCGGATTCGTGGCGCTGCGAGATCTTCCCTACGAGATCCCAGAGTCCGAATTCCTCGACCTCGAGTACCTCGACTGGAAGTCGGGTGGCGACACCAACTTCGCGCCGCTGGCGTCGGCCGATGGCGAACTCGACTGCCGTGGGTTCTGGGACAAGGGCAAGACCGACAAGGACGCGCTGTGGACCTCGAACGCCGAGATCGCGCCGACGATCCGCACGTACGTCGACGATGTCGGTGCGAACTTCGGACGCGTGCGTACGATCAAGCTCGAACCGCAAGACCGCGAGGCAGCGATGCGTTCGATCCACCGCGACGACAACAACCGGTTCAATCCCGATGACGAGGGCTGGGTGGTCCGCTCGTGGATCGAGCTCACCGACAACCCGGACAGCTACATGCTGCTGATGGACAACGGCCCCGATGGGCTCCCTGACCCGGCGACCGAACAGCGGGTGCCGCTGCACGAGGGTTCACGTTTCGTCGTCGACACCCAGCGCCTCTGGCATGTCGTGGTCCACAACGGCGACGCCCCCCGCTACGCGCTGATCACGAGCTTCGAGTCGAGCGACGCGCTCGGCTCGTGGATCCAGCGCGAGCAGCGCCAGCCCGCATCCGTCTGATCCCGCCGGTTTGTGTCAGCACAGATCGGTGAACCGACGATCTGCGCTGACACGAATCCCTGATCACCGGTCCGCACCGCCCCCTTTCAACTCTGTGACAGCGTCTCGTCATGCTGGTCGTCATGACCAACACCTACCGCCGGATCATGGCGGTCGCGACTGGTCAGCTGGGCCTGCTGTCACGTCAGCAGGCGAACGGCGTTGGGGTGTCCAACGCACAGCTTCGGAGCCGAGTCACGAGCGGTTCCCTCATCCAGGTCGGTACGGACACGTTCCGACTCCCCGGTGCTCCTCTCGACGCCGTCGGCGAACTGCGGGCGTTGATGCTCGACATCGGCGGCGAGGTGTGGGCCAGCGGCCCGACTGCCGCTGCTCTGCACGGCTTCGATGGGTTCGTGCTCAAGGCGCCGTTCGATGTCATGATCATGCGCGGCCGCGATGTGCAGCGGATCGGCCATCGGATCCACACCACAACGAGGTTGGAGTTGATCGACCGAGCTGTTCTCGGCCTGGTCCCCGTGCTCAGCGGGGCGCGGACGCTGATCGATCTCGCCCGTACAGAATCGATCGAACGCTTGACCACTGCGCTCGACAGCGGCTTGCGCGACGGCAAGTTCAACGAGTCGCTGGTCCATCGACGGATCGTCGCGATTCGGTCGACTGGTCGATACGGAATCCCCCGCCTCCTCGAAGCAATCGAGGGAGCCGATGTGATCCGAGGTGGGCACAGTTGGCTCGAGCGGGAATATCTCCGCCTGATTTCGACCTCGGGTTTGCCTCGCCCGGACACCCAGCAAGTGCTCACGTCGGCGAACGGCAGCCTCGTTCGAGTCGACTTCCGTTTCCCGGGCACTCCGGTCGTCGTCGAGGTGTTGGGCTACCGGTTCCACAGGACCAAGCAGCAACTCCGACGGGACACCGAACGTATGAACGCGCTGCTTCGTGAGGGGTTGCGGCCATACCAATTCTCCTACGACCAGGTCGTCGGAGACCCTCGATCGGTGATCGACGAGACCCGTGCGGCTCTCGTCTGATCATCCCGCCGCGCCCCGAAGTTTGTGTCAGCACAGATGGGCGAAACACCGATATGGGCTGACATGAGGTTCGCTTCACGGGTTTGCGTCCGCACGGATGAGCGAAACATCGATATGTGCTGACACAAACGTTTGGGGGCGGAAGTGCGACTGGTCCCCTCAGGCCTGTCGGTGCGCCACCGCGAGGTCGGCGACATCGCGCATGATCTTGGCCAGCTGGAAGTCCTTCGGGGTGTAGACGGCGGCGATGCCCATCGCTGCGAGTCGAGGACGGTCGTCCTCGGGGATGATGCCGCCGACCACCACCGGCGCGTCGACGCCCATCGCCTTCAGATGGCCGAGCACGTCGGGAACGAGATCGAGGTGTGAACCCGAGAGGATCGAGAGTCCGATCACGTCGGGGTCCTCGTCGCGTGCTGACGCAGCGATCTGCTCGGGCGTCGAGCGGATGCCCGAGTAGACGACTTCCATGCCCGAGTCGCGGGCGGCGACGGCGATCTGCTCGGCGCCGTTGGAGTGGCCGTCGAGGCCGGGTTTGGCGACGAGGAACTTCGGCGGACCACCGGCCATCGACTTCACGAACTCGACGACCTCGCCCAAGCCCTGGGCGGATCCCGTGGCACCACTCACACCGGTTGGCGCTCGGTACTCGCCGAACACCGAACGCATGACGTCGCCCCACTCACCGGTGGTGCCGCCCGCCTTGGCGAGGGCGATCGAGGCCGGCATCACGTTGTCGCCCGACTCGGCGGCGCGCCGGAGCTCGTCGATCGCCGCATCGACGGCGGCCTGATCGCGCCCCGATCGCCACTCGGTGATGTCCGCTGCCAGATGCTGCTCGATCGTTGGGTCGACCTTCAAGATCGCGCCCTCACCGCCGAGCGGTGAGTCGGCCGCCTCGACGAAATCGTTGACGCCGACCACGATCTGCTCGCCGGACTCGATCCGTCGGGTGCGCTTGGCCATCGACGTGACCAGCCTCGACTTGAGTGTCTCGACCGCCTCGAACGCCCCGCCCATCTCGAGCACGTCGTCGAGTTCGGCCTGCGCTGCCGCACGAAGTTCCTCCGTGCGGCCTTCGATCACCGTCGAACCATCGAAGATGTCGTCGTACTCCAACAGGTCGGTCTCGAACGCGAGTACCTGCTGCATGCGAAGCGACCACTGCTGATCCCAAGGGCGTGGCAGCCCGAGCGCCTCGTTCCACGCCGGGAGCTGCACCGAGCGAGCCCTGGCCCGCTTCGACAACGTGACCGCGAGCATCTCGAGCACGATGCGCTGGACGTTGTTCTCCGGCTGTGCCTCGGTGAGCCCGAGCGAATTGACCTGGACGCCGTAGCGGAACCGGAGGGCCTTCTCGTCGGTGACGCCGTAGCGCTCGCGGCCGATCTGCTCCCACATGTCGGTCATCGCCCGGAGCTTGCACACTTCTTCGACGAAGCGGATGCCGGCGTTGACGAAGAACGAGATCGATCCGAACACCTGGGCGAACTGCTCGGGCGACACCTGACCCGAGTCGCCCACGGCATCGAGTACACCGATCGCCGTCGCCATCGAGTAGGCGATCTCCTGCTCGGGCGTCGCTCCGGCCTCCTGGAGGTGGTACGAGCACACGTTCATCGGGTTCCACAGCGGGGCGTGCTGCGCGCACCATGCCACCATGTCGACGATCAGTCGGCGCGACGGAACCGGCGGGAAGATGTAGGTACCGCGTGACAGGTACTCCTTGACGATGTCGTTCTGCGTCGTGCCGCGCAGCTGGGAGGCGTCGATGCCATGTTCCTCGGCGTTGGCGACGTACAGCGCGAGCAGCCAGGCCGCCGTGGCGTTGATCGTCATCGACGTGTTCATCTTGTCGGGCGGAATCTGATCGAGCAGCGCTCGCATGTGGCCGAGATGGGCCACCGGGACACCGACCTTGCCGACCTCGCCTTTCGACATCGCCGAATCCGGGTCGTAGCCGGTCTGCGTCGGCAGGTCGAACGCGATCGACAGCCCGGTTTGGCCCTTGGCGAGGTTCATCCGGTACAGCTCGTTCGAGGCCTCGGCACTCGAATGCCCCGAGTACGTCCGCATCATCCATGGGTGATCCTTCGCACGCGCGGGCGGGGTGGGTGCGCCTTCGGCGCCGGCGGTCGCGGAACTCATGGTCAGAGTGTGCTCGGTCGTCGAAGAACTCCTCAAGTTCACAACGATTCGGTCCGAAGAACTCAACGTCCCACGGGACGCAAAACGGACCGGATCTCCTCCCTCCCCCTTGGGAGATCCGCTCCCATGAGGTTTCCCCTTCTGGCGGGAACCCCCGCCGGCCGAATGGCGGATTCGGCCGGCGAAGCTCTCGGAGCGGGTGGTTGGCGGACCACCTGCT
>JBBQEU010000165.1:0-5470 GCA_038321235.1 Acidimicrobiales bacterium | reverse complement strand
GAAGGGGGCGTCGAGTTCGTTCTCGTCAATCCGCCGACGAAGACGGTGACCATCGACCATCCGACCAAGGACTCGGTGTCCCACTACTCCGTGAAGCTCGTCGCCGAGCCCGTGGAGGTCACTCCAGAATTCGCCTACACGCCGCCGAGCTGCGAAGCGGCTGGGACTGCTGGACCCGTCGAAAAGAAGGGCGTGAGTTGGAACCAGGCGGCGGGGGTATGGACCGCAACATCAGCAGGCCTGCCTGTCGTTCTTGTTGGCAAGACCGTGCACGGCCCATTCAAACTCGACAAACTGACCGACGGCTGCACGACCCCTTCGCCAACACCGGAAACCCCGGCCACACCAGAGACACCGGCCGCTCCGACACCGGCGCCGGCGGTAGCCGTCGCTGCGCTCCCGCCCACCCAGGCTGCGCCTGCGCAGGCTGCGGCCCCGTCTGCGGTCGTCCCGGCTGCTGGACTCCCGGCGACGGGTATTGACGGCACCGGCGTGACAGCGCTCATCGCGCTGTTGCTCACGTCGCTCGGCGGCGCTGCTCTCGTCGTGTCCCGTCGCTACAACGTGACGACCTGACCGAGCCTCGCGAGCCCCATTGACGGGGAAACCGATTGACGGACCCGCCCGGAACATTCCGGGCGGGTCCGTCGCGTGCGGGGATCATCAGAAGTTGAGTTCCGGCAAGCTCGTTCCTAGCATCAGGTCATGGCCCCTCGACCCGTTGTCGGAAACGCAACGCCGATCCCGCCCGTCGAAGCGGGAAGCTGGACATTCCTCACCAACCACAGCCACGTTCTCATCTGTCTCGCACGCGATCCAAACCTCCGGCTTCGAGATCTCGCCGACCAGGTGGGCATCACCGAGCGGGCGGTGCAGGGCATCGTGAACGACCTCGAAGCAGCCGGATGTCTCACACGGCATCGTGAAGGACGCCGCAACCGCTATGACATCGTCACCGACCGGCCGATGCGCCATCAGGTCGAACGCCAACACGTCGTCGGTGACCTCCTCGGGGTGATGGCGCCGACCGAAACCTGACCGTTTGCATCCGTCGGTCGTGAGACGTCTGGCGACGTGTTGACCGTGACTGTGACCGTGCCCGTGCCCGTGCCCGTTCCCAGATCAGGACGGCGGTGGCGGTGGCGGTGGCGGTGGTGGCGCGGTCGGCGGTTCGGAGACGCCCGGAGGTGGCGGCGGTGGTGTGCTCGGCGCAGCGGGCGGTGACGAGCCTGATGTCGGCGGTGGCACCATGCTGGTCTCCGGCGCTGTCATCCCGGTCGGGTACACGGCTGTCTCTGCGGTCGCGGTGTCGTCAGGGGTAGTGCCGTTCGGGCTTTTGGATCGCCTGAAGAGAACGAAGGCCACGGCTGCGGCCGCAGCAACTGCGAGGACCACCAGGATGATGATCACCGTCGAGGATCCGCCGCCTCCACCTCCCGGCGTCCATTCGGCGGTCATGGTGGCATCGCCATCGGTGACGAAATCGGAGTCGGGCTTCACGTCCCACGTCGCCGTCGATCCGTCCGTCGACGATGCGTTGTTCTCGCCGAGCGATCCGGGTGCGCTCACGGTGAACCTGATCGTGAACAGGTCATCGAGAGTGACGCCGAGCATCTCGGTCATGGCGTCGGTCTCGGTCGGGTCACCGGCCAACTCGTCGACGCCCTCGAGGACGCCCTCGAGGACGGCCTCGAACCGGGTGCCCTGAGCGTCTTGTTCGATCGAGAACGACGACGTGTCGTCGCCGAGCGAGTTGAGTTCGGCGATCGGGACACCCTCGACGGTGCAACCGACCCCCACCTCGCCGTTCTCGTCGATCTCGCGGACGCTCACGTCGTACTCGGTGAGTTCCGCCCCGAGGTCGCCACACGGATCCTCGCCGCCGGTGAACTCCTCGAGGAGGGCGTCGCTCGAGAACTCATCCACAGATCCCAGATCCTCGCCGAGCAGGCCAGCGAACTCTTGGAGCTGCTCGGTGTCGATCAGGATCAGGTAGTCGATGTCCGCAGTGGCGTCATCCTGGATCGTGAAGGTGGCCTCGACCGTGAAGCACCCGGCGAGCAGCGCGCTGGTGGCAACCAGAGCCAGGGCCGACCCAGCGGTCTTCATGGTTCGACGTGTCATGTCCGACACCGTACTCTCAGCACAAGGTGCCCCCGGTGATGTATACGCCCGGGAATATATGCCCCTGGGGGTATGCTTGACATTGCATCACGGCCGTCGCGTAACCTGACGACCAGCAGGGCGAAAGGCGTCACCATGAAGTTCACGCAGTACTACCTCGAATGTCTGTCGCAGGCCTCGTATCTGATCGGCGATGAGACCACCGGGCGCGCAATCGTGGTCGACCCGCGCCGCGACATCGACGACTACGTGCGCGACGCGGCAGCGGATGGGCTCACGATCGAGTTGGTCATCGAAACCCACTTCCATGCCGACTTCCTCTCGGGCCACCTCGAGTTGGCCGCAGCGACCGGCGCCGAGATCGGGTTCTCCTCGGTGGCCGAGACCGAATTCTCCTCGCGTAAGCTCGACGACGGTGAACGCATCTCGCTCGGTGACGTGCAGCTCGAGATCCGGCACACGCCCGGACACACCCCCGAATCGATCAGCATCGTCGTGTGGGAACACGCCGGCGACGACGTGCCCTATGGCGTCCTGACCGGAGATGCCCTCTTCATCGGTGACGTCGGCCGACCCGACCTCTTGGCCTCGCTGGGCTACACCCGTGACGAGTTGGCCGACAAGCTCTACGACAGCCTCCACGGCCAACTCCTCACGCTGCCCGACGCCACCCGCGTCTATCCGGCCCACGGCGCCGGCTCGGCGTGCGGAAAGAACCTCTCGACCGAGACCTGGTCGACGATCGGCGATCAGCGGGTCAACAACTACGCGCTCGTCGCGCCGGACAAGGAGACCTTCATCGCCTTGGTCACCGAGGGTCAGCCGCCAGCACCGTCGTACTTCGTGTACGACGCCGTGCTGAACCGCAAGGACCGACCGCTACTCGATGAGCGTGCCCCTCTCGATGCACTCGGCCTCGACGCCGTCACCCGCCTCGTCGATGCCGGCGCGATCCTGCTCGACGGTCGTACGCCCGAGGAGTTCGGCCGCGGGCACCTCGTCGGCTCGGTGAACGTCGGGCTCGAAGGGCGCTACGCGGAGTTCGCCGGCTCAGTGGTGCCGAGCGACGTCGACATCGTCCTCGTGGCCGATCCGGGCTTCGAAATCGAGGCACGCAACCGGTTGGGTCGAATCGGTTTCGATCGCGTCGTCGGCTACCTCGCCGAACCGTTCGCGGTGATGGCCGAGCATCCCGAGCGCACCGCACGCGCCTCTCGCCTCGCGGTCCCTGAGTTCGAGCGTCGGCGCGCCGAGATCGACGGCCTCCAGATCGTCGACATCCGCAATCCTGGCGAGATGGCGATCGGCACCATCCAGGGCTCGAAGGAGATGCCGGTCGGACAGCTGCCTGGCCGGCTCGACGAACTCGACCCGACCGCTCCCACCGTCGTCTACTGCGCCGGCGGGTACCGCTCGTCGGTCGCGGCCAGTGTGTTGCGGCGAGCGGGCTTCACCGATGTCTCCGACCTGCTCGGCGGCTACGGCGCCTGGCTCGAGTTCGCCGGACCGTCGTTGCCCGCACCGGCCTGACTGCGGCCCTCGATCTGCGCCCGGCACGCTGAGCCGTAGCAGGTTCTTCCGTGATCGAAATTGTCTGGCTGACGTTGCTCGACCTGCGATGGGAGAACCCTGAAATCCGATTCATGTCAGCGCAGATGGTCGAATGCATGACATCTGCTGACTCAAAGCGGACTGGCGATTTTTGTGTCAGCACAAATCACCAAAACATCGAGTGTCGCTGACACAAATCGAGGGACGCCGTTGGCCCATCGGGCCAGCGCGTGACCTTTGGCCCTTCCATCGACGGCCGATACGTGGCTTGATCGTGTGGCGGACGTGAATGCGTCGTAGGAGCACGAGCACGAGCCGGGGCTGGCCCCGGCGGAAGAAGGTGGACCGATGGTGACCGCGGAGGAAACAGTGGGCTCGACGCTCACCCCTGCCGTCGAGCACGGCCGGTGGGTCGTGGGACTCGACGGATCAGAGTGTGCCGCGAACGCACTCGAGTGGGTCGCCGCGAACGTCGGTGGTCGCGGCTCCGATGTCGAACTGGTCACTGCGTGGCAGACGCCGGTCGTCGGCGGTTACCCGATGTCGACACCGATCACGGTGCCGTTCGACGACACCGAGTTCCACGACGCAGCCGCACACGACGTCGCCGCGGTGGCCGGCGATCTCAGCGGTCGCCTCGACGTGGCGGTCACCGCTTCGGTCGGTCACGGCGGTCCCGCTCAGGTGCTGCTCGAAGCGTCCGCCTCGGCGGCGCTGCTGGTGATCGGCAGTCGCGGTCGCGGCGGGTTCGCTCGTCTGCTGCTCGGCTCGACGAGCACCCAGTGCGCCACGCACGCATCAGTTCCGACGGTCGTCGTACCCGGCGATGTCGAGCCGAAGCGGGTCGAGACGATCCTCGTTGGTTGTGACGGATCACCGAACTCGATGGTGGCTCTGCGCTGGGCGATCCAGTTCGCCGCACCCGGTGGCACCGTGGTGGTCGTCTGGGTGTGGGATGCCACGCCGCTCGCCGTCGGCGCCGACGCATTCTTCTTCCCTGACGCGAGCGATCTCGCTACGGAACGCTTCCACCATCTCGTCGACACCGTTGCCGCCCAGGCGCGCGCCGCCGACGTGACCTTGGAGCGAGAATTCGTCCGCGGTACGCCCCGCTCGGCTCTGGCTTCGCAGGCCGAGGACGTCGATCTCGTCGTGGTGGGTGCTCGCGGTCACGGCGCTGTCGGTGCGGCGTTGCTCGGCTCGGTGTCGACGTGGCTGCTCCACCACGTACATCGTCCGATAGCGGTGGTGCCGCTGAGCGAGTGACGCACATCGCTCGTGTGGTGTCGTCGCATGAGCGACAATGGCGCCCATGATCCGAGTCTTCCTGCTCGACGACCACGAGGTGGTGCGCCGGGGTGTCGCCGCCGCACTCGAAGCCGAGGACGATCTCACGGTCGTCGGCGAGGCTGGTACGGCTGAAGAGGCCCTCGCAGGAATTCGTGAACACACCCCCGACGTGGCGGTGCTCGACGTCCGCCTCGGCGAAGGTGAGCACAACGGCATCGATGTCTGTCGCCAGATCACCACCGAGTTCGGCGACGTCAAGGTGTTGATCCTGACGTCGTTCGACAGCGACCGGGCGCTCGTCGACGCAGGCCTTGCTGGTGCCGCTGGGTTCCTCCTCAAGCAGATCCGCAGTACCGACTTGGTTGACACGATCCGTGGGGTCGCCGCCGGACGCCGCTACCTCGACGGCGCCGAAGTTCGCCTGGCGAGCCGTCGCCTACGTGAGAGCGAGGAGGGTCGGCTCGACGATCTCACCGCGCAGGAGCGTCGCATCTTCGACCTGATC
>JBBQEU010000164.1:0-5519 GCA_038321235.1 Acidimicrobiales bacterium | reverse complement strand
GTCCCAGTCGTCGCCACCGAGGCTGGTGTCGCCGTGGGTGGACTTCACCTCGAACACGCCGTCGCCGATCTCGAGCACCGACACGTCGAACGTGCCTCCACCGAGGTCGAACACGAGGATGGTTTCGTCCTCGGAGCCCTTTTCGAGGCCGTACGCGAGTGCGGCTGCGGTGGGCTCGTTGATGATGCGGAGCACTTCGAGGCCGGCGATGGTGCCGGCTTCCTTGGTGGCGGTGCGCTGGGCGTCGTCGAAGTACGCCGGCACGGTGATGACGGCCTGGGTGACGGTGTCGCCCAGGTACGCCTCGGCGTCACGCTTGAGCTTCATCAGCGTGCGTGCGGAGATCTCCTGTGGGGTGTAGGTCTTGCCGTCGATGTCGTCGGACTTCCAGCCCTCGCCCATGTGGCGCTTGATCGAGCGGAACGTGCGGTCGGGGTTGGTGATCGCCTGACGCTTCGCGACTTCACCGACGAGGACTTCGCCGGACTTGGAGAAGGCCACGACCGACGGGGTCGTGCGGGCACCTTCGGAGTTGGGGATGACGACGGGATCGCCACCTTCGAGGACGGCGACCACCGAGTTGGTGGTTCCGAGGTCGATGCCGACTGCCTTGGCCATGATGTGCTCCTCTTTCAGGGGTCTTCGGGGTGCTCTGGGGGATTGCGGACTGGGCACCACGATACGGAGCGTTCAACCCATTCGCAACACCCGAGTAAGATAAGTTGAGTATGAGCGACTCAACTTCTCACCAGCCCGTCGCCGGTGAGTTTCGCTGTACCCCGTTCGCGCCGAGGCTCACTGCACCGCGCGAGATCACCCGGATGCGAGATCACCCGGATGCGAGATCACCCAGACGTGAGGAACTCGGGGCCGAACGAATGCGGGAGGAGTTCGGCCACGGTGGTCGACCAGGTCGCGCCGGACGCGGCCACCGAATGCACCGCCACGTCGGGCAAGGCGAACTCGCGGATGCGCTGACGGCAGCCGCCGCACGGGGTCCCTGGCTGCTCGCCGTCGGTGACGACCACGATCTCGGCGATCGAGCGCTCGCCTGCGGCAACCATCGCCGAGATCGCTCCAGCCTCGGCACACGAACCCAGCGGGTACGCGGCGTTCTCGACATTGCAGCCCGTGATCACCGCACCAGACGCGGTGCGGATCGCCGCACCGACGCGGTAGTGCGAGTACGGGCAGTACGCCTCCAGGTGTACCGCGTTTGCAGCCGCCACCAACTCCGGATCCGGCTCACGTGCGCTCATGACCCCATCATGCTCCGCGAAATGGTCAGACCGCGAAGCCGTCTGGGTGGGTTCGTTGCCAGTTCCAGTGGTCGGCGCACATGTTGTCGATGGTGCGCTCGGCGCGCCATCCGAGGTCACGCTCCGCCCGGGACACGTCGGCGTATGACACCGGCTGATCTCCGTCGCGGCGACCGACGATGCGCCGCGGGATCGGGTGTCCGACGGCGCGTTCGACAGCGGCGATCATCTCGAACACCGACGTGCCCTGGCCGGTGCCCAGGTTCCAGGTGTGCACCCCCGGCGTCTCGGCGAGGCGGCGGAGCGCGGCGACGTGCCCACGGGCGAGATCGACGACGTGGATGTAGTCGCGGATGCACGTGCCGTCGGGTGTGTCGTAGTCGTCGCCGTACACCGACAGCTCGGGCAACTTGCCGACGGCCACCTGCATGACGAACGGCATCAGGTTGTTGGGGATGTCGGCCGGGTCTTCGCCGATGCGTCCGCTCTCGTGGGCACCAACGGGGTTGAAGTAGCGCAGCAGCGCCACGGCCATGTCGGGGTCGGCGGCGCCGACGGCGGTGAGGACCCGCTCGATCATCGCCTTGGTCTCGCCATACGGGTTGGTCGGTCCGGTCATGGCATCTTCGTGGAGCGGCACGGGTGCGTACGGGCTGTACACGGTGGCCGACGACGAGAACACCAGTCGTTTGACGCCGTGTGCAGCCATGGTTTCGGTCAACACGAGCGTGGTGCCGAGGTTGACCCGGAAGTATCGCAGTGGTTCGGCGACCGATTCGGCGACCGCCTTGAGGCCGGCGAAGTGGATCACCCCATCGATCGCTCGTGCTGCGAACACGTCGTCGAGTTCGGCTCGATCAGCGACGTCGATCCGGCGGAATTCGATCGAGCGACCGGCGATCGCAGCCGCTTCGTCGACCGCCTGCTCGGAACCGTTCGAGAGGTCGTCGACGACGACGACGTCGTAGCCGGCCTCCAGCAATGCGACGCAGGTGTGACTGCCGATGTAGCCGGCGCCGCCGGTGACCAGGATCGTCTCCATCTGCGCCATTGGACCACAACCGGTCCGGCCGGCCTCACATCTCGGCGAGGCGGTACAGCAGCCCGGTCAGCGACAGACCGTCACGGATCCTGCCGGCGCGGATCTCGGTTCGAACCGTCTTCCACGGGAGCCACTCGATCCGTTCGGCCTCGTCGGGGTCGGTGGGGTCGCCGACGTACGTCGCTGATGTGGCGAGGAACACGTTGAACGTGGTGTCACCGGTGCCGTTGTGGGCGAAGTACCTCGTCAACGGCGTGAGCGGGCCGGGCCGCCAGCCGGTCTCTTCCAGCGTCTCCCTGGTGCCAGCTTCCAACGCGGTCTCGCCCTCGTCGACACGCCCGGCCGGAAGCTCCCAGCCCCAGGTGTCGGTGATGAAGCGGTGCCGCCACAGCAGCAACACGCCGCGGTCGGGATCGTCGACCACGACGCCTGCCGCTTCGGCCGGCATGCGCAGCACATGATGCTCGAACCGGGCGCCGCTCGGCAGTTCGACGTCGACGAGCGCGACGCGCATCCACTCACTGTCGTAGATCGTCCGCTCGCCGTGCACCGTCCACTCCACAACCTCACCCTACGGCCGTGGTCCCGGTGCCCGGGTCAGATACCGAGGACGAGAGGGACGACGATGGGGGTGACGATCAACGTGACCAGACTGAGGGGTGCGCCCACCGTGGTGAAGTCGCGGAACTTGTAGCCACCGAGGCCGTACACCATCAGGTTGGTCTGGTAACCGATCGGCGACAGGAACGAACACGACGCCCCGATCAGCACGACGATGGCGAACGACCGCGGGTCGAGCCCGCCGTCGACCGCCGTGGCCATCGCCACCGGCAACATCAGTGCCGCGGCCGCGTTGTTCGACAGCAGCTCGGTGAGGATCATCGTGGCGACCAGTACCGCAACGAGTCGGCCGACGTCACCGAACGGGTCGCCGAGGTCGCCGAGGACCGTCGCCATTTCGCCCGCAAGCCCGCTCACAGCCACCGCGGTGCCGAGGCTGATCGACATCGCGATCGTGAGCACCACGTTGAGGTTCACGGCCCGCCGCGCCTCGGTCACGCTGATCACCTGCGTCACGACCAGCACGACAGCAGCGAGCAGCGAGGCCTCCATGAGATCCAGCACGTTCGTGACAGCCGCAGCGATCATCGCCACGATTGCGACGATCACGACGCCGGCCCGGTCGCGCCGCACCGGCGGCGGAGCGTCGAGGGAAGCGATCACGCTGAAGTCGCCGTGGCCGCGCCACTGGCGTTCGAACTCCGGTGTGGCCAACACGAGCAGGACATCGCCGGGACGGAGTACGACCGCGCCGAGCTTGCCGGGCAGATCGTCGTCGTGGCGTCGGATCGCGAGGACGGCCGCGTCGTAACGAGCGCGAAAGCCGGCCTCTCGCAGCGTGCCGCCAGCGAGTTCCGACCGCTCTGACACGACCGCCTCGAACAGCCCCGCGTCGGGCCGGTCACCGGCGCCGACGAGATGGGCGTCCTCCGCACTCGACAGCCCACGGATCTCGAGCAGATCGACCACGTCGACCACGTCGCCGGCGAAGTAACAGATGTCGCCCGAACCGAGCACCGTGCCGGGACGGGCGGGCACCACGGCTCCGGATCGTTCGACGCCGGCGAGGAACACGCCGTGCAGATGGCGCAGGCCGGCGGCGTCGACCGTCTGACCGACGAGCGGACCTTCGGCGTCGACGCGCATCGCGATCGTGTACGGTTGAGCGCTCGACTCGGCCTCGAGTCCTGCGCCGGAGCGGTTGCGCAACAGCCGAGGCGCCGTGAGCACCAGCACGGCGATCCCGACCGCGGCGACGGGGAGCCCGACCCCGGTGATCTCGAAGACACCGAGCGGGTCGCCGCCCTGCGCGACCAGCAGGTCGGAGACCACCAGGTTCGTCGACGTGCCGATCACCGTGATCACGCCACCGAACACCGCTGCGTACGACAGCGGGATGAGGTAGGGCGACGCGGACACTCCCGAGCGCCGACACCAGGTGACGACACGAGGGGCTGCCAGTGCGACCAGAGGCGTGTTCGGCAAAATCGCCGACAACGCTCCGCTGGCGACGGCGAGTCGGCCGAGCCGGGCCCGGCTCCGCTCGGTATCTGTCGCACCCGCGCGCTTCGGCGATCCTGCGAGCACCCGGTCGATCAGTGGCGAGAGCGCCCCGGTGACCGTTGCCGCACCCGCGAGGACGTACAGCGCAGCGATCGTGATCGGCGCCGACGACGACAGGCCCGAGAGTGCTTCACCCTGGTCGACGACGTTGGCGAGCAGGAGCACGCCGACGGCTGCACCCATCGCCGCGGCTGTCGGTAGCCGATCGAATGCAAGCACGCCGAACGTGGCGATCAACACCACCAACGTGATCCATGCGTCGGTCGTCACATCTCCGCCGCTCCTGCCGGGATCGATGCGGTCAGCGTGAGGTCGACCGAGTCCGATCCCGCCCGCTGGTGCTGCACGATCACGGTGAGCGTGGTGTCCGGTGCAGCTCGCACGAGCCATGAACAGCTCGTGCGATCGGGTGTCCCCTCGGTGCCGTTCGTGAAACGGGCAGATGATGAACCGGCGAGCTGCCCGACCGTGCGACGCGCGGCGCCGTCGAGCACCTCGACCGGTCCGAGGATCTCGGCGAGGATCGGACGTACCAGGTCGTCTTGTCGTGCCTTGGAACTGACGGTGGTCGCCAGCCAACCGGTATTGGCCACCCCGATCGTGATTCGCCAGGTGTCGCCACCGACGGACACGACGCGAGGGTGACGGATCTCGATGCACGGCGCAGCGAGCGCCTGGGCCACGGCGAAGTCGGCGTGACGATCGACCTCGGCGAGCAGCCGGTCCGGTGGCGGATTGGTCCACGAGTAGAGCCCGTTCCAACCGCCGAGTTCCACCGGGCCGAGTTGCGGATGGTCGAACGGATACCAGTCGACGAACCCGCGAGTGGCGTCGTCGGTCGAGTGTTCGTCCAGCCAGCGCAGCACGGCGAGGCGTTCCTCATCGGTGGGGCCCGTGTACCAGAAGTGGGTCGACTGCTTCTCGCCCGTTGCGGCGTGGATGATGTCCCAGAACTCGGTGGTCCAGCCGAAGACGCCGAGGTGCTCGTAGGCCCAGTCGTCGGAGGCGCCGCTCATCGTCTCGGTCGGGTCCCACGTGAAGTCTTCGTACACCGAGTGCGAGGGGTAGCCGGTGAGCTCGGTGCCGATCGCTGC
>JBBQEU010000163.1:0-5614 GCA_038321235.1 Acidimicrobiales bacterium | reverse complement strand
GTGCCGATCATGTTGGCGTTCGCGCTGGCCATGGTGGTCATACGTCGACGGCCAGGTGGCCCCGGCCGGTTCGACGACCTGCGTCGGCCCATCGTGCTGTCGCTCGTGGTCGGCGCGGTGCTGTGGGCGCAACCGTTGTGGGAGCAGTTCTTCGGTCCAGGGCACGGCAACATCGGGCGGATCGTGGTCGCCGGCACGATCGGCGGCGACGACTTCGAGCCGATGGACAGCCGCGCCACGGGTGTCACAGCCGGTCTCAGGGTGCTCGGTTCGGTGTGGGCGCTCCCACCGTGGTGGGGCCGGCCAGGGTTCGATTCGGCGATTCCATCGTCCAGGTGGGTCGACGGGCCCGACGGTCGCACATTCGCTGCTCCGGGGTTGCGCACGCTCGGGCCATCGGTCATCGGCCTGGTGATCCTGGCGGTCGTGGTGGCATTCGCCTGGCGCCGGGTCCGTCGGGTCGGGTCGCGCCAGCTCGATGCAGGATTCCTGACGCTTGCGGTGGTCGGGTTCGTCGCCACGGTCACGGTGATCATCACCCCGATCGACGTGCTCGGGCTGTCGCCGCACAAGGTTCGCTGGCTGTGGGTGATCGGCGCCTTTGCCACCTATCTGTTGGCGATGGCAATCCTCGCCGGGCTCGACGAGCATCGGCGGCGCCTCGGTGTGGTCGGCCTCGGGGCACTCGGGGTGATTGCGGTGCTCGCCACCGTTCCAACGTTCGTGAACGAATCGGGCCCGCTGTATTTCCGAGCGTCGTACGCCTCGGTCACCGATCTTCGCAACCAGCTCGACGCGTATTTCGACGGAAACACTTCGCTGACGGCGGTGAACTTCGACGCCGAGGGGATCGGCTTCGCCGAGCCGTACACCACGCCGGTGATGGCCGAGTTGTTGCGCAACGGCGTCGACGTGCTCGTGGAGAATCGCTCGCTGGCCCGTCAGCTCGGACCCGACCGGCTCCTCAGCGACCCCCAGGACGGAACGGCGACGCTCCCCCTGGTCTTCGTGCGAGCGGGAGAAGCAGCTGTCGAGGCCCCGCCCGGCGCCGAACGTATTGCCTTCCACGATGGCGACCGGAGCCCGTACAGCCCCGAGAACATCACCGACCGTGCGGTCGCGGTGTTCCTGGTTCGCAGCCCGGCCGCGTTCGAAATGGCGGTGCCATGACGTCGATGTCACCACCGTCGAACATCGCCGCCGCCGTGTCGGTCGACGTCGTTGTCCCGGTGTACAACGAAGACGAGATCCTGGCATCGAGCATCGAACGTCTCCGCACGTACCTGGCGGAGACGTTCCCCTATTCGTGGCGCATCGTGATCGCCGACAACGCGTCCACCGACGCCACCTCCGAGATCGCCGAACGACTCGCCGCGGACGACGACCGCATCGTGCACCTCCGCCTGGAACGAAAGGGGCGGGGCCGAGCCCTGCGAACGGCGTGGTCGAAGTCGGATGCCGACATCGTCGTGTACACCGACGTCGATCTGTCCACCGGCCTGACCGGCCTGCTGCCGTTGGTGGCGCCGCTGGTCACGGGGCATTCCGACATCTCGATCGGATCACGCCTCAGCGCCGGGTCGTCGGTGGCGCGCGGGCCCAAACGCGAGTTGATCTCACGTGCGTACAACCTGCTGCTACGCCTCGTGTTCGCCGTCCGCTTCCGTGACGCGCAGTGTGGATTCAAGGCAGGTCGCACCGATGTGGTCAAACTGCTGTTGCCGGCGGTCGAGGACGACGCATGGTTCTTCGACACCGAACTGCTCCTGCTCGCCGAGTACAACGGCCTGCGGGTGCACGAAGTGCCCGTCGACTGGATCGACGACCCGGACAGTCGTGTCGACGTGCGATCGACGGCACTCGCCGATCTGGCGGGCGTGCGCCGGATGGCGATGCGGTTCCTGCGCGGGAACGGTCACGTCGAACTCGGCGAACACGAACGTCGCCCGCTCGGCGACGACTTCGGGCGCCAGACGGTGACGTTCGTGCTGATCGGACTCGTGTCCACCACGATCAGCCTGCTGCTGTTCCTGGCGCTGCGACCGGAGATCGGTGCGATCTGGGCCAATGCGGTGGCGTTCACGGCGACCGCGCTCGGCAACAACTGGGCCAACCGTCGTTTCACGTTCCGTCGCCGCAGTGACGAGGACCGGTCGTGGCGCTACCTCACGAGTTTCTCGGTGTACCTGATGTCGCTGCTGCTGACGACCCTCGCGCTGGCAGCGGTGGAGGGGAACTCGACGCTGGAGTTGTCGATGTTGGCGCTGACGTGGGGCGCGGCGGCAGTGCTTCGCTTTGTAGTGTTGCGCGGATGGGTGTACCGGCGATCCGGCTCGGTCACGGTGGGGGAGTGACGTGAAGATCGGGGTGCTCGTCGTCGCCTACAACGCTGAATCCACACTGCACTGGGTGCTCGACCGCATCCCGGACGTGTTGCGCGCCCAGCTCGCCGAGGTGCTGGTGATGGACGACCATTCGACCGACGCGACGTACGACGTGGCGCACCGGTACGTCGCCGCCGGCACCGACGTGCCGATCACGGTGGTGCGTCACGACCGCAACCTCGGCTACGGCGGCAACCAGAAGGCGGGCTACCGCTACGCGATCGACCACGGCTGGGACGTCGTGGTGCTGCTCCACGGTGACGGCCAGTACGCGCCGGAGAAGATGGGTGACCTGCTGGCGCCGATCACCGACGGCGACGCCGACGCGGTGTTCGGCTCGCGGATGCTCGACCGTGGTGGTGCGTTACGCGGCGGGATGCCCAAGTACAAGTACGTGGGCAACCGGATCCTCACCACCGCACAGAATGCGATCACTGGCGCCCGACTCAGCGAATGGCACTCGGGGTACCGGGCCTACCGCGTTTCGGCGCTCGCCGACCTGCCCTTCGTGTCGAACAGCGACGACTTCGACTTCGACACGGAGATCATCCTGCAACTGCTCGGTGCCCGCAAACGGATCGTCGAAGTGCCGATTCCCACCTACTACGGCGACGAGATCTCGAGGGTCAACGGGATCGCCTATGCGCGAGACATCATGATCGACACCGTTCGCCACCGGCTCGGTGAGCTGGGCTTCGGGCGCGGCGACCTGGGACGCAAGGCCGAACCGTACGAGTACAAGCCATCGGCCAACAGTTCGCATGCGCTGGTGCTCGATCTCGTGACGGACGCGACACCGTTGCGGATTCTCGATGTCGGATGCGGACCGGGCTGGGTGGCCGCCGAGCTGCGCCGCCGAGGCCATCACGTGACCGGTGTCGACCTGATCGCGGACGAGGGTGTCGAGGAACGCACCGACCGCTTCTTCGCCGCTGACGTCGAACAGGGCCTTCCCGACGAGGTGGGTGACGGCTTCGACATCGTGATCGCCGCCGACGTGATCGAACACGTCCGCAATCCCGATGAGCTGCTCGCCGATCTCGCCGGACGGATGGATCCGCGAGGTCGGATCATCGCCAGCGTGCCGAACTTCGCCCACTGGTACCCGCGCCTGCGGGTGGCGGCGGGCCTGTTCGACTACGACCAGCGCGGCATCCTCGATCGCACCCACGTGCGGTTCTTCACACGGCGCAGCTTTCGGCGCGTGCTGGCCAGCACTGGCCTCGAGGTGGCGACGGAGCGGTACGCCGGACTCCCCCTCGACGTGTTGGGCGTCGAGGGCGTCGGCGGCAACGCCGTGGCCGCTGTCGACGGAGTCGCTCGACGGGTGTGGCCGACATTGTTCGCCTACCAGTTCGTGGTGGAATTGCAGACGGCGCCGCACCTGCTGGACCTCCCGGCGACGTGACCGAACTGATCACCGACGAGCGGACCCCGACGGTCGGCACCGATGTCGACGACGCCGCGGCGCCGAGGATCTCGGCCAACGCCGTCGTGTGGGCGATCACGGTGGTCGCCGTTGTGGTGTTCTGGCTGATCATGACGTCCTGGCGGCCCTGGGATCTGTTCGCCCGAGCAGGATTCAGCGCCGACTTCTACGACGAGCAGGCACGAGCGTTCCTCCGCGGTCGGCTCGCGGTCGACCCGTCGATCCCCGGACCGGAAGGGTTCGTGATCGGCGGCACGACCTACCTCTACTACGGACCATTCCTGTCGTTGGTACGACTCCCCTTGATGCTGTTCGGCGACGTCTTCGTCGGGCGACTGGTGCGGGTGTCGATGCTGGTCGCACTGGTCGTGCTGTCTCGGTGGTCGGCGCGCCTCGCACGCGCCGGTCGGGCGGTCGTGCGGTCAGCCGGCTCTGGTACCGGAGCGGACGACCGATGGGCGATCGGGATCTTCACTGCCGCCGTTGCGTTCTCGCCGGCGCTGTTCGCTGCGGGATGGATCAGCGTGTACCACGAGACCGAACTGTGGGCGTTGGCCTTGGCGGTCGTCGCCGTCACGCGGCTCGTCGAGTGGGCGGCATCGGACTTCACCGACCAGCGGGCATTGATCGGGACTGCCCTCGCCGCGTTGGCCACCACACTGACGCGTGCACCGATCGGAGTCGGGGTCTGTCTCGCTCTGGTCGGTTGTGGGCTGGTCCTGGCATGGCGTCGCCGATCGGGCGGCTGGCGCGGCGTGGTGGCGGTTGCGGGGATCCCCGTGGCAGCCGGTGTCGTGCCGGTGGCGCTCCACGCTGCGCTCAACTATGCCAAGTTCGCGAGCTTGTTCGGTGTGCCCGGTGGCCGTCAGCTGCAGTCGCTCAACGATCCTGAACGGGCTGCTTGGTTCGCCGGCAACAACGAGAGTTTCTTCTCGATGCGGTTCCTGCCGACCACGCTGGTGCAGTACTGGCGTCCCGATGCGTTGGCGTTCGAGCGCCTCGTGCCGGGGATCCGCTTCGGACCGCTGGCGACCGACCGCGGGAGCTACCCGGTCGAGACCATCACCCCGGCGACGTCGATCACGCTCAGCGCCACGCTGCTGCTGCTCCTCGCGATCGTGGGTGTGGCGTGGATGCTGCGTCACCGGTGTCGCACCTGGCTGTTGGTCGTCGTCGCCACGGTCATCGGCACACTGCCGACCTTCGCGATCGGATTCATCGCCAACCGCTACCTGATCGACATGCTGCCGCCGCTGGTGGTCGGGGGAGCGGTTGGCACGTGGATCGTGCTGGCACTGCCATGGCGTCGGACGGTCAGGGTGGTTGGTATCGGGCTGGTCGTCTGGGGTCTCTGGGTCAACGCGGGGCTCGCCACGTTGACGCTCGAATACAAGTCCCCGGGGTTCACCGAGTTGCGCTACGCCGTCGACACCGCCGTGTTCGGCGAAGCAGGTTCGCCGTCATTGATCACGCTCGTTCCCGGTTCGGTGGTGCCGCGTGACGGCGTGGTCGCGCTCGATCCGGACTGCCTCGGCGTCTACATCTCCGAGCAGGGCCGATGGGTCGCGCTCGAACGTGCCGACGGCGTTCGACGCACCGGAGGGACGATCACCGCGACTGGCGATGTCCTGGCTGCCGGCCGGGGCTGGACGCTGCGGTACGCCGACGGTCCGTCTGGTGTCCGGGTCGAGATCGTCGACGCTGACGGCGTCCTCCTGTTCGAGCAGCCCGTCGATCTGGCTGCAGCCGGCTCGTTGCCGTTGTCCTACGAGGTGGTCATCGACCCCGTCACGGGCGAATT
>JBBQEU010000162.1:0-5723 GCA_038321235.1 Acidimicrobiales bacterium | reverse complement strand
ATCGAGCGTCTGGGCGGCGGCGACCCCGCGAGTTGGGCGTGGCTCGCCGATCGGTGGATCCTGTGGTCGGTCGTACTCGTCACGCAACACGTCGTCGTCGGCTGGACGTTCGCACGTGCGTACCTCGACCGGCCGACACTGGCCCGAGAGGCGATCACCGTCGCTGCGCTGACCACGCTGTTCCTCACCGCCGACCCACTGATCGGGTTCGCCGTGTACTTCGGACTGTGGCACTCGCTCGCCCACCTGTTCGTGCTCGCAGGTCTCCTCGGAAGCGAGCCCGCACCGCTGCGCTCGGTCGTGCGCCTCGCCGCACCGCTGAGCGCCGTGTCGATGCTCGTGATCGTGGCGCTCGTGGTCGGCGCCTTCGCTGCCGATCGAGCCGACCTGATCGTGCCGTTGACGTTCGTGTTCGTCAGCATGCTGACGATGCCGCACCTGCTGGTCGTGGAACGGATCTGGTCGACCCAGACCCCAAGTACGGTGCCCACGAGGGCGTCCGAGAGTCCGGCAGGTCTGCTGCCGGGAAAGGAAGTGTCATGACCGACACCAGCAAGCCGATGATCGACATCGGGATCCCGGAGGCCGCTCGCGTGGAGATCGCGTCCGAGCTCGGGCGTCTCCTCGCCGACACCTACACGCTCTACTTGAAGACGCACAACTATCACTGGAACGTCACCGGTCCGATGTTCAACACGCTGCACCTGATGTTCGAGGTCCAGTACAACGAGCTCTGGTTGGCGATCGATCTGCTGGCCGAGCGGATTCGTTCGCTCGGTGAGTTCGCCCCCGGCAGCTACGCCCAATTCGCAGCACTCTCCTCGATCGCCGAGGCCGAGGGTGTCCCATCTGCCAACGAGATGCTCGTCGATCTGGTCGCCGGACACGAAGCGGTCGCCCGCACGGCGAGAGCGGTGTTCGGTGTTGCCGACGGCGCCAGCGATCAGCCCACCGCCGACCTGATCACCCAGCGCCTCCAGGTCCACGAGAAGACCGCCTGGATGCTCCGCTCCATGCTCGCCTGAACCCACCAGGTGGTGGAGACTGCAGCAAACCCGACCTGATTCAGGGCGGGTCCGAACCGAAAGGATCACCCCCATGACAACGACCACCGTCGACCCGCCCGTGGCGAGCGGCGTCACGCCCGAGCGCCTCGGCAACCTACGCACGTGGAACATCGGGCTAGCGATCGCGCACGCCGCGCAAGCGATCCTCATCTTGTTCCTCACCGACGACTTCTTCATCCAGGTCGTCTCGACGTTTCCCGAAGGCCCACCCGGAACCCGTGCCCCGGCGTCCGAGCAGCTGTTCGACGTCCGCATCGGTGTGGCGATCGCCGTCTTCCTCGGGCTCGCCGCGCTCGACCACCTCGTGACTGCGACCTTCTTCCGATCCACCTACGAGGCCGACCTGCGGCGTGGCATCAACCGGTTCCGGTGGGTGGAGTATTCGTTCAGCGCCACCTTGATGGTGCTGTTGATCGGGTTCTACAGCGGCGTCACCAACATCACGTCGGTGATCGCCGTGATCGGCGCGAACGTGGCGATGATCCTGTTCGGCTGGGTCCAGGAACGCATGAACCCGCCGGGGCGCACGTCCACCACGATGATGCCGTTCTGGTTCGGCACGATCGCCGGGATCGCCCCGTGGATCGCCATCGCCGTGCAGATCATCGGATCGAAGACCATCCCCGGCTTCGTCTACGGCATCGTGATCGTGCAGTTCGTGCTGTTCTTCACCTTCGCCGTCAACCAGTGGCTGCAGTACCGGGGCATCGGCAAGTGGAGCGACTACGTCTACGGCGAGAAGACCTACCTCGTCCTGAGTCTCGCCGCGAAGTCACTGCTCGCCTGGCAGATCTACTTCCCGAGCCTCGATTCCTGAGCCGTCGGCCAACGACCTCACCACGTTTGCGTGCGGTTCCCGGTGGAACGGTCCACCGGCACTGCAACACGAACGTGGTGAGATCTGAGACCTGCGTCAGGGGCTGGCGACGAAGGTGTTGAAGATCTGGTCGGCCGCTTCGAGGTCACGTGGCTCGACGGCTTGGATCAGCAACCGAGCGAGGAACGTGCCGTCAGAGGGGGTGACCGCAACGACGAAGATCGACGTGGTCCCACCTCCGCAGTTCGTGTACAGATCGTACGATCCGAGGTACAGGGCGTCGCCGTAGATGTCACGTCCCCCGTAGGTGCACTGGCTCGAGAAGTCGATTTCGTCGAGCGTCGACTGGATGTCGGCCGCCGTTCGCCCGGCAGTCGCTTCGATGATGACGCCTGGGGTGTCGAAGGTGTCGAGGAAACTTTGGATATCCGTCGCCGCATACAAGCTCGGTCCGAAATTCTCGTTGGCCATGCCATTGAGGTCGGCCCACTCGGCGGGAACCGAGACGGTGATCGACCCGGAATCGTCGCTCACCGAGACGTACGTGTCGTAGGTCTCGGCGGCTGATTCCGCATCCACCGCGACGTCGTCCTCGAACTGCTGAGCGAACGAGAACGACAGCTCCAACGGGGTCCCGTTCAGTTGCCCCTCGTACACCTCCTCGGTCGAGAAGCGCAGCACTTCGATGCTCATCGTGGCGTCGGCGCCCTGCGTGCGGATCACGTCGCAGTAGTCGCTCAACGTGCCGTCGAGCGCCAGGTCGAGGCCTTCGAGCCGCGTGATGATGTCGCCGGGCAGGATGCCGGCGGTGTCGGCAGGCGATCCGCTCTCGACGCTCGCGACCCAGATGCCGTTCACGCCGGCTTCGGGATCGTTGACCGCCTGGCCGTTGACGCCGATCGAGTCGACGTTCTCGCCCTTGATCAAGCGATCGATGATCGGTTGCGCATCGACGGCGGAGATCGCATAGTTCTGATCACTGTTGTCGTTGCCGGCGTAGTTGATGGCAACGATCTTGCCCTGCTCGTCGAGGAGCGGGCCGCCGGAGTTCCCACCCCGGATCCGGGCATCGTGTTCGATGACGCTGTCGACCGACGCCCACGACGTCTCGCCGCTCGCGGTCATCGAGCTGACGATGCCTCGTGTCAGCGTGTAGTCGACCTCGTCGATGGTGTTCGCATCGCTCGCCGGGAACCCAGCGGCGTAGACGGCGAGCCCGGAGGTGGCCTCGTCGGTTCGGTACTCGAGCGGCGTGTAGCCGCTGCCTTCGAGCTGGATGACGGCGAGGTCGGAGCATTCGCTCACTCCGAGGACGGTGGCGTTCACCGGCCGGTCTTCGCCGGCGACGGTGACGCGCAGGAGTGCGGCGCCGGTGACCACATGGTTGTTGGTGACCACCAGGCCGTCGTCGGACACGATCAGGCCGCTGCCGACGCCGGCCTTGTTGCGGCGTTCGCCGACCTCGGGATCGACGAACGTCCCCTCAGCAGCGATCTTGACCACCGACTGTTCGACTTGCGCGATGTCGAAGTCGGCGCCCTCGGTGGTCTCGGTGGTGTCGCCCTCGGTGGTCTCCGGCCTCTCGGTCGTCTCGGTGGTCGCACCCTCGGTGGTCTTGGTCGCTGTCGTCGGGGCCGACGACGAGTCGCCTCCCCCGCACGCTGCGAGCACGAATACCCCGCCTACCACTACTGCTGCTGCTTTTCGCATGTTGCCCTCTCCCGTCTAGGTACGCGGGAACAGTAAGGCTGCGGGAGCAGCTCCGGCATCGGGAGAATCACCTAATTTCGACGATTCGTAGTCCCACCACGTTTGCGTGACGTTTCCGGTGGGACGGGCGAGTGCAGCACGAACGTGAAGAAAACCCCGAGCAACGGCGATCTGGCGGCGAAGGGTCGATGTCGTCGAGTCGTCGTCGATCGTCGTTCACAGCGCGACCGCGTCGTCGATGACGTGCGCCATCCGAGCGGATGGCGAGCGAAGCCCAGCGACGGCTTGAAGCTGGCCCGCCACGTAATCGACAGCGGGGCCGAGGCGGTCAGCCGGATGGAAGGTGTGCTCGCCCTTCGTGATGTTGATCGTACGGAACTCGCCCGCCCAGTCGTAGACGTCCTGGAACAGATGACGGTGCACCCCCATCCAGTGCCGAGCGTCCCACTCGTTCGGTTTCGATGGCCACGCAGACAGTATGGGACGCCGCTGCACTAGCTTCGAAGCCCTTGATGTCGGCGGCCACCTTCCAGATTCCAGGACACGACACGAGAACTGCGGTCGGTTCGCTCACCGAGTCGGGTTTCGTGTTCGACCCGCCACGGACTCTCACGACCACTCTGGTCGACACGTTCGACGGACGGTTGCATCGCGCCGGTCTGCGGCTCGAACTGCGGACGTCGGCGGGGATCGAACTCGTCCTGTCGGGCGACGATGTCGTGCCCGCTCACCTGCCGGTCGCTGCGGTGCCGCGTGTGGTGACCGATCTGGCGCCTGGTCCGTTCCGGTCGCGCATCGCGTCGCTCATCGATATCCGTGCGCTGTTGCCGCAGGTTCGGGTGCGGATGGAGCGTTCGGCCGGTGTGTTGCTCGACGGGTCCGGCAAGACGGTGGCGATCGCCGAACTGTACGAACAGGTTCACATCGTCAACCGGCCCGACATCGATCGCTTCACGACGATCGAGATCCACGAGGTACCCGGTTACGCCAAGCAAGCCCGCCGCGCCCGCGGGGTGTTGCAAGGTGTTGGACTCGAAGAGTGCGAGCTCGACACGTTGGCGCAGTGTGCTGCAGCGGCCGATATCGATCTCGCCGGGTTCAAGGCGTCGGCGACTGTTCCGCTGGAATCCGACATGGCCGCACTCGACGGGATCCGAGCCGTGCTCGCCAACCTCGAGGTGGCGATTTCCGCCAACTGGCAGGGCGCGATCGACGAGACCGACACGAAGTTCCTCCACGACCTACGAATCGCGTTGCGCCGCACTCGCACGGTGCTCGCAGCATCAAAGTCCATCGTTCCAGCCGAGGTGCTCGATCCGGCCAAACAGGAGTTCGCGTGGCTGGCGGGAGCCACCGGCGCAGCGCGCGATCTCGATGTGTACCTGCTCGAGTGGAAGCGCTACACCGACCCCCTCGGCGTCGAAGCCACCGTCTCGTTGGAGCTTGTACGCGATGTTCTGGTCCGACATCACGCCGACGCCCACCTCGAGCTCGGGCATGCTCTTCGATCCGAGCGGGCAACTGCCCTGATTGCAGAGTGGCGGAGGTGGCTCGGCGAACCGGTCGGCAAGGACGGTCTCCCGCGGCGAGCCGATGATCCACTCGGCAAGGTGGTGGCCAGACGAATCGACCGTGCGCACCGCCGATTGATCGACGAAGGGCGCCTGATCGGTCCCGACACTCCGGCCGACAACGTGCACGATCTGCGCAAGGACGCCAAGAAGCTCCGCTATCTGATCGAGTGTTTCAGCAGCGTGTTGCCCGACCGACCCCGCAAGAGGTACGTCAAACAGCTCAAGGCGCTCCAGACGAACCTCGGCGAGCATCAGGACGCCGAAGTACACATCGCGCTGCTGCGCTCGCTCACGCCTGAACTCGTCTCCGCCGACGCCGACGCGAACACGATGGTCGCCGTCGGCGAACTCATCCAACGGCTCGAACAGACCCGAGTTGCAGCCCGCTCAGAGTTCGCCGAACGCTTCGCCGATTACGACAGCCCGACCACGCAACGCTCCTTCGACGCACTGATCGAGGCGATCGCCACGTGAAGGTACTCGCCACGTACAGCATCAAGGGCGGCGTCGGTAAGACGACGACCGCGGTCAACCTTGCCCAACAAGCAGCCGCGA
>JBBQEU010000161.1:0-5995 GCA_038321235.1 Acidimicrobiales bacterium | reverse complement strand
GTGACGGCATCGATGTGCTCGGCGGTGATCGCGCCGTCATCGAGCGCGTCGGCCAACTGCGGGGTTTCATCCAACGTCTTGGATCGTTCGGTCGATTTGGCTGCTTGACCCAGCGGCGCTTTGGCTGCTTCGGCAACGGCTTGCTCGGGGAACGAATCGACATTGCGTAACTGGCGTACCAAGCCGGCGTGTTGCGCATCCATCCACGCCTTGGCTTCACGCACCGCAACGAGTCCCGAACGATCAGATCCGCATCCGCAGAACGGTTCGCGCGCACCGACGCAATGCGCTCCACCCGCTCGACAACCCCGGCGATCTCCATACCGACAACCATGGAGAGGGGTGTCACACAGTTGGCCGGACCGAACCGTGCTTGCGGAGAACGGTTGATGCCGGCCATGCAGACTGGTCAACCGCACTGGGTCACCGGAATCACGGGTGTTCTTCGTCGCGCCCTGCGTGCTCTGGTGCGGCGTCGCGTGGTCGGATCGGGCACGATGATCGTGCCGATCACGACCAGGTCGCGCAGTCGGCGGAGGCCGGCTCGGCAATGCAGCAGCAGCACCAGCATCCCCACCAGCACGATCACGCAGTAGCCGGTTCCGACGAGGCGCCAGCCCAACGCCCGCCGAAGCAGGAGCAGGAGGACGCAACCACCGATGTCACCGAGGTGGCACCCGGCGTCGTGCGCACTCAGCTCCCGATCAGCATGCCCGGCCTCGGGCACGTGAACTGCTACGTGCTCGAAGACGAGCGAGGCATCGCAGTCGTCGACCCTGGTCTCCCTGGTGATGACTCGTGGGGACATCTCGTCGATCGTCTCGCCCGGGCGGGTTTCGAAGTCGACGACGTCCACACCGTCGTGGTCACCCATTCGCATCCCGATCACTTCGGTGGAGCGGCGCGACTACATCACGAGGCCGGCGCCGACATCGTCACCCACGAGTCGTTCCGCACGCTGTTCGACCGTGCGGGGGCGGACGACCACGAAGACTCCGACCGGCTCCACGTGAACTCGTCGGAGGATCGGGCAGCGGCGATGGAGCGTTGGTTCGCGACACCGTCGCCGTGGGGCGGTCGCCGCGCTGGCCCGTCTCCGGAGTTCCTCGAACGGATTCGGAGCAGTGGTGGTTCAGGAGAATCGGGTTTCGCCACACCGCGTCCAACGGTGCCGCTCGTCGACGGTCAGACGATCAAACTGGCCCGTCGCGAGTGGGTGGCGATGCACACACCCGGTCACACCTACGACCACCTGTGCCTGTACGACCCCGAGTTCGGTGTGGTGCTCACCGGTGACCACGTGTTGCCGTCGATCACCCCGCACATCAGTGGCCTGACGCCGAACACCGATCCACTGGCACTGTTCTTCGAGTCGTTGCGACGCATGGCCGACATCGCCGACGTGTCGGTCGCACTCCCGGCGCACGGCCACCCGTTCACCGATCTCGGTGGGCGGGCCGAGCACATCATCGAGCACCACGAAGAACGCCTCGACATCATCCGCACTGCGAGCCGAGAACTACCGAACGGCACGGTCGAAGACTTCATGCGGGTGTTGTTCAAGGAACGCTCGTGGGGCGAGATGGCCGAGAGCGAGACCTACGCCCATCTCGAACACCTTCGCGAACTCGGCGACATGTCGCGCCACAGCGACGCCGGCTTCGCCCGCTACGCCCCAACCAACTGAAACCGTGTTGCGTGGTGTCAGGCAGGCACGACGCATAGCGGTGTCGGTCTGAGTCGTCGCAGGGGCGCAGCGTCAGGGAAGATGTCGGCGTCCCATCGCCCGTCAGCTGAGGTTCGTTCACCATGTCGATCGCCATCACCGAGGACCATCGCTCGCTCGCCGAGACGGTGAGTAGCTTCGCCGAGAAGCGCAACCTGCGCGGCGCCGCTCGCGACCTGCTCGAATCGTCTGATGACGCGCTCCCCGAGTTCTGGGCCGAGCTCGCCGAACTCGGATGGCTGGGCCTCCACCTTCCCGAAGATGTCGGCGGGTCGGGCTACGGGATCGATGAGCTCGTGGTCGTGGTCGAGGAACTGGCGCGCGCCGTCGCTCCCGGTCCGTTCGTGCCGACGGTGATCGCCAGCGCCGTGCTCGCCGCGAGCGGTGACGACGACCTGAAGTCGCGCCTCCTGCCGGGTCTGGCCGACAGCTCGACCGTGGGCGCCGTGGCACTCGGGGGGTCGGTCACTGTCACGGGCGGCGTTGCGTCCGGCGACGCCGGTGTGGTGCTCGGTGCCGGGCTCGCCTCGTTGATACTGGTACCGGTGGGAGAAGACGTCGCGGTCGTCGAGGTCGGCGACGGCGTCGCGATCGAGACACCGACCAGCCTCGACCCGACCCGTCGCAGTGCACGCGTGACGCTCGACGGCGCGCCCGTCACGGTGATCACAGGCGGGCGTCGCCTGCTCGTCGATCTGACTCGAGTGATTCTGTCGGCCGACGCCGTCGGGGTCGCACGTGAGTGCACCGAGATGGCCGCCGCCTATTCGAAGGAGCGCATCCAGTTCGGCCGTCCGATCGCGATGTACCAGGCGGTCAAGCACCACTGCGCCAACATGGCCGTCGCGACCGAACTGGCCACCAGCGCGGTGTGGGACGCTGCCCGGGCATCGGCCACCGGTGGCGATCAGCTCACCTATGCCGCAGCGATCGCCGCCACGCTGGCTGCGCCCGCCGCTGATCTCTGTGCCAACCTCAACACCCAGGTGCACGGTGGCATCGCGATCACCTGGGAGCACGACGCCCACCTCTACATGCGTCGGGCCACCACGCTGCTCCACTATCTCGGCGCCGCCGAGGCAGCAGCGACGTTGACCGACCTCACCCGGCGTGGCGTCGCCCGCGAGAAGGCAGTCGAGTTGCCGCCCGAGGCCGAGGCGATTCGCCAGGAGGTGCGCGCCTTCGCCCAGAGCATCACAGACCTGTCGCCGGACGAGCAGCGGGCGCGTCTGATCGAGACCGGCTACGTGATGCCGTTCTGGCCCAAGCCGTACGGTCGTTCTGCTGGCGCAATCGAACAGCTCGTCATCGAGCAGGAGTTCGCCGACGCGAAGATCACCCGTCCCGGCTACGGGATCACGGCGTGGAACATCCTCACGATCATCCAGTACGCCACTCAGGATCAGATCGACCGGTGGGTTCGCCCAGCGCTCGACCAAGAGGTCATCTGGTGCCAGCTCTTCAGCGAGCCCGACGCCGGTTCCGACGCTGCCGGTGTGAAGACGAAGGCCACTCGTGTCGACGGCGGATGGCTGGTCAACGGTCAGAAGGTGTGGACCAGCGGCGCCCATGTCGCCGGCATGGGCTTCGCCACCGTGCGTACCAACCCCGAGGTGCCCAAGCACGATGGGATCACGATGATGGCGATCGACATGCACGCCGAAGGCGTCGAGGTACGCCCCTTGAAGATGACGACGGGCAACTCCGAATTCAACGAGGTCTTCTTCAACGATGTGCTCGTGCCCGACGACGACGTTGTCGGCCCGGTCGACGGCGGATGGACCGTCGCTCGCGCGACGCTCGGCAACGAGAGCGTCAGCATCGGTGGGGGAGGCGGTGGGATGTCGCTGCCCGGAGCGGCCTTGATCGCCCCGTTCGATGCGCATCCCGAACGCCTCGACGGTGGAGCGGCGCGCGTCGGTCGCTACATCGCCGAGCACCAGGCAATGGGTCTGCTCAACCTGCGCAGCGCGAATCGTGCGGTGGCCGGCGGTGAGCCCGGCCCCGAGGGGGCGATGACCAAGCTGGTGCTCTCCGAGATCGGCCACGAGGCTGCGGCGATCATGACCGAGCTGAACGGTCCCGACTCACTGTTCATGGACGGTCCCGGCGGAATCGGAAACCTGCTCGTGCTCATGCACCGCGGCATGTCGATCGCCGGCGGTACCTCCGAAATCAAGCGCAATCAGATCGGCGAGCGCATCCTCGGTCTGCCTCGCGATCCGCTGCTCAAGTAGCGCGCCCCTCAGGCCCGACCACTGGGGCCGGTGGCGCGGGAGTAGGTCGAGTGGCAGCGCCGAAGTGTCGGCGCGGGTAGCGTGTCGGATGTCGACGCGACACGGTCCGCCGGAGCGCTCTCGCTGCGATGTTGCTCCTGACCCTGGCAGCGGTGTCTCGAACCGCAGATGCAGAGGAACGTCCGTGCAACACGCCACCCCGACCGACCGTTCCCCGTTGCGGTGATCTGCCGCCCGACTCGGGATGCTGCCGGTGGATCCTGAACGCACCCGCCGGATCTCGGCGCGATTCGCGCCGGGCGCCGGCACCCCACCCAATGAAAGCTTGTGCGCGACATCTGTCGGCATCCTCGAGGTCTCCGGCGCTGGCATCTCGATCATGAGCGGACACAACAGCGGTCCCGTGTGCAGCTCGTCCGAACGAGTTCGCCGACTCGAAGATCTCCAGTTCTCGTTGGGCGAAGGACCGTGCCACGACGCCTACACGACCAACGCGATGGTCGCGGAACCCGACCTCGCCAACCGGATGACCGCCAACTGGTTGAACTACACGACGCCCGCGCTCGACCTCGGCGCGTGCGCAGTCTTCGCGTTCCCGCTCCACATCGGCATCGGAACCGTTGGTGTGCTCACCGTCTACCACGACACCGTGGGGATGCTCACCGACGAACAAGACGCAGATGGCCGCGAACTCGCCCGTACACTCCCCGCACTCATGACCGCCATCCAGGCCCGGTCGACCGAAGCGCTGCTCGCGGGCGAGTTGAGCGACACCGACGCCCACCGCGCCGAAGTTCACCAGGCGTCCGGCGTCACCGCTGTCCAACTCGGCGTCGACGTGCACGACGCCCTGATTCGGATCCGAGCACACGCCTACGCCACCAACCAGACAGTCGCACACGTCTCCGAGGAAATCCTGGCGCACCGCCTGAAGTTGGGCGACGATGGACCACGTCAACCGGGAGCACGTCCATGAGCAATCCACTGGAAACCGAGTCGACACGCGAAGCGCGGATCGTGCGAACCTTCCTCGAACTCGCCGACACTCTCGTCGCGGACTTCGACATCATCGACTCACTCACGGCCCTGACCACCCGGTGCGTCGAGATCCTCGATACGGCCGCTACCGGCATCCTGCTCGCGGACGCCGACGGGCAGCTCTGCGTGATCGCTGCGTCGAGCGAGCAAGCTCGCCTGCTCGAAATCTTCCAGCTCCAGAACGACGAGGGCCCTTGTCTGGAAGCCTTCGCATCCGGTCAGCCCGTCGTGGACATCGACCTTCATGCGGCGATCGAGCGTTGGCCACGATTCACGCCGTACGCGGTCGGGGCCGGATACAACTCCGTCTACGCGATCCCGCTGCGTCTTCGCGGCAACATCATCGGCGCCCTCAACCTGTTCCGATCCACATCCGGACCGCTCGCCGACGGCGACGTCGCCCTCGCTCGAGCACTGGCCGACCTGGCCAGCATCACCATCCTGCAGGCAGAAGCGGCCACCGAAGCACGACGACGAGACGTGCAACTCCAACACGCGCTCGACAGTCGAGTCATCATCGAACAAGCCAAGGGGATGCTGGCCGAACGCGCTCGGATCGACATGCCTGCTGCGTTCGACCTCCTGCGCACCCGCGCCCGCAACACCAACACCAAACTCACCGAGCTGGCAACACGCGTCGTCGACGGTCAACTCGACCTCGACACCTTCGCCATCGAACCTCCCGCCCGTCAAAAATCACCTCGACGGTGAACAGCGGATCATCGGTCCGGTCTGCATCGACGGTGCACAGCGGCCCGCCGCGGGTCGTTGGATCTCGTGTCGGTTGTGCATCGCGCACGGGTACCGGAGGGTGGTACCCGTGCGCGCCTCGCCGGGACCGCGACCGGGCGACGGGGATCGGCAGCTCGAAAACAGCCCGCAAGCGAGTAGCCGACTTCGAACCTTCGCGATGAGCGGCTGCCATGAACATGGTTTCGTTGCTTCTCCGTGGTGATGAGGCGCAACCAAGGGCCGGAGCAACGCGAGATGGAGC
>JBBQEU010000160.1:0-6115 GCA_038321235.1 Acidimicrobiales bacterium | reverse complement strand
GGGGGGTTTTTGCTTCCTGTGTGTCCTTTCTGTATTTTTTTAAATAAAATTTTTGTCGGGTGGGGGGCCCCCGGCGGGGGGGGCCCCCCCCACCCGTTCCACACGACGCAAAGCCAACTCTGGGGACTCATCGATGATCCGATTCATCCTGCGACGTTTCTTGTGGGCGATCCCCACGCTCCTGCTCGTCACGTTCCTCGTCTACGTCGCCATCCGCGTCGGGACGAACCCGTCGGAGGCCTATCAACGCGCGAACCCCCGTGCCAGTGCCGAGAAGATCAAGCAGTACGAGGAACTCAACAACCTGTACTCCGGATTCGGCGGCTACATCAAGGGCTACTTCGGGTGGCTCCAAGGATTCGCCACATTCGACTGGCCTCGTAGCATCATCGGCTCACGCGAGGTGTGGCCGGAACTCAAGAACGCGATGGCCAACACACTGCGCCTCGGCCTGACCGCATCGATCATCGGGATCTCCATCGGCCTGCTGCTCGGCATCTTCGCCGCCCTCCGGCCGGGAAGCCTTCGCGACTCCGCCGTCAACGGCGCAGCCTTCTTCGGATTCAGCGTCCCGCCCTATGTCTCCGCTGTCATCTTCCAGCTCGTCTTCGCCGTGCTGTGGGTCAACTGGTTCGGCGAAAGTCTCTTTCCGACATCCGGGGTGTATCCCCCCGGCCACCAGGGCTTCGATCTCGTCCTCATGATCAAACACATGATCCTCCCGGTCACCGTCGTGGCAATCCAGATCATCGCGGTGTACGCGAGGTACATGCGAGCATCGCTTCTCGATGTGCTCAACAGCGACTACATGCGCACTGCTCGCGCCAAGGGCATCAGCGAACGACGCGTCCTGGTGAAGCACGCGCTTCGTAACTCCATGATTCCGGTCGTCACCGTGGCGGCGATCGATTTCGGCGCGATCCTCGGGGGCCTGATCATCACCGAACGCGTCTTCCAGTACCCAGGCATGGGTGACTTCTTCCTCACCGCATTCGACAACGGTGACTTCCCGCAGCTGATGCCGTTCATGGTGTTCGTCGTGGTGTTCGTCATCTTCATGAACCTGCTTGCCGACGTCTCGTACGCCTGGCTCGACCCAAGGATTCGTCTTGACTGAAGCACTCACGAACATCGACCCGTCACTTGTCGTCAACCCCGACGGGTCCAGCGTCCGGGGTGATCGCGAGGGGTTGACGAAGAGCCGCCTGTCGCCACGGCAGATGGCCGTCAAGCGGTACTTGCATCACAAGGGAGCGGTCGTGTGCACCGTCATCATGGCGGCGATGGTGCTGTTCGTCGTGCTGGCTCCGATCACTGCCCGATACGGCGTGAACGAGCGCATCTTCGACGCGACCGCCGATCAGCCGAACTCGTTCCTGTCGCCCCGTGCCGAGGCCTGGCTCGGCACCGATGCGATCGGGCGCGACCTCTACAGCCGGCTCATCTACGGCCTACGAGTCTCGCTCGTGATCGGTCTGTTCGCTGCATGCTTCGCCACGATCCTCGGAATCACCGCCGGTTCGATCGCTGGTTTCCGCGGCGGGCGGTTCGACGACATCCTGATGCGGGTCACGGACATCTTCCTCGCATTCCCCTTCCTGGTTGCTTTGCTGGTGGTCCGCAACTTCCTCGGCGAAGTGTCGTTCCTCGAGCCGATCGTCGGGGAGAAGACGTCGCTGCGCTTCATCATCATCCTGTTCACGATCTTCGGTTGGATGGGCGTGGCGCGTCTCGTGCGCAGCCAGATCCTGGCCTTGAAGGAACGTGAGTTCATCGAGGCGGCCAGGGCGTTGGGGGCGTCGAACACCCGCATCATCTCGAGGCACCTGATTCCGAACGCGATCGGCCCGATCCTCGTGGCGTTGACCACCGCCGTGGTGGCCGCCGTCATCGCCGAATCGACGCTGGCGTTCTTCGGCTTCGGCCCCGACGCAGGTTCGGGCAACACCTCGCTCGGCAATCTCGTCGGCGACTCCAAGAGCGCGGTGCAGGCGGGGCAGTGGTGGCTGGTGCTCTTCCCGTCCGGCCTCTTGGTGCTCGTCGCCATGTGCATCAACTTCATCGGTGATGGTCTACGCGATGCAACCGATCCGAAGCTGCTGCAGGACGGTGGCAACTGATGAGCGAACCGGTTCTGTCACTCAAGGACTTCCGCGTTTCGTTCAACACCATGAACGGAACCGTCCGGGCCGTGCGCGGCATCGACATCGACGTCGAGCGCGGCGAAATGGTCGGCATCGTCGGCGAATCCGGTTCCGGCAAGTCGGTCACCTTCCTCGGCATGATGGGGCTGCTGCCGAGGTCGGCGACGATCGAGGGATCCGCGGTGCTCGACGGCACGGAACTCGTGGGCATGAAACCGAAGCAGTTCATGGCCGTGCGAGGCAAGAAGATCGCGATGATCTTCCAGGATCCGCTCTCCGCGCTCAACCCCGTGCACAAGATCGGCTCGCAGATCGTCGAGATGATCCGATCCCACGAGAAGATCACGAAGGCCGCAGCAGCTCGTCGCGCCGTCGAGTTGCTGGACATCGTCGGCATTCCGCAGCCGGATCAGCGGGCGGTGCAGTACCCGCACGAGTTCTCCGGTGGTATGCGCCAGCGCGTGATGATCGCCATGGCGATCGCCAACGAGCCGGACGTGTTGATCGCCGATGAGCCGACCACTGCGCTCGACGTCACCGTGCAGGCACAGATCCTCGAAGTGCTCCAACGAATCCAGAAGGACCTCAACACCTCGATCGTGCTGATCACCCACGACCTCGGCGTCGTGGCCCGGGTCGTCGACCGTGTGCAGGTGATGTACGCCGGACGTGCGGTCGAGCGTGCGCAGGTCGACGACCTCTTCGGGGAAAGCTCTCATCCGTACACCCGCGGGTTGTTGAAGTCGCTGCCATCGCAGGACAAGGACCGCCTCGTTCCGATTCCAGGGTCGCCCCCGAACATGCTCGAGCCACCGCCGGGCTGCTCGTTCGCACCGCGCTGTGACTTCGCCGTCGAGGCCTGTACTCAAACGCTCCCGGAGCTGGTGCCGTTCGGCCGCGGCGAGACGGCATGTATCCGAGCGGGGGAACTCGTTGGAATGATGGACCATGTCTGAGACGATCCTGGAGGTCGAGGACCTGCTGAAGACCTTCGAGGTGCGTCACAGCAAGGGTGTGCGCGTCATCAAGAGCCAAGTGCAGGCGGTGTCGGGCGTGTCATTCTCGCTCGACAAGAGCGAGACCATGGGGCTGGTGGGCGAGTCGGGGTCCGGCAAGACGACGGTCGGCCGATGCATCTTGCGTCTACTCGAACCGTCCGCCGGTTCGATCAAGTTCAAGGGCACCGAACTCGTCGGACTGGACAAGGAATCCCTGCGCGATCTCCGCAAGGAGATGCAGATCGTCTTCCAGGACCCGTATGCCTCACTCGACCCGAAGCGCACCGTGGGAGCAGCGGTCGCCGAGCCGTTCGACATCCAGAGGATCAAGATCGACACGAAGGCCAAGGTCGGCGAGCTGCTCGACATCGTCGGGCTGTCGCCCGATCACGCCGACCGTTTCCCGCACGAGTTCTCCGGTGGCCAGCGTCAGCGCATCGGCATCGCCCGGGCGCTGGCGCTCAACCCGTCGATGATCGTGCTCGACGAGCCCGTGTCGGCACTCGATGTGTCGATCCAAGCGGGTGTGGTGAACCTCCTGCAAGATCTGCAGGAAGAACTCGGTCTCTCCTACATCTTCATTGCGCACGACCTGTCGGTGGTGCGGCACATCTCCGACAGGATCGCCGTGATGTATCTCGGCAAGCTGGTCGAGGTGGCGCCCGCCGCCGAGATCTACGACCGACCGTCGCATCCATACACCCAGGCGTTGCTGTCGGCGGTTCCCGAGCCGGACCCTGCGATCGAACGTCAGCGTCAGCGCACCGTGCTGCAGGGTGAAGTGCCGTCACCGATCAACCCGCCGAGCGGCTGTCGGTTCCGCACCCGTTGTCCGAAGGCGGAGAGCAAGTGCGCCGAAGTGGAGCCGCTCTTGGTCGACCGGGGAACGGGCCATCTGGTCGCGTGCCATTTCCCCGAGATGACCTTCGTGGATCTTGGTGCACCGGTGAGCTTCGAACCACCCGACTGAGATCTGGCCGGTTGTCGGTGGGTCACGCCAGTCCGGCCGGCGGGACGACCTGCAGCATCACAGGGAGTGGTTGACTTTTCACGCAGCCGGGCTGGGCTGCTGACCGCTCGGCAGAGGGCACTGCTATGGTCGGTTGGGCTTCTTTCACCAGGGAGGGGGAAGAAGCACGATTCTCCACGGTCGAACGCTGACCCGTCATTTCGAGGCCAGGCGGTTCCTTTGGCAGCCACACCCTCCCGTTTCTGTACCCCACCCAGGAGGACAACCACGTGAACACGAAACGACGGAGCACCAAGCTCTTTGCGGCACTCGCCGTGTCGTCGATCGTCTTCGCCGCATGTGCGAGCGACGACGACACCGGAGACGGCGGTGCCACCGGCACCGATGCGCCGGACACGACGACCGACGGTACCGATGCGCCGGACACCACCGACGCACCTGACACCACTGACGATGCCATGGCTGGAGGCGGCGGGGAGGCCGGCGAAGTCGGCGGCAGTGCCTGTGGAACCCCGCACGGGACCTACGACGAGGGCGACGACCCCGCCGGGGAAGTACGCGTTGCCTGGAACCAGGCGCCGTATTCCTTCAACTCGGCCACCAACCGCGGCAACGCCACGGCGAACGCCAACCCGCTCTACGTCATGAACGCAGGTGGCTTCTCGTACTACGACGCCGACCTGAACTACATCAACAACGACCAGTTCGGTACGTGCACCCTCGAGTCGCTCGACCCGCTGACCATCACGTACACGATCAATGAAGGTGTCACCTGGTCCGACGGCGTCCAAGTCGACGCCGCCGACCTCCTGATGACGTGGGCAGCCCAGAGCGGCTTCTACAACGATGCCGAGACCGTCGTCACCGACACCGGCGTGTCCGCGCAAGCCGACGCTGACGGCTCGCCGGTCGTGGTCGGTCCCGACGGCGACCTCGCCTCGGCCGACGAGGCATACGCGGCGGCGTTCGACGAAGATGGTGCGCTGGTCGACGGCTTCAGCTACAAGGAGTCGACCGGCACCAGCTTCGACTCCTCCAGCGAGTCGCTTGCTCTCATCACCGAGGTCCCCGAGATCTCCGAGGACGGCCTGTCGCTGACCGCCACATGGGACAGCTTCTACGTCGACTACGCAACCGCTGGCGTGTTCCCGGGCGTGCCCGCGCACGTCGTGGGCCAGAGCGCCTTCGGCGTCGACGACCCGACTGAGGCCAAGGCCGCGCTCATCGAGGCGCTGCAGGGCTCGACCGAGGACGTCAAGGCGATCTCGGAGTCGTGGAACCGCGACTTCGACGCCACCTCGCTGCCGGACGACCCGGGCGTGTACGCCGGCTTCGGCCCGTACAATTTGACCTCGTTCGACGACGACGGCACGATGGTGTTCGAGGCACGTGAGGACTACGCCTGGGGCCCCCAGCCCAAGGTGCAGACGATCGTCTACTCGATCATCGGTGACCCGACGGCGGCCGTGCAGGCCATGGCCAACGAGGAAGTCGACATCATCCAGCCGCAGGCGACCGCCGACATCCTGACGCAGCTCGAAGGCATCGCCGACCGCGGTGTCGAAGTGCAGCAGTCCGACGGTGCCGTCTACGAACACATCGACCTCGTCTTCAACAACGGTGGCCCGTTCGACCCGGCGACCTACGGCGGCGACGCAGATACCGCTCGCGCGGTTCGTCAGGCCTTCTTGCTGGCGGTGCCCCGCACCGACATCGTCGAGCGTCTGATCGTGCCGCTCAACGAGAACGCCGAAGTGCGTGCGTCGCTCATCCAGGTTCCCGGCTCGCCGTTGTACGACGAGGCCGTTGCCAACAACGGCTCGGACTTCTACGCCGAGGCCGATCCCGAAGGCGCGGCGCAACTCCTCGCCGATGCCGGCGTCGACACGTCGACACCGATCGACGTGCGTCTGCTCTTCGCCGACGAGAACCCGCGCCGTGCCTCTGAGTACGAATTGATCCGTGACTCGGTGGCCGAGGCCGGTTTCAACCTCGTCGACGGT
>JBBQEU010000159.1:0-6139 GCA_038321235.1 Acidimicrobiales bacterium | reverse complement strand
TCACACGATCGAGGAAGCCGAGCGCGGCGTCACGGAATGGATCCCGAGCAACTCGCTCGTCGTGGATCAGGTGACCCGCACCGTCGATCACCACGAACTCGGTGGCGGGTGAGATGTCGACGAAGTGCTGAGCCAACGTCGGGTCGGCGACTGCGTCCGGCTTCGACGGATCGGCGCAGACGATCAGTGACGGAACGCCGAACGGAGCGTCGGGGTCGAGGAAGGTACCGATCCTGCCGTTCAGCACCGGATCGAGCACGCTGGCGTCGACAGCGAGCAACGACCCCGCCATCGACGTGATCCCGTCGGGATGCAGGAGCTCACCGAAGGTGCCACCGGACGGTGTTGGTGCTGCGGTGAGGATCCCGGCCAGGACCTCGACGGTGACGCCCGACGCCTGGAGCTGCGGTGCCGACTCGCGGATCACGCGGAACGACTCCAACAACGCGTTTCCTTCCAGCACCGACTCGCCCTCGCCGGTCGCCTCACCCGGACCAGGGTTTCCGGCGAGACCCAACGGCGGGTCTTCCATCACTGCCGCCACGACCAGGTCGGGGTGTCGCTGCGCCAGCACCGCTGAGGTCGCGCCGCCGAGCGAGTGCCCCATCACCACGCACGGCTGGCCGGCCGCCTGCTCGATCGCAGCGACCGCATCGCTCACGTAGCCATCGGGGCTGTACTCCCCCGGCGCCCGATCAGACGCTCCATGACCCCGGAAGTCGAGCCGCAACACACGGAATCGTTCGGTCAGCGTCGGCACGATCCACTCCCATGTGCCGCCGAACGAGGTGATGCCGTGCAGCAGCAGGATCGGCGGCGCCGATGGGTCGCCGTCCTCGGCGACGTGGAGTTCGATCGAGTCGTTGCGGATCTTCATCCCGCCGACCGTAGATCCGGGGCTGACGAAATCGTTGATCCGAACCCAGCGGAGCCACCACCGACCTGCTCGGTAGAGTTGTCTCTCCTCCGAGAGGCTGAACGACATGGCGAAGGGCAAGAAGACCAAGAAGGACAAGGGCGCCGGCGACGGCACTCAGCTCATCGCGTCGTACAAGCGCGCCTATCGCGACTACGACATCCTCGACACGTACGAGGCGGGCGTGGTCCTCACCGGCAGCGAGGTGAAGAGCCTGCGCGAGGGCAACGCCCAGATCGCCGAGGGGTACGCCCGCGTCCAGCGCGGTGAGATGTGGCTCGACGGCATCCACATTCCTCCGTACACGAATGCGATCGGCTTCGGCGCCCACGAACCCGACCGCCAGCGCAAGCTGCTGCTCAATCGAGCCGAGATCGACAAGCTCGACCAGCGCGTCGCCCAGGGCAGCCTCACGATCGTGCCGTTGCGCCTCTACTGGAAAGACGGCCGGGCGAAGATCGAACTGGGCTTGGCGAAGGGCCGCACCAAGGGCGACAAGCGCCAGCACATGGCCGAGCGCGACGCCGACCGCGAGATCCAGACCGAGTTCAACCGGGCCAATAAGTACGGAGACGCCAGCCGCTGACCCTGCGCCGTCGATCGTTAGGGTCGCCGCATGCTGATCATCGCCGGTTCCATCACCACCGAGGACGATGGGCGCACCACGTTCCTCGACGCCGTTGCTCCGATGGTGGCGGCCACGCACACCGAGCCGGGATGCCGCGAGTACGTGTTCTCCCCCGACCCGGACCACACCAATCGGATCCTGCTCTTCGAACTGTGGGACGACCAGGACGCGCTGGATGCGCACTTCGCGAGTGACCACATGGCCGAGTTCCAACGCGCCATCGCCGGCATCGCCGTCGCCGGTAGAGACGTCAAGAAGTACACGATCTCCGACGTCGGCCCCGTTCGCTGACCGACCGGCTCGGCCCGACCGCGCCGGTCAGCTGGGCGCCGGTCAGCCGGCCACGGGCTCGGCGACCTCGTAGAGCGTGGTGCGTCGGGCGAGTGTGCGACCGAGCGGCGCGACCAGCGAGCCGAAGGCTTCTTCGGTCATCTTCTGGCCGTGGATCGCGCCGGCTGCCCGGCTGATGTTCTCGTCCATCAACGTGCCACCGAGATCGTTCACCCCGGCCCGCAACAACTGACGAACACCGGGCACACCGATCTTCACCCACGACGCCTGCACGTTGTCGATCAACCCTCGGTAGGCGAGCCGGCCAACGGCGTGCAGCAGGATCGTCTCGCGGAACGTCGGTCCCCGACGGGCCTTGCGCTGGAGGTAGATCGGTGACGCCATGTGCACGAACGGCAGCGGGACGAACTCGGTGAAACCGCCGGTACGCCGCTGCACCTCGCGGGTGCGTTCGATGTGGCGAGCCCAGTGGATCGGCCGCTCGATCGAGCCGGCCATGATCGTGACATTCGATCGCAGACCGATTCGATGCGCTGTCTCGTGTACCTCGAGCCACTCCTCCGTCGTGACCTTGTCGGGGCACAGGATCGAACGTGGCTCCTCATCGAGGATCTCCGCCGCGGTGCCGGGCAACGAACGCAGACCGGCATCCTGCAACCGACGCAGATAGGTCTCGAGTGGCTCACCCAGCCGGCGGGCTCCCTCGTGCACCTCGAGCGCAGTGAACGCATGCACGTGCATCTCGGGCACGGCGTCCTTGACGGCGTGGCACACGTCGATGTAGTAGTCGCCGTCGAAGCTCGGATGGATTCCGCCCTGCAGGGTGACCTCGGTGGCACCCAACTCCCACGCCTCGCGCACCCGCTGCTGGATGTCCTCGATCGTGAGCAGGTACGGCGTGCCTCGTACGTTGAGCGAGATCTTTCCCTTCGCGAACCCGCAGAACTTGCACTTGAACGTGCACACGTTCGTGTAGTTGATGTTGCGGTTGTGCACCCACGTGACCGTGTCGCCGACGGTGTCGTGGCGCAACTGGTCGGCGACCTCGGCAACGGCGGCAACCTCGCGTCCGCGGGCTTCGAACAGCGTGACCATCTCGTCGATGCCGAGATCCGAGCCGGCATCGAAACCGGCGAGCACCTCGGCGACCGCGCCACGGATCGGCGCTGCCGTCGCGGGCAAGAGTGTCGGGGGATCGGCGTTCCAGCCGGAGTACCACTGGGTCGAGCGGTCGCCGACGATCACCACGTCAGCGCCGTCGGCGGTTTCGGTGGTGCCCTGCACGCGCTCGGGGAACTGGCTGCCGGGATCGTCACGTGCGAGCGCCTCGGCGTCGCTGCGATCGAGCACTGCGAAGCGCAGCGCCGGATCGACCCAACGATCGGGCCCGTTGAGGCTGTCGTCGAGGAACTCTGGATAGGCCGTGAGGCGTGGGGCGAGCGCGAACCCGCGTGCCTCGGTGACGTCACGGAGCCGGTCGAGGTCGGGCCACGGACGTTCGGGGTTGACGTGGTCGGCGGTCACCGGCGACACGCCACCCCAGTCGTCGATGCCCGCATCGAGCAGCACGCCGAAGTCGTCGGACAGATTTGGCGGTGCCTGCAGATGGATCGACGACGGGAGCACGAGCCGCGCTGCGGCGATCGTCCACAGGAACTCGTCGGGCGGGCAGGCCGGAGCGTTGCGCATGCCGGTGAGCAGCTTGGGCAGGAAGTTCTGGATGATCACTTCCTGCACGTGGCCGTGGCGTTCATGGCTGGCGGCGATCGCTCGGAGCCCGTCGAGGCGATCCTGGCGCTCGTCGCCGATCCCCACCAGCAGTCCGGTGGTGAAGGGGATCTGGAGTTCGCCCGCCGCCTCGAGCGTGGCGAGCCGGCGCACCGGGTCCTTGTCGGGGGCGCCACGGTGACAGGCGAGATCACCGCGGATCGACTCGATCATCATGCCTTGGCTCACCGACACGGGGCGGAGTTGGCCGAGTTCGTCGGCCGACAGCGCACCAGCGTTGGCGTGTGGGAGCAGTCCGGTCTCCTCAACCACCATCCGACACATGGCGGCGAGGTAGTCGACCGTGCTGGTGTAGCCGTGCTCGGCGAGCCAGGCGCGAGCAACCTCGTAGCGCATCTCGGGGCGTTCGCCGAGCGTGAACAACGCCTCGTGGCAGCCCGCTCGGGCACCGGCTCGGGCGATCGCGCGCACTTGGTCGGGGGCGAGATACGGCTCGGCGACGCGCGCCGGCGGCTGGGCGAACGTGCAGTAGTCGCAGGTGTCGTTGCACAGGAACGTGAGCGGAATGAACACCTTCGGCGAATACGTGATGCGCGTCCCGGTTCGCGAGTCGCGCACCGTCCTGGCTGCTGCCATCAGCCGATCGAGCGGTGTGGCGAGCAGTTCGACATCGTCGGGATTCGGCATCGTCGCACGGTACCCGCGAGTGAGTGTGGAATACGAACCCACTGCGCGCCCCGGGTATCGTCGTCGAGGTGCCCGCAGCGTCGCCGCCCGAGTCATCGTCTGCGTCGAGCGACCACGGGCCGGGGATCGAGACCGTTGCGGCCGTGGTTGGCGACCGGTGGTCGATGCTGATCGTGCGCAACATCTTCCGCGGCATACGCCGCTTCGACGCACTGCAGGCCGACCTCGGAGTGTCACGGCCGATCCTGTCGGGTCGGCTCGAACGGTTGGTCGCCGCCGGCATCATCGAACGCGTCCGCTACCAGGACCATCCTCCGCGCCACGACTACGTCCTGACGCCGGCCGGGGTGGAACTCTCCCCCGCCCTCGTCGCACTGATCCGCTGGGGCGACCGCTGGTTCGGGGGCGACGAGCGCACCGCAGTGCTCGTGCACGCCGACTGCGGCGAGGAGTTCGAGCAAGGGTTCTGGTGCCGGACGTGCGCGACCACATTCGGGCCGAGCGACATCCGTTCCCGCCAATGATCGCGCTGACCGATCTCGCAGCAGAGACGCCCCTTGCGTTGGCGGTCGTCGCAACAGGCGCCGGAGCGTTGCAAGGGGCGCTCATTGCGAGATCCGACGACGATCTCGATCACGTCGGAATGGCGACCCTTGCCATCTGTCTCGGGTTCGGCGGCGGGATCATCCGTGACGTGCTGTTGGGGACGTTTCCGCCCACCGCCCTCACCAACCCGTGGTACATCGGGGTCGTGCTGGCCGCGGTGCTCGTCGTGTCGCTCGTCGGCCAGTACCTGAGGGGAATCGAGTCCATCCTGTTGGCCGTCGACGCCGCCGTGCTCGGGCTGTTCGGGGTCATCGCCGCCCAGCAGGCGGTTGCCGCGGAGCTCCCGTTGATCGCCGTCTGGTTCGTCGGCGTCCTGGCATCGGTGGGCGGTGGGGTCGCCGCCGATGTTCTGCGCGGTGAACGACCGATGATCATGCGACCAGGGCCTCCGTACGCGTTGGTGAGTGTCGCGGGAGTCGGAACCTACGCCGTGCTGGTCGATGTGCCCGACGTCGATCCTGCGATTGCGAGCGTCATGGCGATCGGCGTCACCTTCGTCGGTCGTCTGCTGACCTTTCGACTCGGGGTACGGACCCGCGCTGCTCGATCGGAACGTTCGCGGCGGTAGCCTGCCCCCATCAGCCGTGCAATCCTGCGGCTGCACATATTGAACATGGGGCTGACTGGTTTCGACGTCAGTAACGCTGTTCGAGTTTGCGACCCGAGTTGCTCAGACTCGCTAAACGGGGCAACCACAAGAATTGCCGATGAGCAGTTCGCTCTCGCCGCCTGATTTTCAGGTGAGCGAAGAGTCATCGTGAGCAGAAATGTCGCACGGGGCCACTCCATCACAGCCCGGCAACAGAAGTGAGGGATGACGGCAGGAAAGACTGCTGACGGCGAGAAAGACCGCTGACATGTCGGAAAGACGGCGCGTGGTCCGCCTCGAGCGGACAGCCGACCCGTCGGTGTCACAGCGTCAGTGGCAATGCCGGGAATGGTCGTAGCAAGTTCGTCCACCGGCTGATGGACGGGGGTTCGATTCCCCCCAGCTCCACTCTCAGATTTCCGGTTGTGCGTCAGCATGCGCCGAAGTTCTGGAAGATCCGCTCTGACCAGGGGTCACGTGCGCCTGCGTGCGCAGACGGCTACTGCCGTTGCTGGAGTGTTGCCCCGCCGGTTGCCCCGCACAGTGGTACGGATGCTCCGCACGTTGCTCCGCAAATCAGCCGTTGCGGAGCAACCGAGCCGAGGAGCGAGGCCATGCCGAGACAACCACGAGGCAAGCGATCGACCACTGCGGACGGCGACGTCCAGGTTGTTGCGAAGAACGCCAACGGGGA
>JBBQEU010000158.1:0-6145 GCA_038321235.1 Acidimicrobiales bacterium | reverse complement strand
TCGCAACGCCGACGGGACCGCCGCCATCGGTGGTGTCGCTTGGGCGCAGACTCGCGGCATCAGTGCCGTCGATGTGCAGCTCGACGACGGCCCGTGGCAGCCCTGCGATTTGGGCGCTGCGCTGAACGACGACACCTGGCGCCAGTGGGCCTTCCGCTGGACGCCGGGGGCGACCGGGCGCACATCGATCCGTTGTCGGGCGACCGACGGCGACGGAGTGATCCAAACCGATGAGCGATCCGAACCCCTTCCGAACGGTGCCTCCGGGCATCACCAGATCGTGGTCTTCGTCGAGTGATCAGCCCCCCGGCTCATCCGACGAGTTCCACCCAGTCGCTGCCCAGCAGCGTGAACACCAACCCCCAACCCCTCACAAGGAGATTGAAATGAGAACCCGCAATCGCAACAAAAAGGTGATGGTTGCCGTCGCCTCGTTCGCGTTGATCGCCGCCGCCTGCGGCAGCGACGACAACGACTCGACCCCGGCCACTGATGCTCCGGCAGCGACCGAAGCGCCGGCGTCGACCGAGATGGAAGAAAAGATGGCTGACGGCCCGTTCGGACCGGCGTGTGACGCCGTTCCGACCGAAGGCGAAGGTTCCTTCGCCGGGATGACCGACGACACTGCCGCGACGGCAGCGTCGAACAACCCGCTGCTGTCGACGCTCGTCACCGCAGTGAGCGAAGCCGGCCTCGTCGACACGTTGAACAGCGATGGTCCGTTCACGATCTTCGCTCCCACCAACGATGCGTTCGCGGCCATCCCGGCCGCCGACCTCGACGCCGTGCTGGCGGACAAGGAACTGCTGAGCTCGATCCTCACCTACCACGTCATTGGCGGCGAGAGCCTCGATGCTGCGGCGCTGGGTTCTGCTGGCTCGGCTGAGACGGTCAACGGAGCGACACTCGAATTCGGCGCTGACGGAACCACCGTCAACGGCGTGGACGTGCTCTGCTCGAACGTCGTGACCGCCAACGCCACCGTTCACATCATCGGCGAAGTGCTCATGCCGGCCGCTGATGACATGGGCGACATGGAAGAGGGCGACATGGAAGAAGAGGACATGGAGGAAGGTGCCATGATGCCGACCGGTCCGCTGTGCTCAGCAGTTCCCGCCGACGGTGAGGGTTCGTTCGCCGGGATGACCGATGACACCGCAGCAACTGCGGCGTCGAACAACCCGGTCCTGTCGACGCTCGTCACCGCCGTACAGGCTGCTGGTCTGGTCGACACATTGAACAGTGATGGTCCGTTCACGATTTTCGCTCCGGCCAACCCGGCCTTCGACGCACTGCCCGAGAGAACCCTCGATGCAGTGCTCGCCGTCACCGACCTGCTCACGTCGATCCTGACGCTGCATGTCGTTGCCGGTGAGCAGCTGTCGAGTGCCGACCTCGCCGAGCTCGACTCGGTGACCACGGTCAACGGTGCCGACATCACCCTCGAGGTCGCCGGCGACGGCACCCTCATGGTCAACGGTCAGGCGTCGGTCGGTTGCGCCGACATCCAGACCGCCAACGCCACGGTCCACGTCATCGACGCAGTGTTGATGCCGTGATCCCAAGCGGTGGACGACACCGCCGAACACAATAAGTGACTCGAGGAATGTGGTGAGGAGGCTCCGGCCTCCTCACCACGTTTCGCGTGGTATCGGCGTTCGTGGTGATCCACTTGCCGTTGGCGTGCGAACCAACCACATGTCGTCACCACTACTCAGCGTCGAAGGAATGCTCGACGGCGACCGTGATGTCACGATCGAGCACGTGCTCGAATGCGCGGTCGTGGACGACGTTGGACGCCTCCTCGTGCCGATGATCGATGTGCTGGCGATCATGCGCCTCGCCGCCGACGCAGAGGTTCTGGTGGTGCGTTTCTGCAACGGTGCGAGCACTGCGCTGCGGGTGCCTGAGATCGTCGAGAGTGAGAATGTCTTCCTCCAGCTGCAGCTCCCCGAGGACCCGGGTGCCGACGGCGCGGAATGGAGCGCACACGTGTGGACGCCCGAGGCGGGACCTTCGGCATCGATCGTGTCCATCAGTGCGATGTCGTTTGCGTCGTTCGTGGGACTGGAATGACAGCGCTCGCTTCCGTCTGGATGCCAGTCGATCGGGTACATCCCTGGCATCATGAGCCCATCGTTTTCCCTGGGCCTGACCACGTCTCGTTGATTCAACGTGTGCAGGCCGGCGATGACGACGCGTTCGCGGTGCTCTACGACGAACTCGCTGGCGTGGTGTTCGGTACCGTCAAGCGGGTGCTGCGTGACCCGGCGATGTCCGAGGAGGTCACACAGGAGGTGTTCGTCGAGTTGTGGCGCACCGCTACCCGCTTCGACCCGGATCGGGCGAGCGTGTCGACGTGGGCGATCACGATGGCACGTCGCCGCGCGGTCGACCGGGTCCGTCGCGAGCAGTCGCAACGTGACCGGATCGAACGCTCGGCCGCGCAGCGATCACCGCAGGTCGAGTCGACCGACGACATCGTGGTCGCCTCGATCGAAGCCGAACGGGTTGCGCGCGCGGTGGCCGAACTACCCGACGAGCAGCGAGTGGTGATCGAGATGGCATTCCTCGACGGCGTCAGCCATGGTGACATCGCCCAACGCCTCGACCTTCCCCTCGGCACGGTCAAGGGCCGTGTTCGCCTCGGATTGAAGAAGCTGAGTGGCAAACTGGGAGCAGCGCAATGACCTCCGACCGCATCGACGAACTGATCGCACTGGCCGCCCTCGGTGAGCTGACGGCCGAGGACGAGCGCGAGCTCGACACCGCTGCGCAGTTGGATCCGGCCGTGGCGAACGAACTCGACGAAGCGCTGGCAGCCGCTGCGGCGATCCAGCGATCTCAGGGTGAGCAGCCGCCGGCAGCGCTGCGCAATTCGGTGCTGGCGGCAGTCGCCTCCACACCGCAGGAGCCCTTCGTTGCTGTCGAAGTTGATCCAGCGATCGGTGCTGTTCAGCGTCCCGGTGCGCCGGTCGTGTCGCTCGATACCGAGCGCTCTCGTCGGCGCTTCCGTCCGATGCTCCTCGCAGCCGCTGCTGTTGCGCTCTTCTCCGTCGGCGGTGTGGTCATGGTGGCCACGACCAACGACAACCCGTCCGACCAGATCGCTGCGGTGGTCGATGCCCCCGATGCCACTACCCGCTCGCTCGCGGGCGAGATCGACGACTTGACGGTGACCTACTCTTCATCTGAGGATGCACTCGTGGTGCAGGGCGTTGGACTGACTGTGCTCGACGACTCCGCGACGTACCAGCTGTGGCTGGTCGGCGAAGACGGAGCGACCTCGGTCGGCATCTTCCGCCCCGATGCCGATGGCGTAGTAGCGGAGCGCTTCTCCGACGCTGACCCCACCGGCTTCGTGTTCGGGGTGACCCAGGAGCCCGCTGGCGGTAGCGACGTACCGACCCTCCCGATTCTCGCCTCCGCCTGACCAGCCCACGGCGAACTCGGGGGTACCCCGACGTCATCATTGACGTATGGGTTACGCAGGCAAGTTCTTCGAACGGGACCGGGCGCGGGAACTGCGGGCAATGTCGTGGACGCTGCAGCAGATTGCCAACGAGTTCGGTGTCGCCAAGGGATCGGTATCGGTCTGGGTCCGAGATGTGGAGTTCATCCGAAAGCCACGGAACCGCGGTCATGCAGATCAGAGGCCGCATCCGCTGCACGTGAGGAAGATGGAGGAGATCGATCGCTGCCGCGTCGAGGCCGATGCGATGTTCGTCCGGCCAACTGCTCGCGAGCGCGACCTCTTTGCGCTGGGCTTGCACGCCGGCGAGGGTGAGAAGTCCGACGGCAGGGTGTCCATGGCCAACACCAATCCGTGTATCTGCGAGTGTTCGTGAGTTGGCTACGCGAGCAGTTCAGGGTTGACGAGGCCCGGCTTCGCGTGCGCCTCTATCTCCATGATGGGCTCGACGTCGCGGAGGCGAACCACTACTGAGGTATGAATCTGGGGATCCCGGTCAGTCAGTTCCACAAGCCGTATCGGGCCGCTTCTGACCCAACTCGACGCCGCGCCAAACATGTGCAGGGTTGTGCAACAGTGGTGTACTCGCGTGCCTTCACGCACCGACGTGTGATGGCGCGGATCGAGGCGGTAACGTCACGGTTCGACCTTCCGGGATAGCTCAGCTGGCAGAGCAGCTGACTGTTAATCAGCTTGTCGCAGGTTCGAGCCCTGCTCCCGGAGCGCTGAAATGGGCCCTCGAGCAATCGGGGGTCCATTTCGGGTTTTCGGACGATCGTGACCTTCTCGGGTGTCTGTACTCGTTGGAGTCTGAGATCGTCGGGGGCGTCGGCGTGTGTCACACTGCGGCATGGAAACCAGCACGCAGCCACTCACCGGGTCGGCTTCGATCACGATCGATCGACCCGTGGCCGAGGTGTTCGCGGCGGTGTCGGACATCGCGCGGATGGGGGAGTGGAGTCCCGAGTGCGTCGAGTGTCGGTGGGCCGATGGTGTCACCGGTCCCGGCCTCGGTGCCTCGTTCGCCGGCGACAACGTGGCCAAGGCGGGTCCGCTCACATTGAAGCGGTGGACGACGACTTCACAGGTCACCAACTACGAGCTCGACGCTGTGTTCGAGTTCCTGGCCGAGGGCCACACGACGTGGCGGTACGACTTCGAGACTCGCGACGGTTCGACCGTCGTGACCGAGTCGTTCTCGTTCGCGCCCCCCGAAGGCATGCAGAAGTTCCTCTACGAGACCGTGATGGGTCGATCCAAGAGCATGGTCAAAGGGATGGATGCCACGCTGGAACGCCTCAAGGTGGCGCTCGAAACCTGATGGGGATCTCGCCGGTGAACTCGGCTTTGCCGATGAGTAGGTTGGGCCGTCACCTATTCTCGGGGCGGTAGCTCAGTCGGTTAGAGCAGCGGACTCATAATCCGTGGGTCGTGGGTTCGAGCCCCACCCGCCCCACCATTATCTATCAGGTATAACACTGATTCCAAGCGTCGGATTCGGACCGAGAATTCGGTCCATCCAACATTTATCCAACAATTTTCCAACAATCGGACTACGGTTTCCGCATGGACAAGCTGCGGTCCGCCCCCGGGATGCGTGAGCGATCGCCGGGCGTCTGGGAGCTGATCGTCTCTGCTGGTCGAGACGTCGTGACGGGAAAGCAGCGTCAGGTCAGCCGAACGTTCCGCGGGAATCTGCGTGACGCGAAGAAGGCGCGAGCCGAGTTGCTGACCGAGGTGAGCAAGGGTCGCCACACCGGGTCACGAGCGACCGTCGACGATCTGTTCGCCGATTGGATCGTCGAGCTCGAACGAAAGGGCCGGTCACCGAACACGATCCACGGCTACGAGCGCGTGTACCGCCATGACATCCAACCGACCCTCGGTGCGATGCCGGTCACCAAGGTGAAGACGAAGACGCTCACCGATCTGTACGGCGCTCATCAGCGGCGTGGACTGTCGGCGCGCAGCGTGTATCAGATCCATGCGTGTCTCTCGTCGATGTTCACCCAGGCGTGCCGGTGGGGTTGGCGTGACTCCAACCCGGCCCAGTGGGCCGAGCCACCACCGATCCCGAACATGGCGCCGGAGGTACCGACGCCGGAGAACGTTCGGGCATTGATCGAGGAGGCCGAGCGTGGCAAGCGGCCGGAGATGGCGCGGGCGATTCTCGTCGCGGCAACGACGGGTCTGCGTCGAGCCGAGCTGTGCGCGCTGCGCCGTTGGCGCGACGTCGATCTCGAGCGGGGTCTGCTGCGAGTGTCGGCGTCGATCGTCAATCTGCCCGGTCAACCGATCGGAGAGATCCCGACCAAGAACCGTCGCGTCCGAGTGCTGGCCATCGACGAACTGACAGCGGCGATCCTGCGAGCCCAGATCGAGCAGGGAGAATCGCTCGCTGCGATGGCTCACGTCAACCTGGTCGACGACCCATACGTGTTCACCGACGAACCCGACGGGTCCATCCCCTGGAAGCCCGGCACGATCTCGCAGTACTTCGGCCGGCTGCGAACGCGGGCGGGACTCGACACCGTGCAGTTCCACCACCTTCGCAAGTTCATGGAGACCTACGGCCAGGAGATGGGCTACAGCGTCACGCAGGTCGCGATGCGCGCCGGCCACGACCCGAGCATCGCTGCGAAGCACTACAGCGGTCGCGTCAGCGAGACCGAC
>JBBQEU010000157.1:0-6178 GCA_038321235.1 Acidimicrobiales bacterium | reverse complement strand
CTGGCGTCAGCGATCGGAAGGGCGCAGGCGTCGGCGGCGATCGGGTGTTGTGACGGATGACGCTCACCAGCCATCGCCAGCGCCTCGTGCTCGAAGTCGACCGCCACCAACGTGCCGAGATCCGCAAGCCACGCGCCGGTGGCGCCGGTGCCGGCACCGACGTCGAGGAACGTCCCGCGTGGCGTCACGGTCGGTTCCAACAGTTGGCGCAGCAGGGCGCGCGTGGCGGCGTACCACCAGTGGGTCTCCTCGGTTTCGGCCATCCGCCGGTACTCCGCCATCTCCATGGCCCACGCACCTCCTAGTGTTCGGATCCGTGACGCTAGCGCCGGGGGTCAGAGTGCCCGTTGAACGCCCATCGGCGACCGATCGGATACGCAGTGCGTTCCCGTTTCTCGAGGTGGTATTGCCGTGGATCGTGGCGCGTCTCGTCGTGCTCCCGGCGCTTGCCGTCAACGTCAAAGGCGACCGCTTCTACGCCGGCGCGCTGTCGTCGATGGACGGCCAATGGTTCCGTCTCATCGCACGCGACGGCTACGACGTACCGTACGTACTCGGTAACTGGAGCGAGTATCCGTTCTTCCCGTTGTTTCCGGCCATTGCGAGCGTGCCGATGCGTCTGGGTGTCTCCGAAACCGTGGCGTTGCCCGGCGTGGCCTGGCTCGCCTCGTTGATCGCGTTCGCCGGCGTGTACCGGTTGGCGTCAGCGCACCTCGCTCCCTCGACGGCGCGTTGGTCAGTGTGGATATGTGCGCTGGCGCCCGGTGCGCTCAGCTTGGTGCTCGGCTACTCCGACGCCGTGTTCCTCGCTGGGGCGGTGTGGGCGCTCGTGGCCGCTGACTCTCGTCGCTGGGTCCTCGCCGGGGTGATCGCCGTGTGTGCGACAGCGAGTCGTCCGAACGGTGTGCTGATCGTGGCCGCGTTGATCCTGGCGGCGTTCCTGGCTCGCGCCGGTTGGCGTGCGGCGTTGGCCGTGTCGGTGCCGTCGGTGGCGTTCCTGCTCGGGTGGATGGCCTACCTCGATGCGCACACCGGTGATCCCCTCGTGTTCTGGGCGGCCAAGGACGCCTGGGTCGAGCTGTCGGTGTTCGACTTCGTGACCGATCCGTTCGGCTCTGCGTTGGCGCTCACCCATGTGCTCGTGTTCGCGATTGCCGCAGCGGCGTACGCCGTCCGGGCGCGACGCCAGCCACCAACATGGATGGTGGTGACCGCACTGGTCGTGGCGCCGCCGTTGCTGCTCGGCGTGGTCGGCCTCGCCCGCTACGCCGTCCTGGCGTTCCCCATGCAGTTGGCGCTCGCCGATGTCCTCGCATCCAGAGGCCGGTCCTGGGTGCTCGGCTACCTCTTGGTGTCGGCCGGTGGGTTGGCGGTGTTCGCACATCTGGTGGTCGCCAGATCGTGGGTGCCGTGATGCGAGTTCCACTTGAGTCGCGTGCGTAGAATTCGCTCGCCATGAACCCCGAAGACGTCGACGAGGGTGGGTTCGCCGGTGCCCGGTGTGTCGTCACGGGCGGGCTCGGCTTCATCGGCTCGACCCTCGTGCATCGTCTGGTGACCGAGGGTGCCGACGTGGTCGTGATCGATGCCCTCGTTCCCGAACATGGTGGTGAGCGCCGCAACATCGAGGGTCTCGACGCGGAGGTGTGGGAGTGTTCGATCGGAGCGCCGGACGCGGCCGAGGCGGTGCGGGGATGCGACTTCGTGTTCAACCTCGCCGGACAGGTGAGCCACCTCGCGTCGATGGAGCACCCGCTTCGTGACGTCGAGTTGAACCTCACCGATCATGTCGCCTTCCTCGAGACGTTGCGAACCGAGGCGCCGCAGGCCATCAGCGTGCTCACCTCGACCCGTCAGGTGTACGGGCGGCCCCGGTATCTGCCCGTCGACGAGGATCATCCGACGGCACCGGTCGACGTGAACGGCATCGACAAGCTCGCCTGCGAGCAGTTCCATCTCCTGTACTCGCGTGTGCACGGTCTGCGATCGTCGATCCTGCGGCTCACCAACGTGTACGGGTCCCGCCTCCACCTCGATCGGTTGGACCAGGGGTTCCTGTCGGTGTTCATCCGCCGGGCGCTGTGCGGTGACGACATCGAATTGTTCGGTGACGGATCGCAGCAGCGTGACTGCGTGTACGTCGACGACGTCGTCGACGCCGTGCTCGCCGCCGCCACGCATGAGGCGGCCGTCGGGGAGATCTTCAACCTCGGCAACTCCGAGGTGCTGGCGCTGTCCGACATCGCCCGGCACGTGATCGAGGCCGCCGACGCCGGCGGCACCGTCAGGTGCGTGCCGTGGCCAGACCACCTCGAACGCATCGACATCGGCAGCTATCAGGGCGACTTCTCGAAATCCGAGCGGATGCTCGGCTGGGCGCCGCGTACCCGGTTCGTCGACGGGATCCGCGCCACGATCGACGGCGTGACATTGACGATATGACGGTCCCCTTCATCGACCTGACTCGCCGGTATCGACGATTCGAGCCCGATCTGTTGGACGTGGTGCGTCGGGTGATTGCGTCGGGTCGGGTGCTGTTGGGCGACGAACTCGCCGCGCTCGAACACGAACTCGCCGATGCGCTCGGGGTGGCGCACGTCGTTGGCGTGGCGAGCGGTGCCTCGGCGATCGAGCTCTTGCTCGTGGCGTGCGGAGTGGGCCCTGGTGACGAAGTGATCGTGCCGGCGTTCACCGCAGTCCCGACGGCGTCGGCAGTGTGTGCGGTCGGAGCGGTTCCGGTCCCAGTCGACGTCGATGAGTCGACCGCCGGTCTCGACGTGGAAGCCACGCAGCGTGCGATCACGCCACGGACGGCCGCCATCATCCCGGTGCACCTCTACGGGCGAGCTGTCGATGTCGACCCGTTCCTCCGGCTCGGGCCGACCGTGATCGAAGATGCAGCCCAGGCCCAGGGTGCACGTTCGGGCGTTGGCGGTCGGGCCGCAGCGCTCTCGTTCTACCCGACCAAGAACCTCGGTGGCATCGGCGATGGTGGTGCGGTGATCACCGACGACGCGTCGCTGGCCGCCGACGTGCGCAGGCGGCGCCAGCACGGCATGACCGAGCAGTACGTGCACGAAGCGATCAGCCAGAACTTTCGGATGAGCGAGATCGAAGCGGGTTGGCTGCGGGTGCAGCTCGCGGTGTTGGACGAAGCGACGCAGCGCCGCCGTTCGATCGCCCGGCAGTATCGGGCAGCGGCGCCGTGGTTGGAGTGGCAAGCCGACCACGATGACCACGTGTACCACCTGTGTGTCGCCAAGGTCGCCGACCGCGACGTGTTCCGCGAGGCGCTGGCGGCAGCGGGGGTTGGCACTGCAGTGCACTATCCGCTCACGATCGGGTCGCAGCCGGCGTACCGCTCGTTCCTGCGCGAGCCGACACCGATCGCCGACGACTGGGCGGCACGCTGCGTGTCGTTGCCATGTTTCCCGGAGATGACCGACGCCGAGGTCGAACGGGTCGCCGAGGTCCTCGCGGCGAGCGGCTCGTGAGCAGTCGCTTTCCGGCGGTGGCGTCGGTGTCTGCGTTCTTCCCGTGTTACAACGACGAGTTCTCGATCGCCGGGATGGTGCGCGACGTCCGCAGTGCACTCGTGAGTGCGGTCGACGACTTCGAGATCATCGTGGTCGACGACGGCTCCACCGACGGCTCGCTCGCCGTGCTGCGCGCCCTCGCCGACGAAGTACCCGAACTGCGCATCGTCGTCCACGAGGCGAACCGCGGCTACGGCGGGGCGCTGCAATCGGGGTTCGCCGCGGCGACGAAGCAGTGGATCTTCTACACCGACGGCGACGCCCAGTACGACGCGACCGAGATCGTGCGTTGCCTCGCTGCGGCACGCGACGATGTCGATGTGGTGCAGGGGTTCAAGATCGGTCGCGGCGACGCCTGGTATCGCCGGCTGATCGGGCGGACCTACCACCACGCCGTGAAGCTGCTGTTCGGTCTGCGGGTGCGTGACACCGACTGCGACTTCCGCTTGATCCGGGCATCGACCATGGGGTCCATCGAGCTGACGTCGACGTCCGGGGTGATCTGCGTGGAGTTGATGCACGCGTTGGCGCACGCTGATGCGAGGTTCGTCGAGGTCGGGGTGTCACACCACTGGCGCCCGCACGGTCGGTCTCAGTTCTTTCGGCTGCCGCGCATCGTGCGATCGGCCCAGCAACTGGTGGTGTTGTGGTGGCGGGTCCGTGTTGCGCCGCTCGTCGGGCATCGGTGACGTTCACGAACTGATCACGTCGAAGCCGAGCCCCAACGCCACGCCGATATGGGCGGCGTCGAAGGTGACGAATCGAATGGGCCCGGGCATGCGTTCGGCGGCGGCGAAGTGGATCGCGTCGCTCAGGCGGACCGGTTGGGTGCGAGACAACGACGCCGCCCGGTCGAGGCAGCGCTGGTCGACTGGGACGACGTGGAGGTGATCCCACACCAGTCGCACGGCGTCCTCGAGGTCGAGGCGCAGGATCGGTTGGTCGCTCATCCGGTCGATCGCCGGGAGCGCCTCGGTCAATGCCATTGCCGATGCGGCCCACACCGGGTCGGCGGCGAGTGCGTCGAGCGTGATCGAGCGCATCGGCCCCTCGACCGCCAGCGCCAACAGCGCACTGGTGTCGAGCGCCACCGTCATCGCTGCACCCCCCGGCCCCAGCCCCATCCAGTTTGCGTTGGCTTTTGGGTGACTCGTCCCACCGGAAATGCCACACAGACGAGTTGATGGTTGCGCATCAGCCGCGGAGTTCTCGGAGGACTTGGTCGAGGCGGACGCCGGCCCACACCGCGACGGGTTCGGGCGGGCGCCACTCGCTGGCGCGACGGGGCGGGATCACGGCACCGGAACCGATGAGGCGTTCGAGGTCGGGCGAGTCGGCGTCGAGCGGGCCGAGCTGTGCGACCGGACGGCCGCCGACTGTGACCACCGTGCGTTCGCCGGCCTCGGCGACTCGCACGGATTCGGCCAAGCCCGCTCGCAGCTGTCTGATGCCGACCATTCGACTCGAATGAGTGTCCACATGTGTACACAACCAGAGTTGCACGCCGTGCGCAACCCGTGCATGATCTCGCCCATGAACTTTGCCTTCACAGATGAACAAGAAGAACTCCGCAAGACCGTGCGCTCGTTCCTCGAGAACAAGAGCTCCGAGGAGTCCGTGCGCGAGCAGATGGAGACCGAGGACGGCTACGACGACGCCGTCTGGAGCCAGATGGGCGAGCAGATGGGCCTCCAAGGCCTGTCGATCCCCGAGGACTTCGGTGGCTCCGGCTACGGATTCGTCGAACTCGGCATCGTGCTCGAAGAGATGGGTCGCGCCCTGCTGTGCGCCCCGTTCTTCTCGACCGCCGTGCTCGCCGCCAACACGCTTCTGCAGTCCGGCGACGACGACGCGAAGGCCAAGTACCTCCCCGGTATCGCCTCGGGTGAGACCATCGCCACCCTCGCCTACGTCGAGCCTTCGGGCAAGTGGGACGAAGCGGGCATCACGATGGAGGCCACCAAGTCGGACGACGGCTACACGCTCTCGGGTACGAAGTCATTCGTGCTCGACGGCAACGCTGCCGGCTTGATCATCGTCGCCGCCAAGACCGGCGCCGGTACCAGCTTGTTCGCCGTGCAAGGTGATGCCTCGGGCCTCACCAAGACGAATTTGTCCACCATGGACCAAACCCGCAAGCAGGCCAAGCTCGACTTCGACAAGACCCCCGCCGAGATGATCGGTGAAGAGGGCAAGGGCTGGGACACGCTCGAGACCGTGCTCGACCTCGCCGCTGTGGCGCTCGCCGCCGAGCAGGTCGGTGGCGCCCAGAAGGTGCTCGAGATGGCCGTCGACTATGCCAAGGTACGCGTGCAGTTCGGCCGTCCGATCGGTTCGTTCCAGGCGATCAAGCACAAGTGTGCCGACATGCTCCTCGAGGTCGAGTCGGCCAAGTCGGCTGCTTACTACGGCATGTGGTGCGCCAGTGAAATGAACGACGAACTGCCGTCGACCGCCTCGCTCGCCAAGGCCTACTGCTCGGAGGCGTACTTCCACGCCGCTGCCGAGAACATCCAGATCCACGGTGGCATCGGCTTCACCTGGGAGCACCCGGCCCACCTCTACTTCAAGCGGGCCAAGAGCTCCGAGCTCCTCTTCGGTGATCCCACCTATCACCGCGAGCAGCTCGCTCAGCGCATCGG
>JBBQEU010000156.1:0-6218 GCA_038321235.1 Acidimicrobiales bacterium | reverse complement strand
GTCAGTGGGTGGCGGCGTGGGCGGCGAGCAACTCGTGCATTTGTTCGCCGCCGGCGGCACGGGCGTGGGCGCCGAGCGACGCCGCATGGTCGTCGTCGAGCACCGCGTGACCGCCGACCACCACCAGCACGTCGGGATCGGCGGCGCGCGCCGCAGCACAGGCCGTTGCCAATGCCGGCAGGTTGTCCGACGACATCGCCGACAGCCCGACCGCCAACAGATCGTTGGTCTCGCGGATCACGTGCGCGATCGACTCGCTCGGCACGTCGACGCCGAAGTCCGACACTTCCCATCCCCGCAGACGCAGGAGATCACCGAGCATCGCAACCGGCAACGCATGGAACTCGCCCGCCGGCGCTCCGAGCACCACCACTCCCCGTGCCCGGCCACGCCGGGTGAAGCGGGGTCCGATCCGTCCGACGATCCGCATCGCGATGCCGGTCGCCCGATGCTCCACCGAGATGTCGAGTTGGCCCGCCGCCCATCGCTCGCCGATGCTCACCATCGCCGGCGTCAGTACGTCGAGGTAGATCTCGTCGAGCTCGGCACCCGCTGCCATCGCCGCCTCGATCACGCTCCAGCAGCCGGGCGCATCACCAGCGACCAGGCGCGATTCGAGTCGTGACGCCCACGGGGCCTTCCGATTACGTGCACCACCCTTGCCCGACGGACCGGTCGCGGCCGACGCCACGGCAGCCTGCGCTCGGAAACGATCGAGCGCGGAGCGTTGCACCTGCCAGACGCCGCCCGACTTCGCGGCGTCCATGACCCCGAGCCGCACGTACCGATACGCGGTCATGTAGTGGACACCGAGTTCGTCGGCGGCTTCTTGCAGCGTGAGTACAGAGTCGGTCATACGAGATCCCCAGCCATCACTGGCAGCCCGACGCTAGATGCAGTGGACCGGGCCACGCCCAACCCTGCTCATCATGCGAGAGGCACGGGCCTCGGCAAACGCGTCAGCCTTGTTTGGCGTTCCAGCGTTCGCGGGCCTGGCGACCCCGATCGAGCAGGTGAGCGGGTACCCGCTTGGCTGCCGCGGACAGCTCGGCGCCGCCGGCGTCACCGCCGCCACCGTCACCCTCACCCGACGTGGCCGCAGGCTCGTCGGGTTGGAGCTCCTCGAAGCTCGGCGGTTCGACGCCCGGCTTCCAGTACTGGTACAGCTCGCGAATGATGTCGGCGAGGCCCTCGGAATCGCGCCCCTGCTCGATATCGACCGTGATGATGTTGCCGTACACGTGCACGGCGTCGACCTGCTCGGTGGCGAACATCCGACGGGCCAATTCGTCCGACGGGGTGTTCCCCCAGGCATCGGCAACCGACGCGAAATGCTCGTGGCCCATTCCCGACAGACTGCGATTGATCTCGAATCGAACGACCCCACGTGTCGAACTCGGCTTCTCGGTGACGGCGACCAACTGACCCATGGAGATCGAACGCTAGCGCCCCGACACCGTCGACGACCCCATCGATGGCTCGATCATCGCGGCGGTCAGGAGGGCCCGTCAGCGCAACGCGTCCGCGAGGACCGCCGGGAACTCGTCGGGTGTCGACGACAGCACCGTGGCCCCGAGCGCGGCAAGAGCCGAGGCATGGTCGCGATCGTGGGCCGGGGTGCCTTCGTCGCTGAGCGCGAGCAACACGATGACCTTCACACCCGACTCGACGAGTTCGCGGACTCGGCCCCGCATCACCGCTGCGTTGCCGCCCTCGTAGAGATCGCTCACCAGGAACAACACGGTCTCGCGAGGCCGTTCGATCAGGCGCTGGCAGTACGTGAGGGCGTTGGCGATGTCGGTGCCGCCACCGAGCTGTACACCGAACAGCACTTCGACCGGGTCGTGGAGGTATGCGGTCAGGTCGGTGATCGCCGTGTCGAACGCCACGAACGACGTACGCAACGCCGGCAGCTGGGCGAGCACGCCACCGAACAGCGAGGCGTACACGACGCTGTCGGCCATCGAACCCGACTGGTCGACGGCGATGATCACATCGCGCGCGAGGCTGCGCTGGCGCCGCCCGTGACCAACGAGTCGCTCGGGTACCACCGTGCGGTACTCGGGGATCCAATGGCGCAGGTTGGCGGTGATGGTGGTGGGCCAGTCGATGTCGCCCGGCCGGGGTCGTCGGGTGCGCGCCGATCGCGACAGGGCACCACGGACGGCCTGACGCGTGTGATCGGACAGGCGCCGTTCGAGGTCGGCGAGCACGTGCGCGATCACCTGGCGGGCGGTGGCCCGGGTCTCGTCGGGGAGGTGGCGGTTGAGTTCGACGAGCAGCGTGACCAGATGGATGTCGGGCTCGACACTGCGCAGCAGTTCGGGTTCGAGCAGCAGCTGGCGGAGATCGAGGCGCTCGACGGCGTCGCGTTGGAGGATCTGTACCACCGGCGTCGGGAAGTATCGGCGGATGTCGCCCAACCAGCGCATCACCGACGGCTTCGACCGGCTCAAACCGCCGGAGCGACCCGTGCCGCGAGCGCCCTGCTCGCCACGGTCGTACAACGCGCCGAGGGCCGCATCGATGCGTCGATCGTCGCCGCGCAGCCCGGCACCAGCGCCGGGCCGGCTCGGCTGGCTTGACGGCGCGACATCGTTGCCGGGCGATCCGTCACCGTCGGGGTCGGCTCCGGATTCCTGATTGCCCTGATCGGCCTGATCGTCGCGCGCAACTCGGCTGTCGGCCTCGGTCCAGACGTCGTCGACGGCGGAACCCAGCAGGAGACGCCATCGACGGCGACGCTCGGATTCCGACACCGTCGGGGTGATTGCGTGCGCGCTCATGGAACACCGACCCCGAGCATGTGTCGCACCGTGGTGAGCGCCGCTGCCGCTCGCTCGGGGTCGACATCAGCGCCGAAACCGTTGGTGCGTTCCAGGCCGACACCCATCAGCAGCATCATCAGCTGTCGCCGCTCGGCGGCTTCGAAGGCTCCGAACGTCCGCCGGAGCAGGGCGATGACGGCGTCGAACGCTTCGGGCCGCAGTGACGACACCCAGCCGTCGAGTACGGCGAGCAGGTCGGCGTCGTGGATCAGCACCGACCCCGAGCCGGCCAGGAAGCCCTCGACGAAGGCGGCGCCAGTGGCGGGTGGCGTGCCCGCGGACAACGCCTGGGACAGTCGACGCTGCACGGCGTCGATCGACCAGACCCCCGCGTCGTGGAGCAGCCGAGTGGCACGACCCTGCACCAGCCCGTGTCCGGTGCCGGTCGACAACTCGACCAGCGCGATGGGCAGGCCGTGGCGACGGGCCGGATGGTCGAGCACGGCGAGAGCTCCCTGCAGTCCGGCGAGGCGTTCGACCATCAGTGCCGCAGCGCCGTCGTCGAGCGAGTGCGCCGATGACACGACGCCGGCCAGGATCCGCACGACGATGCCGTCGACGACGTCGCGCAGCGCCCCGGCGTCGGTCGAGCGGACGTCGCCGTAGCGCAGCGCGTCGGCCAGCGGCGGCAGCGCGTCGAGCAGACGGCCGACATCGGGATCGGTCGCCGCCCTGCTGGCGAGGCGCTGCACCGTGGGCTCGACCGCCCGCGGGAGATCGGCGAAGAGCGCCGAGGTGATGATGCCGACCAGTTCGACGATGCCGGACGATCCCGCAGCACATTCGAGCAGCCGGGCCGTCGCTGCCGATTCGAGCGTGGTGCCGTAGCCGGCGCGTTCGATCAGGCGGACCGAGAGTTCGGGATCCCATCGGAGTTCCCAGGTTTCGCGGAACGTGCCCGAAGAACCCCGCCCGTCGACCACCGATCCCCACGGCACACCGAGCGCCACGAGCCGGTGGAGCAGATGCGACTTGCGCAGGCCGGTCGGCGTGCGCAGGTCGACCTCGACCGTCGTGGTCTCGGCGCGAGGCGGCAGGCGGGCCGACTTCTGCGCCTTCGTGACGTCACGGGCGAGCGGCACCTGCGGAGCCGATTCGGGGACCGTGCCGAGCTGGTCGCCGACCACCAGCTCGCGTCGCACCAGGTCGAGGCCGCCCATCACCGCGTCGGCGGCGTCGAGTACCTCGGCCAAGCCCACACGGGGACGGCCGCGCATCGCCGCCAACGATTCGGCGAGCCGGGTGCCGGCGATCAGGTGATCGGGCGAGGCGGCGCCACCGCGCTCGCGCACCAGTCGAGCCGCGTCGACGAAGAAGCGGGCGACACCGTCGCTGCCGGGGTGGTCGAACACGTGGCGATACCAGCCGGGGCTCTCGACTCCTGCCGCGTAGCCGGAGCCCGCGGCGAGGCGACGATGCGTCCACGGCACCCACGCCACCGCGGTCTTCACCTTGGGCAGGCCGCGCAGGGTGGCGGCGTCGGTCGACACGCCCGGCACCCCCGGTGCGTCGATGTCGAGCGCCGGCACGTGCCACGCACCACAGACCACGACGATCTCGCCGTGACCGGCGCGGCGGGCGGCGCGGATCGCCCGGCGCATGTGCGCTTCACGTTGCAGTTCGCGTCGGGTGGGCACGAACCCGTCGCGGGCGGCGGTCATCGCCTCGGCAACGGCATCGAAGGCTGGGGTGCCGTCGCCGCGGTGTTCGATGACGTCTTCCCACCATCGTTCCGGATCGGGGTCGCCAGCAGCGCTTGCGAGTTCGCGTAGCGGGTCGGGCGGGGCAGCTTCGGCGACCAGCGACCCGTCGTCGTCATCGATCGTGGCGAGGGTGACTGCGAGCGGTAGGTCGATGGCGTGGACCTCGACGGCGTGTTCGTTGGCCCAGCGGATTGCCTGCCATTCGGGGCTGAACGAGGCGAACGGGGCGAACGCGGCCCGGCCGGGTTCGGCGGGCACGTAGGTGAGCAGGGCGACCGGGGGCACGAGGCCGGGTTCGCCCACCCATCGCAGCGCGTTGTCCACGTCGGCGGGGGCTTCGACCAGCACGATGTCGGGCTGCAGGTCGTCGAGCGCCGTGAGCACCGAACGAGCCGACCCGGGTCCGTGGTGGCGGATACCGAGCAGGTGGACGCTCACGTGTCGAGGGCGCGGCAGGCGTCGTAGAAGTCGTCCCAGCCGGGGCGTTCACGCACGACGGCTTCGAGGTATTCGCGCCAGGCGACCGCGTCGTGGACCGGGTCGCTGATCACGGCGCCGATGATGCCGGCGGCGACGTCGGAGGATCGCAGTTCGCCGTCGCCGAAGTGGGCGGCGAGCGCGAGCCCGTTGGTGACCACCGAGATCGCCTCGGCGGTCGACAGCGTGCCGGTGGGGATCTTGACGCTGTTGCGTTCGTCCTCGGTGAGCCCCGATCGCAGCTCGCGGAACACGGTGACGACGCGCCGGATCTCGTCGGCGGCAGCAGGCACCTCGGGCAGGGCGAGAGCGACCCCGAGTTCGCCGACGCGGCGGCTGACGATGGCGATCTCCTCATCGATCGTGGCCGGCAGCGGCAGCACGACGGTGTTGAATCGGCGTCGCAATGCGCTGGAGAGCTCGTTGACGCCTCGGTCTCGGTTGTTGGCGGTGGCGATCACGTTGAAACCGCGGATCGCGGCGATCTCGGTGTCGAGTTCGGGGATCGGGAGCACCTTCTCGGACAACACGGTCACGAGCGCGTCTTGCACCTCGGGCGGCATGCGGGTGAGTTCCTCGACCCGAACGATGGCGCCCCGTTGCATCCCCCGATAGATCGGCCCGGGCACGAGCGCTTCGGTACTGGGGCCTTCGGCGAGCAGGCGGGCATAGTTCCAGCCGTAGCGCAGGGTTTCCTCGGTGGTGCCTGCGGTGCCCTGTACCAGCAGCGTCGAGTCGCCGCTGATCGCCGCTGCCAGGTGTTCGCTCACCCAGGTCTTCGCCGTGCCGGGCACTCCGAGCAGCAACAGTGCTCGGTCGGTGGCGAGCGTTGCGACGGCGATCTCGACCAGCCGCTGTTGGCCTACGTACTTCGGTGAGATCACGCTGCCGTTCGACAGCTCTCCGCCGAGCAGATAGCGCACCACCGCCCACGGCGACAGCTTCCAGCCCGGCGGACGCTCGCGGTCGTCGAGCTCGGCCAGCGCAGCAAGTTCGTGCGCGTACTGATCTTCGGCGTGCGGACGCAGCACGTCACCGGACGGGACCGTTGCACTCATCGACGGTGACGCTACCGACCTGCCACCGCTCTGTTCCTGCTGCCCGACCATGGTCAGGCGGCGGTTCGTCGGTTGGGTGGCCCGGTGGTGCGGATGCTCCCGTCGGGCAGGCGGAGGGTGAGTTCGCGGTGGGGTCCGAGTTCGATGATCCA
>JBBQEU010000155.1:0-6390 GCA_038321235.1 Acidimicrobiales bacterium | reverse complement strand
CGTCGGTGCCATCACGCCGTGGAACTACCCGCTGCACCAGATCATCTGCAAGCTGGGCGGCGCCCTCGCTGCGGGCTGCACGTTCGTGCTCAAGCCGTCCGAGGTGGCCCCGCTCAACGCCTTCATCCTCGCCGAGATCGTTCACGAAATCGGACTCCCCGCCGGTGTGTTCAACATGGTCACGGGCACCGGCCCGGTCGTCGGCGCGGCGATCTCCGAGCACCCTGATGTCGACATGGTCAGCTTCACCGGCTCGACTCGCGCTGGCAAGCAGGTCGCCGCAGCAGCCGCTGGGACCGTCAAGCGCGTCGCGCTGGAGCTCGGTGGCAAGTCGGCCAACATCGTGCTCGACGACGCAGATTTCGCGACCGTGATCCCGAAGGGGATCTTTGCCTGCTATCTCAACTCCGGCCAGACCTGCACCGCCCATACCCGCATGCTGGTGCCCAACAGCCGTTACGACGAGGCCGTTGCCATCGCCGCCGCGGCCGCGGAGAACATGCCGGTCGACGATCCGTCCAAGGAGGGCATGCATCTCGGCCCGCTGATCAGCCAGGCCCAGTGGGATCGCGTGCAGGGCTACATCCAGACGGGCATCGACGAAGGTGCGGTGGTGGCCGCGGGCGGCCTCGGCAAGCCCGAAGGTCATGAGACCGGCTACTTCGTGAAGCCGACCGTGCTCGCCAACGTCACCAACGACATGACCGTGGCGCAAGAGGAGATCTTCGGCCCCGTGCTGTCGATCATCGGTTACGAGGACGAGGACGACGCCGTGCGCATCGCCAACGACAGCCTCTACGGGCTGTCCGGCGGTGTCTGGTCGGCCGACCAGGACCGGGCGATCGCGGTCGCACGTCGGATGCGTACCGGTGCGGTCGATGTCAACGGTGGCGGCTTCAACATCGCTGCACCGTTCGGCGGCTACAAGCAGTCCGGCTACGGCCGCGAGAATGGCCCGTACGGCATCGACGAGTTCCTGCAGACCAAGTCGCTGCAGCTCTGAACGAAAAGCGTGACGCATGGTGTCTGACACCACGCGTCACGCTTTCGTGGTCCGGTAGCGTCGACGCTTGATGGTGGACCGGATCGAGCGCCTCACCAACTTGTTGGCGCTGCTGCTCGAGACGACCCGGCCGTTGAGCCTCGTCGAGATCGCCGGCGACCTCGAGGGTCAGTATCCCGAAACCGACAAGGCACGCCGAGCCTCGTTCGAGCGCGACAAGTCGGCCCTGCGCGACATCGGAGTGCCGATCGAGACCCAGATCGTCAGCGGCGGGACGTACGCCGGACAGACGACGTACCGCATCGATCGGCGTGCCTACGAACTCGCGGACCTCGATCTGGCACCCGACGAGATGCGGGCGTTACAGGTGGCGGTCGCCGCGGTGCGCACCGACTCGGGTCAGGAAGCGATCTGGAAGCTCGGAGGCGCGCTGGGCGACGAGCGCCCGCCGGTGTCCGCGGTGATCCCCGAGCGCCCAGAACTGCCAGCGATCCGCGCGGCGGTGGCTGCCCGGGCTTCGATCGAGTTCGCGTACCGGGGTGAGCAACGCACCCTCGACCCGTGGGGTCTGCTGTTACGCGGTGGCTTCTGGTACGTGATCGGCCACGACCATGCCCGCGGCGAGCAACGGACGTTCCGAGTCGATCGTTTCGACCGACCTGACAGCGGCGGTCCCACCGACAGCGTCGAAGTCGGCGAGTCCGGCTCGTTCGAGCGCCCGGCGTCATTCGACCCCCGCGCGGCGTTTCCGGCTGATCCGAAGCAGATCGGCCATGCCGCCGACGAGAGCCTCGATGCGCTGGTGCGAATCGAGGCGCTGCGAGCGTTGGCGGTCGAACGTGAGCTGGGTGCCGATCGTGTCGTCGAGCGACGTAGCGACGGCGCGATCGTGGTGTCGGTGCCAGCGGGAAATCTCGCCGCGTTCCGGTCGTGGGTGCTCGGACTGCTCGAACATGCGGTGGTCGAATCACCGCCGGACGTCCGACAGCACCTGATCGACTGGGTCACCGCCGTCGTCGACGCCGGCGTTGATGGAGCCAACGGATGAGTGGTCCCCGCAACGCCGAAGATCGCCTGCGACGTCTGCTCGTGATGTTGCCGTGGTTGATGGAGATCGGTGAGGCCCCACTCGTCGACGTTGCCCGACGTTTCGACATGACCGAATCGCAGGTGCAGAGCGATCTCGAACTGGTCGCAATGTGCGGGCTGCCGCCGTTCGTCGACGAGATGATCGACGTGTTCGTCGACGATGGCATCGTCTTCGTCGGGGTGCCGCGGCTGTTCACCAGACCGCTGCGCCTCACCGCCCCCGAGGCCTTCTCGCTCCTCGCTTCCGCACGAGCGGCAATGGAGTTGCCCGGTGCTGACGCGGCCGGTGCGCTGGGCCGGGGCCTCACGAAGCTCGCGAGCGCGCTTGCCGATGCCGGCCTCGACCCCGAGACGGGTGATGCCGGGGCAGACGACACCGCCGGCGTCGTCGTCGACCTGGCTCGGCCGGAGCTGACCGATGATCTCGTCGAGGCCGCTGCCGCTGGTGCCGAGTTGACGATCGACTACTACACGCCGGCTCGGGCCGAGATGACACGTCGTTCGATCGTGCCGCGCCACGTGTATGCGGATGCCGGGAACTGGTACGTGCTGGCCGATGACGACCGTTCGAGGTCGCGGCGCACGTTTCGGATCGACCGTATCGAGTCGATCGAGGCCACCGGCCGGGTGGTCGACGTCGAGCCGACGACGAGGCCCGAACGCTTCTTCGAAGATGCCGACCTGGCGCGGGCGACGATTCGGCTCGCCCCAGGTGCCCACTGGGTACTGGATCAGTACCCGATCGACAGCGTCGTCGAGCTCACCGGTGGTTGGATCGAAGCCCGTCTTCCCGTGTCGAGCGACCGGTGGTTGGCCAAACTGCTGATCCGGCTCGGTCCCGACGCAGCGATGATCGCGCCTGCTGGCGACAATCCAGCGACGCCGGTCGCCCGAGAGGTGCTGGCGCGGTACGGGGCGACCGGGAGTTGACCCGTGGTCAGCGGACGTAGAACGGTTCGAGTTGCGTCACGTCGGCGATGCCGTGTGCGGCCATGAGATGAGGGAGGATTGCTGCGGTGGCAGCCGCGTCTCCGAGGGCGTCGTGCGGTCGCTCGAGTGCAACGTCGTAGCGCTCGCAGACGTCGCCGAGGCGGTGGGACAGCTCTCGGTCGGGGTCGAGGCGGCGTGACATGCGCAGCGTGCACAATCTCGGCTGCAGTCCGAGCCGCACCGGGTCGTCGGTCGGGCGTCGCCGGATGGCACGAACGAGGAAGTCGCTGTCGAACTTCGCGTTGTGGGCGGTGAAGATCGAGCCGGCCATCCGCCGGCCGAGTTCATCGAGCGCATCGTCGAGTGTCGGAGCGCCCTTCAAGGTGCTGCGGGTGATTCCATGGATGCTCGTGGGGCCGACGCGTTGTAGAGGCCAGCGCAGTCTGACCAGCGACGACCACTGATCGACGAGGGTGCCGTCGGCCTCGACGATGACCATGCCGAGCTGCAGGATCCGATGCCGACGAGTATTCAACCCGGAGGTCTCCAGGTCGACGACAGCGAAGCGGGGGAGGGCCACGTCACCACCCTAGACAGGGGGTGTCGCAGTGCTGGTGCGCCGGGTTCAGCCGGTCTGTTGTTGGAGTCGTGCTCGCACGCCGATGGGGGCGGAGACCGTGAAGCCGGCGAGATGGCGGTCCTCCTCGGACTCGCCGGCCCAGTAACCGTATTCGTGGTTGTTGCGTGCATGCGACCGGCACGGCTCCTGCACCGGGCACGATGCACACAGCTTGTTGGCCTTGGCCTCACGGCGGGCGCGTGCCTGGGGTCGTTCCGCTTTCGGCGGGAAGAACAGCCGGGTGCGTCCCTTGCACGCAGCGCTTTCCTGCCAGGGTGTGTCGTGCTCGAAATCGAACAGTTCTGTCACAGCCACCGGGCACTCCCTTCGTGGTCATGGGCGGCGGGGAATCGGAGGGGTTGATGCCGCTTCGTCCTATTTAACACTAAATGTACGGCGCCGATGCTGCAACCGGATTTTCCTGATTTCGAAGAATGTCGGACCGCGCGTCGCCGTGGTCGTGTGGGACCGCGGCCGTCAGAGCAGTTCGGCGGCGAGGCTGGCCACGTCGCTGCGCTCGCAGGCGGTCAGCGTGATGTGTCCGAAGCACGGCTGCCCGGAGAACGCAGAAGCGAGCACGCTCAGCGCATTGTTCGACTCGCCGAGATACGGCGCATCGATCTGGCTGGTGTCGCCGGTGAAGATCACCTTCGTGCCCTCGCCGACGCGGGTGAGGATCGTGCGCAACGTGGTCGGCTCGAGGTTCTGGGCCTCGTCGACGACCACGAACTGCTTCTGCAGTGATCGGCCGCGTAGGAAGGTGACCGACTCGAGCGACAGTTGACCACGCGTGGTCAACTCGTCGACCATCTGGCGGGCGTCGTTGATGCTGCCCCGATCGGTCAGGGCGACGACCGCATCGTGGATGGCCGCCATCCACGGATCGAGCTTCTCGTCGAGGCCCCCCGGGAGGAAGCCGACGTCGGCACGTCCGACGGGAATCAATGGGCGGTAGACGGCGAGGCGTTCGTAGCGGTTCCCTTCAACCACCTGCTCGAGCCCTGCTGCAATCGCGAGAATCGTCTTGCCGGTACCGGCACGACCGTCGAGTGCGACCACCGCGATATCAGGATCGAGCAGCAACTCGAGCGCGAAGCGTTGCTCCTTGCTGCGTGGCCGGAGCCCCCACGCTTCGGGGGTCTGCTGCGAGAGGAGGACGAACTCGTCGTGCACCGCTCGCACCAGAGCGGATTGTGAGCCGGAGCGCAACACGGCGAACTCGTTGTCGTTGAACTCGACCGTTTCGTCGGTGACGACCGCGTCGATGGCGATGGCGCCGGCGGCGTACAGGCAGTCGATCGATTCGAACGGCGCTTCGAGCGTGGTCCAACCAACGGTCGGCCGGTCGCGGTCGGAGCGGGTGAGACGATGCTCGGCGGCATCGACACCGAGATGGGCGGCCTTGATCCGCAGCGCTGCGTCATTGCTGATCATCGTGGTCGGACCGAAGTCGGACTGCCCGATCGCAGCGCCGATGATCCGGTTGTCCGGCACACTCGGGTCGAGGCCGTGCTCGACCAGCAGATGTTTGCGAATGTTGTTGATCTCGATCTGCAGCGTCGCCGTGCCGTTGCCGGTCGGTACGGGTTTGGCGAGCGATCCGCCATGGGCGACGCGGAGTTCTTCGAGGGTCCGCAACGCGGTTCGGGCCGAGCGGCCGACGTCGTCGGGTCGACCCTTCAGGCCGTCGAGTTCCTCGACGACGGTGAGCGGGATGATCACGTCGGCGTCGACGAATTCCAGGACACACGTCGGATCGGCGATCAGCACCGAGGTGTCGACCACCAGTCGGGTCCGTTGCACCTCCTTCGTCGGCTCGGACCCGGTCGGCGCCCCGTGGGGCTCGCAGGTCGGTGCGTCAGCGGACGGAAGCAGGTCGGTCACCATCACTCCTCGGCGGATGCCTCGTGGACTCGATGTGAATCAGCTGTCATACCCAACGGATGCAGTGTGTAGCTCAGGCGTCGCGCGACGTGGTGGATCCCGCCGATCCCCAATACCGGCAAGGGTCCATCTCCGATGTCATTGCAAATGCAATGACATCGGTCCTTGAACACAGGTGGTCCCAGTCGGTCACATGGTCGTGTTCCGCTGATGAACAGGCGGAAACGGTCTCGGCGCCACGCGCCGGGGTGAACAGCATCAACACCCATCCGAAAGAGGACTCCATGGCAACCAAAGCAGAACTGATCGACGCAGTGGCCGACGCCGCAGGCGTGTCGAAGGCCGACGCGGAGCGAACGCTCGGCGCCTTCTTCGACCACGTGGTCTCGGCCACCAAGAGCGGCGAGAAGGTCGCATGGCCGGGCTTCGGCTCGTTCAGCACCACCAAGCGCAGCGCCCGCACCGGTCGCAACCCGCAGACGGGCGCCCCAGTGCAGATCAAGGCGTCGACGGCAATGAAGTTCAGCGCCAGCTCGACGCTGAAGACCGCCCTGAACGGGAAGTGATCTGATGGCCGCGAAGAAGGCTCCTGCCAAGAAGGCTCCTGCCAAGAAGGCTCCTGCCAAGAAGGCTCCTGCGAAGAAGGCTCCTGCGAAGAAGGCTCCTGCGAAGAAGGCTCCTGCGAAGAAGGCTCCTGCGAAGAAGGCTCCTGCCAAGAAGGCTCCTGCCAAGAAGGCTCCTGCCAAGAAGGCTCCTGCCAAGAAGGCTCCTGCCAAGAAGGCTCCTGCCAAGAAGGCTCCTGCCAAGAAGGCTCCTGCGAAGAAGGCTCCTGCGAAGAAGGCTCCTGCGAAGAAGGCTCCTGCGA
>JBBQEU010000154.1:0-6429 GCA_038321235.1 Acidimicrobiales bacterium | reverse complement strand
TCTTCATGCTCGAACACCACGACGAGGGCGCAATCGGGGTGGTCATCAACCGACCGAGCTTCGAAGCTCTCGACGAGCCACTCGACCGATGGATCGACCTGCAGTCGGTGCCGTCGTCGGTGTTCTCCGGTGGCCCGGTGGAGGAATCGGCCCTCATCGCTCTCGCCGAGACCAAGCAGATACTGGTCGACAACGGCGAGTACCTCTCCCCCATCGTCGGCACGATCGCTTCGGCCGACCTCACCGCCGACCCGGCCCTCGTTGCCGCCGAGGTGCGAGGCGTCCGGGTGTTCCGCGGCTACGCCGGATGGGGCCCAGGCCAACTGGAAGGCGAGATCGAGGCCGGCGCCTGGTTGGTGCTCGACTCCGAACCGGGCGACGTGTTCTCCGACGACCCCGACGAACTGTGGCGCACGGTGCTGCGCCGTCAGCCCGGCCGCCTGGCCTGGCTCGCCGACGCGCCCGACGACCTCAGCTCCAACTGAGGCCTGGCCATGGGCGGTCCCCCGACGTTCACATTCCGGCGGCTGACCCGGGACGACTTCGGGCTGCTTGCCGAATGGCTGGCCGAGCCCCACGTCCATGAGTGGTGGGACCACGAGTACACGTTCGAAGCGTTGGACCGAGACTTCGGCCCGACGGCTGACGGCAACGAACCGGCCAAGGACTACATCGCACTGCTGGACGATTCACCGATCGGTGTGGTGCAGTACTGCCACTTCGTCGACTATCCCGAGTACGTCGCTGAGATGGTCGAGGTGTATCCGGTCGGCGAAGGAGCGGTGTCGATCGACTATCTGATCGGCGAACCCAGCCGAGTCGGCCGAGGCGTCGGCACCGCGATGATCGAGGCGTTCGTCGCTCGAATCTGGACAACCGACCCCGTCGTCACACACGTCGTCGTGCCGGTCAACTCCGCCAACGAACGTTCGTGGCGGGCGCTTCTGCGCGCCGGGTTCCGACTGGTGGCCCGTGGCGACATCGAGCCCGACAGCCCGGGTCACGATCCGATGCACGAGATCCTCCGGATCGACTGCCCCGGTGGGGAGACGGCCTCGACATCGTCGTAGCGTGACCTGCATGGCCGATGAAACGCCCGACTGGGTGCGACCGATCGTTCACTGGGAGATCCAGGCCCAGGATCCCGACGTGCAGCGAAGCTTCTACGGCGAGCTCTTCAACTGGCCGATCGGCGACGGCCCGATCATGAGCATTGCCAGCGGCCTCGGCGGGCCCGAACCAGGCCCAGCTGGTCACATGCGCCAAAGCCACCGCTCCGGCTTCGCGCTGTACATCCAGGTGCGAGACCTCACCGAGTCACTCGCCCGAGTACCCGGACTCGGCGGCGCCATTGTCTCGCAACCATTCGACGTGCCGGGCGGCCCGACGATCGCCGCGATCGAAGATCCCGAAGGCAACGCGCTGGTACTCGTGCAGCAATAGTCAGAGCCGGTCAGTCGAGACCGACGAAGCATTCTCTGGTGACACTGTCGGGGTCGATCAGCGACGTGAACTCGGCGCCGAGCACGGATTCCTCGAAGGCCGTTCGCGCGGCGGCCGCTGCTTCTTCGCTCGACCACACCTGGAGTACGAGCCAGCGCCCGTCGTCGTTGCGGCCGGTCGTTCGACGAGCGAGGCCGGGTTGCTGGTAGGCGAACATGGTTTGTACTCGACCGTCCACAGCGACGAAGCGCTCGTCGTCGATCCCGGGGCGAAGTGCGAAGGTGAGGATTTCGATCATCCCACCTCCGACCGTAGCCGTCTCATGGAAACCGGCTCGCCTCGCGGAGCTGCGACGCGTACGGTTCGCTGATGGACGACTGGTGGATCCGGCCACTGCGATCGGTGTTCGGTGGACAACGGGTCGTCCTCGCAGGAGCCGTTGCTGCCGCATGGACCGAACACCTGCCGATCCTGCGGGCCGCGGGAGTGTCCGAGATGCTCGTCGTCGCGAGCGGGTGGGGGGTTGGCGAACGACCGGACGTTGCAACAGTGGTCGTCGAAGGGGCGTCGGGGCTGTCGACGATGGAACAGATCCGCGCCGACACGCGGTTCCTCGCTGACCCACCAGCGGAGGTCATCTCCGCCCTCGACGAGTTCGACCCGAACAGTGATGCCCTCGTGCTCGGCTCGTTCCTGAACACGAACTCGCACCTCGCTGGCCGCGCGTTCGTGTCGTACAGGCGCCCGGAATGGGTGGCGCTCGAAGACAAAGTGCGCGTCGACGCGTTCTGGGACCGCGCAGGGGTCGCACGGCAGCCCTCGGTGGTCGTCCCCCTCGAGGAGGCGAGCACAGCCAGCGCGTCCATCGATCGCGGCGACGGCACGGTGTGGGCCGCCGACGCTCGGGACGGGTTCCACGGCGGCGCCTCGCAGACCTACTGGGTGGCGGACGATGAATCCCGAGACGTCGCGCTCGGTGGACTGGAAGCGGTGTGCGAGCGCGTCCGAGTCATGCCGTTCCTCGACGGCATCCCCTGTTCGATTCACGGGATCGTGCTCCCCGACGGTGTGGCAGTGCTGCGCCCGGTCGAGATGGTCACGCTTCGGCGTGGCCACGAGTTCGTGTACGCCGGCTGCGCGACCTATTGGGATACGCCCGCCGAAGTCAGCGACCAGATGCGTTCGATCGCTCGCACGGCCGGGGCTCGACTCGTCGATGAACTCGACTTCCGCGGCACGTTCACGGTTGATGGTGTCGTCGCCGCAGACGGGTTCTGGCCGACCGAGCTCAACCCACGGTTCGGGGCCGGCATCAACGCGATCGCCCGAGCGAGCGGCCTCCCGATCCTGTTGATGAACGATCTCATCGTCGGTGGTCACGACCTCGGTCGTTCGGCAATGGCGATCGAGGACGAACTACTCGAGCGCGCCGACGCGCATCGCGGCGGCGGTACCTGGATGGGAGGCCTCAGCCACGACGTCGAGCCCGGATCGCGAAGCGTGGAGGGCGGTGTCGTCACGATCGGGTCGAGCTTCGTGCGTTGCATCTACGACCCGGCCACCACGCCAATCGGACCGTCCACTGCGCAGCGTGCCTGCGATTTCTGGGCATTCGCCGATCGTGAGTTCGGTACCGAGATCGGTCCGCTCACCGCTGCTCCGGAAATGCGCTGAATGTGTTACTCCTGGTGTCTGACACCAGGAGTAACACTCAGGCGGCGAGGACGTTGATGGCGTCGTCGACGCGGTCGACTGGGACCAGTAAGTGGTCGTGGTGGTAGCCGGCGAGCACGTTGCACGGGATCCCGATCGCTGCGAGGCGTGCACTCACGGCTGCCGTGAGGCCGACCGCATCGAGACTCGATTGGACGGTGAGCGTCAGCCAGGCGAATCGGGCGTCGGTTGCCTGACCGGCGCGCTCGGCGGCGTCGACCGGGAGCACGATGGTGGTCAGCCGGCCCTCCTTGACCACGGCGTGGGCCGCCGCGATCAGGCCGGGTGTGGGAACTTGCACGGCGATGTAGGCGAAGACCCCCGGTCGCCGCTGCACGCCGAGCGTCGCCAGCATCGCGTCCAAATCGGTCTCTCCTGGGGCTGCCATGCGTCCAGTGTCCCAGCTCTGTCAAACCGCCGTGGCGCGCCCGGGTCGTCGAGCGACGCGTGGGGACGCGAGCATCTGGGAACCGACCAGGAGGAGCACGACATGACCACTTCGCCCGAGTTGCCGGGACGCCTCGGCACACCGAATCTCGACCTCCGTGATGACCCGCGAGCAGATCCGCGGATGCTGGCCGCCATGGCCCCGATCGGTCTCGACGTGGCCCCACCTCCATCGCCGGTCACCGCAGACAGTTCGCTCCCCGACATCCTCGAGAGTTGCATGTTGGCCGAAGCGGGTTTCCAGATGGCGTTCGGCATGGTGAACGAGCCGGCAGCGACGCCCGGGGTGTCGTCGACGGTCGAGACCATCGCCGGCGTCGACGGCAACGACATCACTCTCTACGTCCATCGCCCCGACCACACCGATGGACCGCTCCCGTGCGTTGTGCACACCCACGGTGGCGGCATGGCGATCCTGACGGCCAGCGACCCCGGCTACATCAGGTGGCGCGACGAACTCGCTGCGACCGGTCTGGTGGTGATCGGCGTCGAGTTCCGCAACGCGGCCGGCATCCTCGGTCCACACCCATTTCCTGCCGGGCTGAACGACTGCGCGAGCGCTGCGCAGTGGGTGATCGCGCACCGGCCAGCCCTGGGAGCATCCAAGGTTGTCATCTCGGGCGAATCGGGCGGTGGGAACTTGTCGATCGCCACCGCGCTGAAGGCGAACAGAGAAGGCTGGATCGAGGGGATCTCCGGCGTCTACGCCCAATGCCCCTACATCTCGGGGGCATACGGAGATCCGCCGGCAGCACTCACCTCACTGTTCGAGAATGACAAGTACTTCCTCGACGTCGAGAACATGGGCGCGATGGCCAAGGCCTACGACCCGGACGGCTCCAATGCGACGAACCCGCTCGCCTGGCCGATGCATGCAGCCACCAACGATCTTTCCGGATTGCCGCCACACGTCATCTCGGTGAACCAACTCGATCCGCTCCGCGACGAGGGCCTCGTCTACTACCGTAAACTGCTCGACGCCGGCGTGAGCGCCGTCAGCCGCACGGTGAACGGCACCTGCCACGCCGGCGACTGCCTCTTCCTCGACGCGATGCCCGACGTGTGGCGCGCGACGATCCGAGACATCAAGGGATTCGCCGACTCGCTCTGACCGAACGAGCGAGCTCAGCTCCGGAGCTGCGCGCCGAGCTTGGTGGCTGCCGCCTCGACAGCGCGCCGCACATCGGCGACATCGGCGTCGGTGAGGTTGCGATCGGCGGCCTGCAGACGGACGCGGTACGCCAGCGAACGTGTGCCTTCCGCTGCACGCTCGCCTCGGTAGACATCGAAGAGCTCGAGGTCGACCAGCAGCTTCCCGGCACCTTGCCGGACGGCCTTCTCGACCTTCTCGGCGGGAATGTCGACCGGGACGACGAACGAGAGGTCGAGGTCGCTCGACGGGTACCGGCTCGTGGGCTTCCACTGCGTGGGCTTCGGTTCACGGTCGAGGATCTGGTCGAGGTCCAATTCGAGTATCGCCACACGTTCCGTCACGACGAACGCCTGGAGCACCTCGGGCGACACTTCGCCGACGGCCCCGAGCGGATCTTTGCCCGCCTGCAACGTCGCCGAGCGCGTGGCATGCAGACCGGCTGGCACCTTCGACTGGTCGATTCGGGCACCTGCGCCCAGCGCAGCGGCGAGCTCCCGCCACACTGCCAGTGCGGCCGGCGCCTCGCGTCCAGCGAGCACCACCGTGAGCGCCTCGTACTCACCAGGAAGTTCGCCTTCCGCCGGCGGGTAGACGTGGCCGATCTCGAACAGCGCAACCCCCGCTCGGCGGTGCGACTCGTTGTAGGCGATCGATCGCAACAGACCGGGCCGCAACGATGTTCGCAGCACGCTCTCGTCAGCGACCAGCGGATTGGTGATCCGCAGTGCGTCGGCGGGAAGGCCCGCCTTTGCCAGCGCGTCTGGCGCGAGGAAGGGGTTGGGCATCGCCTCGGAGATCCCGAGGCCGAGCAGCACCTCGCGGGCGAGGCGTCGGCGATGCTGGCGCACGCTGAGTTCGCCGTGAACCACGGACTTCGGGACGGTCTTGCCGAGGCGGTCGTAGCCGTAGTGGCGGGCGACCTCCTCGATCACGTCGACTTCCTCGGTGGAGTCGAGCCGCCACGTGGGCAATGCGACGTCGCGCGTGGCGCCCGCGCCGGTGACGGTGTAACCGATCGGGTCGAGAAGTGCGGGCAGATCGTCGGCGCTCAGATCGGTGCCGAGGATCCGGTTGACCGCACTGATGCGTACCGGCACCGACCGGTGCTCGGCGGGCAGGTCGTCGGTGCGCTCGTCGACCGCTCCGGCATGAACGACGAGGTTCGGACACGTCTCCGACAGCAGTTCGACGAAGCGGGCGATCGCGAGTGGCATCCCATACGGGTCCACGCCGCGCTCGAACCGCGCCGAGGCCTCTGAGCGCAGGTTGGTGCGGGTGACGGTCTGGCCGATCCCGACGAGCGAGAACCAAGCCATCTCCAACGCCACCGTGGAAGTCGAGTCGCTGATCTCGGTGTCGAGACCACCCATGATGCCACCGACACCGATCGGGACGTCGTTCGCATCGCAGATGAACAGGTCGTCGGCCGTGAACGTTCGGTCTGTGCCGTCGAGTGTGGTGAGGTGCTCGCCGTCGGCCGCCAGGCGGATCCGGAAGCCTCCACCGCCGAGTGTGTCGAGGTCGTAGGCATGGTTGGGCTGGTTGGTTTCCAGCATCACGTAGTTGCTGACGTCGACGACGTTATTGATCGATCGCATGCCCACAGCGGTGAGTCGACGAGCCATCCAGTCCGCCGAAGGCTTCACCTCGATACCGGAGATCACCGTCGAGGT
>JBBQEU010000153.1:0-6585 GCA_038321235.1 Acidimicrobiales bacterium | reverse complement strand
CGAATCCGAGGGCCACCGATACACTCGCCGATCTGTGAAGAGTTCCGTGGAGACCCTCGAGGGCAACAAAGTCAAGCTGTACGTCGAAGTCGAGGAGGCGGAGTTCGATCACGATATCGATCGGGCATTCAAGCTGATCGCGAAAGAGGTGAACCTTCCCGGATTCCGTGCCGGCAAGGCGCCCCGCAAGGTGCTCGAAGCCCGCATCGGCGTCGGCGCCGCCCGAGAACAGGCGCTGCGCGACGCCGTTCCGCAGTACCTCTCCAAGGCGATTCGAGAGCACCAGGTCGACCTGATCGCCACGCCCGAGGTCGAGATCACCGACGGAACCGAATCGGGTCCCGTCGAATTCGACGCCACCTGTGAGGTTCGACCGACGATCACGGTCGAGGGCTACGGCGACCTGCGTGTCGAGCTGCCGTCGCTCGACGTGACCGATGACGACCTCGCCGAAGTCCATCGAGCCGAGTTGAAGCGCACGGCGAGCCTCGCCGATGCCGACCGGCCAGCCGAGGCCGGCGACTTCCTCACGCTCGACCTCGCCGCCACACGCGATGGCGAAGAGCTGTCGGGCCTCAACACCGAGGACTGGTCCTACGAGCTCGGCCAGGGCTGGGTGACCGACGACTTCGACGAGCACCTCACCGGCGTCTCGGTCGGCGACGAGATTGCCTTCACGTCCACACCCAAGGGGCTCGACGAACCTGCCGACTTCGTCGTGAAGGTCACGGCGGTCCAGGTGTCGGTGATCCCCGAACTCACCGACGACTGGGTGTCGGACAACATCGGTGAATTCGACACCGTCGACGAGTGGAACGAGAGCCTGCGCGAATCGCAGGCTGACCAGAAGCTGAACCAGGCCCGCCAGGGTGTCGTCCCGGCGATGAACGCAGCGCTTGCTGGGCTCGTCGAACTCGAGCTTCCCGAGGCGATGGTCGATGCCGACCTCAACCAGCGGGTGCAAGGAATCGTGCAGCAATTCCAGGCTCAGGGGATCGACCTCGGGCAATGGTTGGCTGCCACGGGCCAGGGTCCCGACGAGTTCATCGAGTCGATGCGCGGCGCCTCGGTCGAAGCCGTTCAGGTCGACCTCGCACTGCGTGCCGTCGCCGAGGCCGAATCGCTCGAGGTCGAGCCGTACGACTTCGACGCCGAGTACGCCCGCATGGCGATGCAGTACGGCCAGAAGGCCAAGGACATCCGCAAGGCATACGAACAGAACGAAGCCGTGCCCGAACTGGCGGCGCAGATCCGCAAATCCAAGGCGTTCGACTGGCTGCTGCACAACATCGACTTCGTCGATCCGAACGGCGACCCGATCGACCGTGACACCTTGCTCGGCCACACCCACGACGAGGACGGCGGCCATGACGAGCACGACCACAGCGAACTCGACGTGCACTCCGCAGCTGCTGCGGTGATCGCGGCAACCGACGCTGCGGCCACGGCAACGGCCGACGACGAAGCGACCGACGGCGACGTGGCCGACGATCCGTCCGAAGAGGACACCAACGAACAGCCCAGCGAACAGCCCAGTGAAGAGGAGACGTCATGAATCTCGATGCGGTGAACTACCTCGTTCCGAACGTCGTCGAACAGACGAGCCGTGGCGAGCGCGCCTACGACCTCTACAGCCGGATGTTGAAGGACAACATCATCTTCCTGCAGACCCCGGTCGACGACCAGATCGCCAGCCTGTTGTGCGCGCAGCTCATCCACCTCGAGTCGGAGAACCCCGACAAGGACATCAACATCTACATCAACAGCCCGGGTGGCGACATCACGGCACTGTTCGCGATCTACGACACGATGCAGTTCATCAAGAACGACATCGCCACGATCTGCCTCGGCCAAGCGGCCTCGGCCGCCGCTGTGCTGCTCGCCGCCGGCACCAAGGGCAAGCGTCTCGCCCTGCCGCACAGCCGGGTGCTGCTGCACCAGCCGAGCGGGTCGGTCGGCTACGGCCAGGTGACCGACCTCGAGCTGGCAGCCAAGGAGATCATGCGGATGCGTGAGTTGCTCGACGGCATCCTCTCCGAGCACACCGGTCAGCCGATCGAGCGGATTCACGCCGACACCGACCGTGACTTCGTCATGGAAGCGGACGAGGCGCTCGAATATGGCATCATCGACAGAGTGATCTCGTCTCGCGAGGCGGTGGACCGTACCGGTCCCATCCGCTGATCGAGGAGGGGTCGGCCCGATTCATCGGGCGGGTCCACGATTCGTCAGGGTGGATGCGCCAGACTGTCGGGCTCCAGACGGCCGGTCCGATCGCAACGATCCGGACCGCGAAGCGCAGGAACGACACGAAGGGGTACCGACAAGTGGCGAAATTCGGCGACACCGGCGAACTGCTGAAGTGCTCGTTCTGTGGCAAGTCGCAGAAGCAGGTGAAGAAGCTCATCGCAGGCCCAGGTGTATACATCTGCGACGAGTGCATCGACCTGTGCAACGAGATCATCGAAGAAGAGCTCACCGAGACCGCCGAGCTGAGCTTCGACAATCTTCCGAACCCTCGCGAAGTGCGCGCGTTCCTCGACGATTACGTGGTCGGGCAGGAATCGGCCAAGAAGATCCTGTCCGTCGCGGTGTACAACCATTACCGGCGCATCCAGCACCAGAACCAGGCCACCACCGTCGGGCGGCGTGACGAGGTCGAACTCGCGAAGTCGAACATCTTGCTGCTGGGCCCCACCGGCTGCGGCAAGACCCACCTCGCCCAGACCCTCGCCCGCCAGCTCAACGTGCCGTTCGCCGTCGCCGACGCCACGGCGCTCACCGAAGCCGGCTACGTCGGTGAAGACGTCGAGAACATCTTGCTGAAGCTGATCCAGGCGGCCGACTTCGACGTGAAGCGCGCCGAGACCGGCATCGTCTACATCGACGAGATCGACAAGGTCGCCCGAAAGAGTGAGAACCCGTCGATCACCCGCGACGTGTCTGGCGAGGGTGTCCAGCAGGCGCTGCTGAAGATCCTCGAAGGGACCCAGGCGTCCGTGCCACCACAGGGGGGTCGCAAGCATCCGCACCAGGAGTTCATCCAGATCGACACCACCAACGTGCTGTTCATCCTGGGCGGCGCATTCTCCGGACTCGAACAGATCATCGAATCGCGCATCGGTCACAAGGGTGTCGGCTTCCACGGAACGGTGCGTTCGGCCGTCGACCGCAACCCGGGTGAACTGTTCGCACAGGTACTGCCCGAGGACCTGGTGAAGTTCGGCATGATTCCCGAGTTCATCGGCCGTCTCCCGATGATCGGAGCGGTCGGCAGTCTCGACCGTGACGCCTTGGTGCAGATCCTCGTCGAACCGAAGAACAGCCTGGTCAAACAGTACGAGAAGGTGTTCAGTTTCGAAGACGTCGAGCTCGAGTTCACCCCTGACGGCCTCCAAGCGATTGCCGACCAGGCGCTCCTGCGGTCGACCGGCGCACGTGGCCTGCGGGCGATCCTCGAAGAGGTACTGCTCGACACGATGTACGACCTGCCCGGGCGCACCGACATCGGCAAGGTCGTGATCGACGAGCACACCGTGATCGAGAAGGTCAACCCCACGCTCGTGCCGCGCTCGGCGACCCGCCAGCGCAAAGCCGCGTCCTGAAGAAATGAAACCAAGGGGTCAGACCCCGCCGAAATGAAACCACGGGGTCAGACCCTTCAGTTTCATTTCGTCCCTAGCCTGAGCGTTCCATGACCTACGACGACGCGCTCCGATACCTCGACGAGCACGCCACCTACGAAAAGACCGGCCGCATCACCTCGCCGTCGACCGACACGATCGCGGCGCTCTGCGAGGCAATGGGCGACCCGCAACATGCGGCACCCGTCATCCACCTCACGGGCACCAACGGCAAGGGCTCGACCGCCCAGATGATCTCGCGGTTGCTGGTTGCGAGTGGATTGACGGTGGGCACCTATACGAGCCCTCACCTCGAACGAGTGAACGAACGGATCAGCCGCAATCTCGAACCGATCTCCGACGACGACTTCGCCGAACAGATCGCGGCGATCGCCGACCTCGAAGGCATCGTCGGACGCCGACCCGGCTATTTCGAGATCGTCACCGCTGCAGCGTTCCGATGGTTCGCTGACGTCGCCGTCGACGCGATGGTGATCGAAGTCGGCCTGCTCGGTCGCTGGGACGCCACCAACGTGGTCGATGCCACGGTTGCGGTCGTGACCAACATCGGCATGGACCACACCGAGTTCGCCGGGCCCACACTCGAACACATCGCACGAGAGAAATCCGGCATCATCAAGCCCCGATCGGCCACCGTGGTCGGCGAGACGCGGCCCGAACTCGTCGACATCTTCCGCGCTGCGGGAGGCGCCAGCATGCTCGTCGCCGACGATGACTTCGAGGTCGTCGGGAATCGACTCGCGGTCGGCGGCCGCCTCATCGACATCCGAACACCCACCACGATCTACACCGACGTGTACCTGCCGCTGCACGGCTCGTATCAGGGCGCGAACGCCGCCGTGGCGTTGGTGGCCGTCGAGACGTTCTTCGCGGCGCCGCTGCCCGAGGACGTCGTGCTGGAGGGTTTCGCGGAGACGGTGATGCCGGGGAGGTTCGAAGTCCTCGGTCGCCAGCCGCTGGCGATCGTCGACGGCGCCCACAACGCCCCGGGTGCCGACACCTGCGCGCAGGTCTTCTTCGATGACTTCGACCCCGAGGGTCGCCGGATCCTGATCGTCGGCACGTTGCGTGATCCCGAGGAGATGCTCGCTGCGCTCCGAGCCGACGAGTTCGACGTCGTGTTCGCCTGCACCGCCCCGTCACCCCGAGGGGTGCCCGCCTCCGAGGTGGCCGACGCAGCTCGCCGCCTCGGCTGCGACGACGTGTTCGTCTTCGACACCGTCGAGGCAGCGTGCCAGCGGGCGATGGAGTACGCCGATGGCGACGACGCCGTCCTCGCGACCGGCAGCCTCTACACCGCCGGCGCCGCCCGCCCCGTCCTCCAGCGCTACGCCAACTGATCTGATTGGTCGGACCTCACCGCCCATCCCCGAAATCCGGCAGGTTCCGTTCGCTTTCCGATCGAATCGTGGCGGATTTCTGTGTGGGGTCACCGGAACGTGGTGAGGCCCGACCGTCCAGATAGGTTCCGACGCCATGTCTGATCGCACACTCGTCCTGTTGAAGCCTGATGCCGTCGAACGAAAGCTCGTCGGCGAGATCGTCTCGCGATTCGAGGCCAAGAACCTCGACGTCGTCGCGATGGACGTCCGAGCGCTCGATACCGACACGCTCGCGCGGCATTACGAAGAGCACGTCGGCAAGGGCTTCTACGCGGAGCTCGTCGAGTTCATGAGCCGTGGCCCGGTCGTCGCGATGGTGATCGAAGGCCCGGAGGACACCTGGGAGGTCGTACGTGCGATGATGGGTGCCACGAACCCGCGCTCGGCGGCACCTGGCACCATCCGTGGTGACCTCGGCATCTTGTTCACCGAGAACCTGGTGCACGGCAGCGATTCGCTGGCGTCCGCCGAGCGCGAGATCGGGATTTTCTTCCCCAATCTGTAACATTTCAGGATTCAGGTTCCTGGCACCGTAGGAGTGCCGGTCCTGGCATCTTGCGACAGCTCGTGAAAGGTGGCCGTCCAATGGCCCGCAACAACCCGCTCAGTCTGGGCCGTGATCTCGCCATCGACCTCGGCACGGCGAACACGCTGGTCTACGTCCGTGGTCACGGCGTGGTCCTCGACGAACCATCAGTCGTTGCGATCAACGCCACCGACGGCCGCCCCGTCGCGGTCGGTATGGAAGCCAAACGGATGATGGGCCGAACACCGAACCACATCAAGGTGATCCGACCGCTGAAGGACGGCGTGATCGCCGACTTCGAGGTCTGCGAGAAGATGTTGCGCTACTTCATCCAGAAGGTGGCCGGCTCGAAGTGGAGTAAGCCACGCATGGTGATCTGCGTCCCGTCGGGCATCACCGGCGTCGAGCAGCGTGCTGTTCAGGACGCAGCCGAATATGCCGGTGCCCGCAAGCCGGTACACATCATCGAAGAACCAATGGCTGCAGCGATCGGCGCCGACATGCCCGTGCACGAGCCGAGCGGCAACATGATCGTCGACATCGGCGGCGGCACCACCGAGGTCGCGGTGATCAGCCTCGGCGGCATCGTCACAGCCCAGTCGATCCGCGTGGCGGGCGACGAACTCGACGAGGCGATCCTGCAGTACGTGAAGAAGGAGTTCTCGCTGGCCATCGGCGACCGCACCGCCGAAGAGATCAAGATCCAGATGGGTTCGGCATGGCCGTTGGAGCTCGAGCTCTCCGCTGACATCCGCGGTCGAGATCTGATCTCGGGGTTGCCGCGCACCATCGAAGTCACGACCGAGCAGATACGTGAAGCCGTTGCCGAGCCGATCTCTGCCATCGTGGATGCCGTGAAGACGACGCTCGACAAGACCCCGCCCGAACTGGCGGCCGACATCATGGAAGACGGCATCACCATCACCGGTGGCGGCGCGCTGCTCGGCGGTCTCGCCCAACGTCTCGAACACGAGACCGGCATGCCGATCCGCATCGCCGACGAACCGCTCTACAGCGTCGTCATCGGTTCCGG
>JBBQEU010000152.1:0-6634 GCA_038321235.1 Acidimicrobiales bacterium | reverse complement strand
CGAGGTCGTCGCCCTCGGCGGCGAAGTCGTACAGCCCAGGCGTGAGTGACGATGCACCGCCGGCGACACCGGGCGCGTCGGTGGACCCCGAGCCCGCAGCGGAACCGGCCTCGCGGTCGCTGTTGAGGGTGGAGATGTTGTTGATGCCCGACTTGGCGGCACGGCCGAGCGGGGCACCGACGGCGGTGAGGAACCCACCGGTCTGCTGGGCGAAGGTCTTGATCGAGGTGCGAGTGACCAACAGCGCCCCACCGGTGAACGCGGCGACGAGCACCACGGCGGCGCCCGCCGTGGCCAGCAACGCTTCGAGAGGCGTGCCGACGAGGGCACCGATCCAACCGCCCGCATCATCGATTCCATCGGCTGCGTTGCCGAGTCGTTCGGCGCCACGGGCGACTTGCAGCAGCCCGAGCACGGACAGCGACATCGACGACCACCCGACGATCAGCTGGAACGGGCTGGCAGATCGTCCCTTGCGCAGGAACGAAATGCCGATGGCGACCAGCACCACAGGCACGGCATAACGGCCGAGCCCGAACAACCAGCCGGCCAACGTCTCGATGCCCCGACCCAGCGGGCCGGCGAGGTTCACATAGACAGCGAGGCCGAGCAGGATGGCCAATCCGATGAGGCCGAGCCCGACGAATTCGTGTTCACGTCCGCCGACCGCCTCGCGAAGCTCGGCCTGGGCCTGGTCACGCCGAGAGCCCGACCCCTCGGGCGGAGTGAGGTCGTCGACGCTCCCTGCCTTCGAACGCTTCGATGACGAGCTCGTGCCGGCCGAGTTCGCTTTGGTGCCACCCTTCGCGGCTGCTTTCGTGGGAGCCGTGGAGCGCTTCTTGGACGCGGACGTCTTGCTCGGCGACGACGATCGCTTCTTGGACGGACCCCAGGTGGACATGACGTCGTACACGGTACCAAGGGGCTGTCACACCGAACCGTGACCCTCTCACCCAAAAACCGTGACGCGTGGTGGACGTTTGGTGTCTGACACCACGCATCACGAATTTCAGACGGGGTCGACCTCGAGGACGGCGCCGTCCTTCGACACCGTGACGTCGAGGCGGCCGCCGCCCGGCGACAACGTCGAGACGACATAGCGCACGACACCGCCTTCGCCACCCTCGATGCTGAGCGCTTCGATCGTGGAGTCCGGCAACTCGTCGCTCACGGCGTCGAGGATCGAACCCTCGTCGAAGTCGACGGCGTCGGCCGAGAACGTGAAGCCCGATGCGCCGGTCAGCGTCGGTGCCGGCGGCTGCAACTCTCCGTCGAGGTACACGTACGGCACTGCTGCCGATGCATCGTCGACGGCAACGAAGAGGTTGGTCACCTGCTGGCTCGCGGTGACTTCGAAGAACACCGCCCCAGCACCGAGCTCGGCCTCGATCGCGTCGATCGCCGGGCGGATGTCCGACACGAACGCGTCGTCAGCGCCAGCCCCGCCGCCACCGTTGTCACCGTCGGCGTCATCGCCCCCACACGCGGCCCCGACCACGACCAGCAGGCCGATGACACCGGCGACGATCCACCGCGACAATCAGGCCTCCATGACGACGGGCACGATCATCGGTCGGCGCTTGGTGCGCTCGCTGACGAACTTGCCGGCAGCGCGGCGGACATCTCGTTCGAGTGCTTCGACGTCGCGCACGCCCTTGGCGAGCGACTTCTCGACGGCATCGGCGACGGTGTCGCACGCCTCGTCGAGCAGGTCCTCGGCCTCGGGTGCGTATACCCAACCGCGTGTGATGATCTCGGGACCGACCAGCACCTTGCCGGTCTGGATGTCGACCGTGACGACCACGACGACCACGCCTTCCTCGGCAAGCTTCTGACGGTCGCGCAGCACGCCTTGGCCGACGTCACCGACGATGCCGTCGACGTACAGGTAGCCGGACGGCACCAGGCCGACAGGGCGAAGCTCCTCGGCGGTCAGCTCGAGCACATCGCCGTCCTCGCACAGCAACACCCGGTCGCGCGCCACGCCCATCAACTCACCGAGCTTGGCGTTCGCGACCATGTGGCGGTACTCGCCGTGGATCGGCACGAACCACTCGGGGTTGACGATCGACAGGTAGGTCTTGATCTCGTCGGCCTGGGCGTGACCGGTGGCGTGCACGTCGAGGATGCCCGAGTGCACCACATCGGCACCCATCCGGATCAGCCCGTCGATGACGGCATTGACGTTGCCCTCGTTGCCGGGGATCGCGTGGCTCGACAACACCACGGTGTCGTGTTCGCCGACCTTGAGCCACTTGTTCTCACCACGGGCCATCAAACCCAGCGCCGACATCGGCTCGCCCTGCGACCCGGTGGAGATGATGCAGACCTGCCCCGGGAGGTACTTGTCGATCTCCTCGATGTCGATGATCGCCGACTCGGGGATGTCGAGCACCTTCAGCTCACGCCCGAGCCGGATGTTCTTCTTCATGCTCAACCCGAGCGTGGCGATCTTTCGGCCGTCGGCCATCGCAGCCGTGGCGATCTGCTGGATTCGGTGGAGGTGACTGGCGAAGCTGGCCGTGACGATGCGGCGATCGCGATGGGCGGCAAACAATCCGGTGAGCACGGCACCAACGGTGGTCTCGCTCGGCGAGTAGCCCGCCTCTTCGGCATTGGTGGAGTCGGCCATCAACAGCCGGATGCCAGGACCCTTCGCCAACTGGCCCAGGCGGGCGAGGTCGGTGCGTCGCGAGTCGACCGGGGTGAGGTCGATCTTGTAGTCGCCCGAATGCAACACCACACCCTGAGCGGTGTGCACCGCGATGGCGTGCGCATGCGGCACCGAATGGGTGACAGGGATGAACTCGACCGCCAGCGAACCGATCTCGACGGTTTCGCCGTCGGCGACCTTGCGCATGTCGGTCTTCGGGAGCAACCCGGCTTCCTCGATGCGGTTGCGGGCCAACCCGAGGGTGAGCGCAGCGCCGTAGATCGGCAGCGGGTCGCTGCGCAGGTCGCCGATGCCGTCGTGATCGCGCAGCAGGTACTGGATGGCGCCGACATGATCCTCGTGGCCATGAGTGAGGACGAGCGCCGAGATTCGCTCGGCGTTCTCGCGGAGATAGGTGAAGTCGGGCAAGATCAGGTCGACGCCGTGCATGTTCGCGTCGGGGAACATCAACCCGCAGTCGATGAGGATGACCGTGCGGTCGGGGTCGTCGGCTGCGCCCTGTTCGATCGCCATACAGTTGCGCCCGATCTCACCCAGCCCGCCCAGGAAGATGATGCGGACGGGGATCTTCGGGTCGGTCGAGCCGGGTGACGTGCGCTCAGCCACGGGCGGCCACCAGGCGTTCGTAGACACCGCGGGCGGCGTCTTCGAGTCCGTGGGGCGTCGGCCCCATCGGGGACCTGCATTCCCCGACAGCATGACCGAGTGTTCTCAACATGGCCTTCGACGGTACCGGGTTCGGGGCGGCGTCGCTGGTCTCGAACTCGTAGCTCTCCAACAGGCGAGCGTTGATCCGCCGGGCCGCCGCGACGTCGCCACGCTCCCAGGCGTCGAACATCGCGACCTGGTCGGGCGCACACCAGTGGGTGGCCACCCCGATCGCTCCGACGGCGCCGACCGCCAGCAGCGGCAAGGTCATCGCGTCGTCACCCGAGTAGATCTCGAAGCCATCAGGACAGTTCGCCGCTACCGCGGCGGTGGCGCCTGGGTTCCCCGCAGCGTCCTTGAGGGCAACGATGTTCGCCACATCATTGGCGAGACGAACGAGTGTGGTGCTCTCGATCTTGCGGCCGGTGCGCATCGGGATGTCGTAGAGCACGACTGGCAGGTCGGTGGACGCGGCGATCGCCCGGAAGTGGGTCTCGAGGCCTGCTTGCGACGGTCGGCTGTAGAACGGACACACGCCGAGGATGCCAGCGACGCCCAGATGCCCGGCTTCCTCGGTGAGGCCGATGTCGTGAAGGGTGTTCGATCCGGTGGTGCCGGCGATCACCGGGACGGTCACGGCGTTGACGACCGCCTCGAACAAGGTGAGCTTCTCGTCGATCGACAACACGGGTGATTCGCCGGTCGTGCCAGACACCACGAGGCCTTCGTTGCCCTGTTCCACCAGCCACTCGGCGAGCGCCACCGCCGCGTCGACATCGAGTTCGCCGTCCTCGTCGAACGGGGTGACCATGGCCGTGAGCAACCGGCCGAAGCGCGCCATCAGTGCCACCACCTGGATGCGGAAGAAGGATGTCCGGCAGTCGTCACACGATTCACGGTCCGCAACCTATTCGATGATCGCTGCTTCGTGCAGTTCGATTCGCCGGGTCACGCTGGCCTCCACACGGCGCTGAACGGCGATCGCGTTGCTCTCGGGGACCTGATCGGGATGGCCGGACGCCGCTGTCGATCGTGCCCGGCGGGCGACGTCGAGTCGCCACACCACGTACAACGTCGCGCCGAGCGCGATGGGGGCGACGTAGGTGAGAAGGCGGTAGACGAGCACCCCGGCAAGAGCGGTCGATGGGTTCACGCCCGCCGCCACGAGCGCACCGGTCAGGCCCGCTTCGACCACACCGACCCCGCCGGGGACCGGGACGAACGAGCTGAGGAGGTTGACCACGAAGTAGACACGTGCGAACTCCAGCATGCCCAGTTCGTCGCCGACACCCAGCCCGCGTAGCGCCACGAGCAGGATCACGGCGCCGACCGACTGAGCGAGCGCGGTGCGAGCCAGCAGTCCGAACGGACGACCAGCGACCGCACGAAGTGAGGCGCGAACATCGAGGAGGCCGGCCCCGACATCGTGGCCGGCGAGCTGCTGGGACTGCTTCGGCCACCGATGGATCACGCGGGCGGTGAGACGACGCAGGAATCCCACCATCCAGGTGGTGACTCGCTCGGACCGGAGTACCACCGCCCAGAACAGCGTCGAACCACCGACCACCACGGCACACACGGCGAGCATCGCCGTGTCGGTGCGAGTCGGCGGCCGCTGCGTGACTTCCACGAGCAGCACCCCGAACGGCAACAGCCAGGTGACGAACGTGGTCGCGACCCCGTAGGCGACGAGCATCGAGGTGAACGTCGTCGTGGGCACCGACGAATCTCGTGCGATCGACCAGCGAAGCCCGGTGGCGAGCGGTCCACCGAGGGGCACGCCCTTGCTGGCAGCAGTCCCCACGTCGTGGATCGTCAGCGAGCGGGCGAACGTGGTGGTCCCGAGGAGCCGCCGAACGATGTCGGCCCGGCTCACCCGTTCGAGGACGCCGAGCCCGACCAGCGCGACCACGACCCCGAACGACAGCGCACGCATCTCGTCGATCGCGTCCACGACGGTGTCCCTCTGGAACCAGACCGCCCCGGCGAAGAGCGCTCCAACGCACAGGACGAGCGAGCCCCGAACGACATCGGTCCTCGATCGGCGGGCCACGTTCGGAACGTAGACCCGACAACGAGGGCGTGCTGCGTCGGGCGAGGCAGTAGTTTCTGCGTCGCGTGAACAACAACCAGAAGGAGAACCTCATGCGACGCTCCCCCGCCCTGCGCCGGATCATTCCGGCCATCGCCGTCGGCGCCCTCGTCCTTGCCGCTTGCGGCAGCGACGACGATGCCAGCGGATCCGCTGACGACACCGATGCCCCGACCGACACCTCCGACACCTCCGGCGGGTCCGACGACGGTGCTGCCACCGGTGACTGTGCGGCCACGATCGACGACGGCGTACTCACCATCGCCACCGGCGAGCCCGCCTTCTACCCGTGGGTGATCGACGATGCCCCCGAGACCGGGGAGGGTTTCGAGGCGGCAGTCGCGTATGCCGTCGCCGCCGAGATGGGGTACGAAGGTGACGCCGTCACCTGGGTACGCACCACGTTCGACGAAGCCATCCAGCCCGGCGCGAAGAACTTCGACATCAACCTGCAGCAGTACACGATCACTCCCGAGCGCGCCGAGAACATCGACTTCTCGTTGCCGTACTTCACGAGCAACCAGGCCATCGTGGCGCTCGAGGGCTCCTCGGCCGAGGGAGCGACCACCATCGCCGACCTCAAGGACGTCAAGTTCGGCGCCCAGGTCGGCACCACCAGCCTGGCGTTCATCACCGACGTGATCCAGCCCACCCAGGAGCCGTTCGTGTACGACGACAACGTCGGCGCCAAGGCCGCCCTCGAAGCGAACCAGATCGATGCCGCCGTGTTCGACCTGCCGACGGCACTGTTCGTGTCCGGCGTGGAGATCGAGGGAAGCGCGGTCGTCGGCCAGTTCCCTGCTGACGCAGGCGGTACGACCGACCAGTTCGGGTTCGTCCTCGAGAAGGACAGCGCGCTCACTGCGTGCGTCGACGCCGCGATCACGACGCTCACCGACAACGGCGGGCTCGATTCGATCACCCAGGAGTGGCTCTCGGATTTCACCGGCGCACCGGTGATCACGGCCGAGTGACCCGACCCGCCACCAGCACGTTCCGTCACTGATGTCCGACCGACCGACCCGGCGCGAGCGCTACGAGCGCGCTCGACGCCGGCGGTCGGTCGCCATCGCCGCGAACAGCACCATCGTCGTCGTCGGAGCGTTGATCATCCTGATCCCGCTCACCCCCGGCTGGGAGCGGGTCCGCCAGGCGTTCTTCGACGGCGACGTGTTCATCGACACGTTCCCAGGGTTGCTCGATGCGTTCTGGCTCGACGT
>JBBQEU010000151.1:0-6659 GCA_038321235.1 Acidimicrobiales bacterium | reverse complement strand
ACGCCGGTGGTCTGTTCCGACCAACCGGCGCTCGCCGAGGTTGCCGGCGACGCCGGCCTGGTCCTCCCACTCGCCCTCGAGGCCTGGGCCGGCGCGCTCGACGTGATCGCTGATCGCACCGACGACATGCGTGCGGCGGGTCGTGAGCGCGCTCGGGCGTTCACCACCGAACACTCTGGTGCCGCGCTCGCCGACGCGTACGACTTGGCCTTCCGGATCGGGCGATGACGAACGAACCCAGAGCGCTGCGACCGCTGGTGGTGTTGTGCCCGCACTTCGAGCCGGACACCGCGCCGACCGGTGTGGTCATGACCCGTATCGTCAACGAGCTGGTGGCGCTCGGCCACACCGTGCACGTCGTCACGGCAGTGCCGTGGTACCGCTCGCACCGCATCGAACCGGGTTGGCAGGGGCGCCTGGTCCGCTCCGAGACCACACCGTGGGGGTCGATCACCCGGGTGCATCCGTTCCCCGGGCGCGACAAGTCGAACCTGGTGCGACGCGCCCTCGGCTTCGGCGCCTACTCGCTGCTGGCCGGCCTGCAGTGCCTCCGCGTCGGCGGCTGGTTCCGTCGCTCAGGTGCGGTGATCGCCATGTCACCGCCGCTCACGCTCGGGCTCACCGGCTGGGTGGCGAGCCGCCTGCGGCGTTGCCCGCTGGTGTTCAACATCCAAGACGTCTTCCCGGACGCGGCCGTCGAGACCGGCGCGATCTCCAACCGTGCGATCATCGCAGCGGCCGCGTGGCTCGAACGCGTGAGCTACCTGGCCGCTGACGCCGTCACCGTGTTGTCGGACGATCTGCGCGACAACGTCGTGGCGAAGCTGAAGGCTGCTCGCGGTGATCGTGCAGGCGACACCGTCCACGTGATCCCCAACTTCGTCGACACCGACGCCATCGTGCCCGCCGACCGTGCGACGCCCTATCGGGTGGAACTCGGCTTGGGCGACGGCCCTGTCGTGCTGTATGCGGGCAACGTCGGGTTCTCGCAGTCGCTCGAGCTACTGCTGGCCGCGGCGCGCGAGCTGCCCGAGGTCACGTTCCTGATCAACGGCAACGGGGCGGCCCGCGCATCGCTCGAAACCGCCGCCATCGACATCGCGAACCTGCGATTCGCCGACTACATCGAACCCTCACGACTGTCGGAGCTGCTCGCCACCGGCGACATCCACGTGGTGCCGCTGCGGCGAGGTCTCGGCAGGGTCAGCGTGCCATCGAAGACCTACTCGATCATGGCTGCGGGTAGGCCGGTGGTGGCTGCGATCGACCCCGACACGGCCGTTCCGCGTATTCTGGCCGACTCGGGCGGTGGCCTGGCGGTGCCCCCCGACGATGCACCAGCCTTCATCGAGGCCATCCGGTCGATGATCGCTGATCCCGACCGTGCGGCCCGACTCGGTGCCCTCGGACGGGAGTGGGTCGAGCGCGAGGCATCCCCGGCTGCGGTCGGGGCCGCCTACGACGATCTGCTGCGTTCACTGGCCTGAACCCGCATCCGATCGGGGCGTCGCTAACCTCTTCGGTCGTGGCACCCTCCTCTTCCTCGTCATCCACCAAGAAGGCCGCCAGGCTGGCGAAGTCCGGCTCGGGCAAGAAGGTCCGATTCCAGGGAGGCACGCTGTTCCCCGTCGTCGTGACCGTCGTGATCGTGCTCGGGCTCTCGCTCGTGGTGTACGCCCGCCAGAGCCAGCCGTCGGTCGATGCCTCGGGTGCGCCGCAGGTCTCCGACCACTGGCACCACGCCTACGGCTTCTACCTGTGCGACACCTGGTTGAAGCTCGAAGGCGACGCCGAACAGCAGGGCACCGACAACTTCACCCAGTACCAGCGCACGGGTGTCCACAGCCACGAGGACGGCCTGATCCACTGGCACCCGTTCACGTCGGCGGCGGTCGGCAGCAATGCCCGGCTCGGCGTGTTCCTCGATACCTACGGCGTCGATCTCACCAACGACAAGTTGACCTTCCCCGAATCCCAGCAGCCGGCGCTCGAAGAGCAGTTCGCCGCCGCAGATCCGCCTCGCGACGAGCTCCTCGCACGTGAGGACATCCTCGTCTGGGAAGACGGCGACACATGCACGGTGGACGGGTCCGAGGAGAGCGCGGAATTGAAAGTGGTCGTCTGGAGCAACTTCACCGACACCGACTCCGGCACCACCTACATCGCGGACTTCGACAACATCCGCCTCGACCGCGATCAGATGGTCGTGGCGATCGCGTTCGTACCCGACGACACCGACGTGAGCATGCCGCCGTGGGCTCCGCAACTCCCGGCGCTCGGCGAGATCGATTCCGGGGTGCTCGATCCGAACACGTCGCTTCCGCCCGGTGACTCGATCCCGGTCGACAGCACGCCGAGCGACACGACGGCCGACGTACCCGACACCACCGAGGGCTGATGCGCGCGGTCGTCCTGGTCGGCGGCTTCGGCACACGGTTGCGCCCACTCACGCTGAGCGTTCCCAAGCCGATGCTGCCCATCGGTCACGTCCCGATGATCGCCCGACTGGTCGACCGGCTCGGTCGTGGCGGTGTCACCGAGGTCGTCCTGGCGCTCGGGTTCCGACCCGAGCCGTTCATCGAGGCCTTCCCCGACGGCCGGTGTGGCGATGTCGCACTCACGTATGCCGTCGAGCCCGAGCCGCTCGACACTGCCGGAGCGATCAAGTTCGCGGCGGAGTTCGCCGGCATCGATGACACGTTCGTGGTGGCCAACGGCGATGTGATGACCGACCTCGACGTCGCTGCGCTGGTCGAGGCCCACCGCTCGTTCGGTGCCGAGGCGACCCTCCACCTGATCGGGGTCGAAGATCCCTCGGCGTTCGGTGTGGTCGATCTCGCCGCCGACGGCTCGGTACGAGCGTTCATCGAGAAGCCGGCGCTGGGAACCGAGCCGAGCAACCTGATCAATGCAGGCACCTACGTGTTCGAGCCGTCGGTGCTCGCTCGCATCCCCGCAGCGACGAAAGTGTCGGTCGAGCGCGACACGTTCCCGCGCATCGTCGCGGACGGGGGTCTCTACGGCGTGGCCACCCACGACTACTGGATCGACGCTGGCGTGCCCACGTTGTATCGGGCGGCCAATCTCGACCTGCTCGACGGCAAACGCCGCACCGAGCGCTGCGACGCCATCGCGCCATCGGCCGACGTGTCCACCGACGCCGTGGTCCATCACAGCATCGTCGGTGAGCGAGTGCGTATCGCTGCCGGCGCGTCGGTGGTCGATTCGGTGCTGCTCCCCGGCGCCAGCGTGGCTGCCGGTGCCACCGTCGAGCGATCGCTGGTGATGGGCGCCGTCGGACGCGACGCCGTGGTGCGCGACTCGATGATCGGCGCCGAGGGCCACGTCGCCGACGGCGCCACGCTGATCGACGCCACCGCGCCCGCCGCGGAGTGACGGCCGGACCCGAGCCGTGATGCTGGCGCTACGGTCCAGTTCGTGAACGTCGTCGTCATCGGAGGGGCAGGATTCATCGGCTCGCATCTCGTCGACCGCCTGCTCGCCGAAGAGCACACCGTCGATGTCATCGACAACCTCACCGTTGGGTCGCTCGCCAACCTGGCAGCGGCACGGGCGTCGGGCGGCGCGCTCCGTATCAATCATCTCGACGCCGACTCGGCCGAGGCCGAGTCGTCGATCGGACAGCGACACCCCGACGTGATCTTCCACCTCGCACTGCTCCCGCGTCACGACCCGGCCGCGATCGCACAGGGCGGCGCCTTGCTGTCTGCACTGGCCACGCTCGAAGCAGCCCGGCGTCACGGCGTCGCCAAGGTCGTCGTGGCCATTCCGGCATCGGCGATCTACGGGCATCCCGCTTCGAAATCGTTGCCCGTGAAGGAGGGCGAATCGTCGCAGCTCGAACCGCGCGATGTTCGCGGTGTCGTCGCACGCTCGATCATCGATCTGCTCGTGTCGTATCGCGATCTGCACGCCATCGAGTTCACGGCGCTGGCGCTCGGCAGCGTCTACGGCCCTCGCCAGCGGGCGACGGGAGGCGTGGTCGCAGCGTTCCTCGACGCTGCGGTCAGTGGCCGATCGCCCATGGTGTCCGGCGATGGTCGCCAGACACGCGATTTCGTGTTCATCGATGACGTCGTCGACGCATTGGTGCGCTCAGGGAGTCGGGGGAGCGGGTTGGTCATCAACATCGGGACCGGCGAGCAGACCTCGATCTCCGAACTCTGGTCGCGGGTTGCCGCGTCGATCGCCGGCGCCGACGCCATCGAGCCGTCTCGCGGGCCGGGCCGTCTCCATGAGGTGCAGCGCTTCGCGGTGTCGCCCGTGCGGGCTCGCATCCACCTCGGGTGGTCGCCGTGGACCGGGCTCGACGAGGGCCTCCTCCGACTCCTCGAGTGACGAGCGATCGAGCAACGGGGCCGAGCGTCACATCGAGCCAGGCACGATCTGGCGCTCAGGGAAGCGACGCGAGGGTTTCGAGGGCGAGCTGACGGGCGACATGGGGTGTCGACATGACGGTCTCGGTGACGACGCACCGCATGCCCGTTGCCTCGACGGCGCCGACGTGGTGGGCATCGACTGCGTCGATCACCAGCGTCGACGCGATCGGTGAGTAGAGCCGGGCGACCCCGACCACGCTCGGTTCGTGACCGAGCTCGACGAGCATCCGGTCGGCGGGTCCCTTCAACGCCGCGCCACCGACGATCGGCGAGATCGCGACCACTCGGTCGCGACGTTCGACGAGTAGATCGTCGACGCCGGCGAGCGACCGGATCGGGCCGATCGACACCAGTGGGTTCGACGGTGCGATCACCACCGAGGTCGCCGACGACAGTGCTCGCCGGGCTGGTTCGGACAGTCCAGCGTCACCGTCGAAACGGATGGAGCTGATCGGCACGCCGTGGCGCAGACGCACGAAGTAGTCCTGGAACGAGATCTCGCTCCCGTCGGCGATCGTCACCAGCGTCGACAGGCGGTCGTCCGACATCGGAACCACCTCGATGGGCACCTTCCAGGCCCGGCGGATCTCGTTGGTCACGTCGGTCAGCGTGGCGCCCTCGCGGAGACGGGCGGTTCGGTAGAAGTGGGTGGCGAGGTCGCTGTCGCCGAGGTTGAACCATCGCGGAGCGGCTGTCGATCCTTCGGGCCGAACCGCCTCGAACCGCTCGAGTGACTCCATTGCTCGCCAGGTCTCGCCGACCAGCCCCCATCCCCGCTCGGGATCGATCGCCCCGGCGAGGGTGTAGGTGACCGTGTCGAGATCCGGCGAGATCGCCAGCCCGTGCAGCGAGCAGTCGTCGCCGGTGTTGACCACAGCGGTGATCGTCGCTGGGTCGTCGACGGCGTCGATCAGGCCACGCAGGAACCGTGCGGCGCCGACACCCCCGCACATCACGGCGATGGATGTCGGTTCAGGCATGGTCGGCCAACTCCTGGTACATCGAGTGGTAGTGCTCGGCAGTCGTTGCCCAGGAGAACCGTGCCACATTGGCACTGCCACGTCGCACCAGTTTTGCGTGCATCTCGTCGTTGCTGACGATCCAGAAGAGGTTGGCGGCGAGTGCCTCCGCGTCACGTGCGGGGCTGAGCAGAGCGGCGGCGCCAGCGATTTGCGGGATCGAGCCAGCGGTGCTGGCAACGACCGGCGTACCAGCTTGCTGGGCTTCGAGGATGGGGAACCCGAATCCCTCGTCGAGCGACGGATAGACCAGGGCTCGCGCATGGGTGATGAGCCACCGCTTGGTTGCCGCATCGACGATGCCGGTACGCACGACCCGTTCCGCAGCGTCGGATGGGAGACGGGCGATGGCCCGATCGACTGCGGCAACGTCGTTTCCGGCCGCGCCGGCGATGACGAGGCGAACCGTGGCCTGTTCACGAGCGAGACGACCGAAGGCGTCGACGAGCGTCGGCAGGTTCTTGCGTCGCTCCATCGTTCCGACCGAGAGCAGGAACTCCGAGAGCTCTGGCAGCCCGGGCGGTGCCTGGGTCAACGGGGGAGCGTCATCAGCAGGTGGAGGACCGAGCAGGATCGTGCGGACCCGTTCGGTACCGAGCAACTCGCGGACCCGTCGGGTCGTGGCATCCGAGCTGGTGACAACATGGGCGCCGTCCGCCACGGCCCGGCGCAGCACGGCCGCTGCTCGCAGGACATCGGGGTCTGCGTCCTCGGGATGGTCGAGGAACCAGCAGTCGTACACCGACACGATTCGCGGACAGCGCGTCGGCGGCACGACGTAGTTGGTGCCATGGACCACGTCAGGATGGTCCAGCCACCGATCCATCGGAACCGACGGCCGGGCCCAGGCCCGCAGGGCCAACGCCGCTGGCATGGGGATGCGACGTTCGGACGATCGCAAGCGTGCACGGGCGCTCGTCACGTACCGCTGGAGTTCCAATCCGTCTCGGTCTGCCAGTGCGTCGACGGTCCATGCCACGGCGTTGCCGACACCGGTACGTCGGCCGTGGGTCGGCCCGACATCGATCGCCACTCGTAGCATGCGGATCCCGAGCGTATCTGCGAGGTCTGGGTGCCGAGCCGTAGACTCGCCAGCCTCATGCCTACAGCGTTTGTCACCGGGATCACTGGCCAGGATGGTCAGCATTTGGCCGAGTTTCTGCATTCGCAGGGCTATGAGGTGTTCGGGATGGTGAAGGGCCAGAACAATCCTCGGGTGGAGGCGTTGCAGCACGAGATG
>JBBQEU010000150.1:0-6666 GCA_038321235.1 Acidimicrobiales bacterium | reverse complement strand
GAACAACCGTGAGCGGCGGCCGAGGTCGATCACGGTGCCGGACGAGTCGTAGACCACGCGGCGGATGTGGTTGACGAGGGCGGCGTTGACGGCGTCGTCCGGGTGCAGCCGTCGCCCGCTCTGGGTGCGAGACACCACGTTACGGAATCGGCGCGGATCGGGCGTCTCGCCAGAAGCGTGGGCCTGCATGGTCTCGTGATCGAGCAGTACGTCGACGCAGATACTGCTGGCCGAGGGACGTGCGAGGTCGGGATCGCGGCTGACCGAGGCGCGTGCCATCGCCATCATGGCATCGGCGCGACGTTGTGCTTCGGTGCGGGCGAGGTCGGACTGGCTTGCGTTGTCGCCGAGCCGTTGGCGGGCGTCGGCCCAGTCGTTGCGCCACTCGGCGTCGAGGAACCACCCAAAGATCTCGGCGAACTCGACGCCCAACAGTTCGGGGAGGTAGCCGGTGAGGTTCCAGCCGCCGTCGGGTCGGGAGCGCAGGTTGATGTCGCGTCGGGCCTCGGAGCGCTCGTTGCGGGCATCGTCGCCGTCGGGATCGGCGAGCGCTTCCCATACCCGCAAGTTCCGTTCGAACTCGACGAACGGAAGATCCATCGCGTCGTCGAGTAGCAAGCCTGCATCGCGGGTCAGCACCTCGGGGTCGATGCGCTGGTTCGCGGCAACGCGACCCATCGCTTCACTCTGTGCGACGCCGACGACGCCGCGCCGCGCCGCAGCACCCCATTCGGGCAGTTGGTCGCGCATGCGTGCGGTCTGGATGCGCCGATACGCCTCGGGCCCGGAGAGTTGTGCGCGTTGTTTGAGGAAGGTTCGGGTGTTGAGGTAGCCCTGCTTGCGGAACGGATTGCGGACATCGATCACGTGGGCCACATCGGTGCAAGCAGCGTCGACCATCCGCCGGAGTTGTTTGACGCCTTCGACCAGTTTTGCCAACGCCTGCGGTTCTGCAGCCAACGGGTCGATCGAGCCGAGCGCATCGATCGCCGCCACCGCTGAGGCGACCACGTCGCCAATCGTGTCACTGTCATCGACTGGCTCGTTGGTGTCGATGGGGGAGAACCCTGCAAACGGTGGCACCGAACCCGGGAACGGTCGCACCGCTGCCCGCCACGCCTCGATGTACTCGATACCTGCCAACGGCGCTGAGGCATCCGACGCCCAGTCGTTTCCCGACGGGATGGTCGCGGCGGCGCTGGATTGGTCCATGACTCCATCATGACCGAGGGGTACCACAGGGTTGGACGGTCGCTGCTGTGGAACGAGGTCTGCAAGGATCGGCCGATGGGTGATCTCGCCGCCGACACGCCTGTCGAACGTTGCCAGCCCCCGCGCCCCGGCCGGGCGCCCCGACCGATGAGTTTCCGCGCGGACAGGTCGCGTGCAAACTCATCGCTCTGGGATCGGGCGGCGGCGTGGGTCCGCCCTGACGATCGTCGGCGCGAGTGATCTACCATCGCACGCATGGCTGAACAGGGGAACGGCGACACGAAGGACACACATGACACGATCGACGCACTGAGCGCCGAGAACCGCAAGTTTCCGCCGTCGGAGGAGTTCAAGGCGAACTCACTCGTGACAGACACGTTCCTGTACGACCAGGCCGCCGAGGACGACGAGGCCTTCTGGGCGCGCCAGGCTTCGGGGCTCGTCGACTGGGCGAAGCCGTGGGACACGATCCTGGAGTGGGATCTGCCCGACGCGAAGTGGTTCGTCGGCGGTCAACTCAACGTGGCGTACAACTGTCTCGACCGTCATGTGCTCGGTGGCAAGGGCGACAAGGTCGCAATCCACTGGGAGGGCGAGCCCGGCGACACCCGAACCATCACATATCGAGAGTTGCTGGATGAGGTCAGCCAGTTCGCCAACGTCCTCAAGGACCTCGGCGTGCAGCAGGGCGACCGCGTCAACATCTATCTCCCGATGGTCCCCGAGGCAGCGGTGGCGATGCTCGCCTGCGCCCGCATCGGCGCCGCCCACAGCGTGGTGTTCGGCGGCTTCTCGTCGCAGTCGCTCGCCGATCGCATCAACGACGCCGAAGCCAAGGTGCTCATCACCGCCGACGGGGGCTACCGCCGCGGCGAGGTGTTCCCGCTCAAGCCGGCGGCCGACGAAGCCTGCGCCGACACGCCGACGATCGAACACGTCGTGGTGGTCAAGCGCGGCGGCAACGACGTCGACATGGTGGACGGCCGCGACCACTGGTATCACGAGCTGATGGAGGGCGCCTCCACCGACTGTCCCGCCGAACCGATGGATTCCGAGCAGCTGCTGTTCCTGCTGTACACCTCGGGCACCACCGGTAAGCCCAAGGGCATCATGCACACCTCGGGCGGGTACCTGACCCACGTCACCTACACCCAGAAGTACGTGTTCGACCTGCACGCCGACACCGACGTGTTCTGGTGCACCGCCGACGTCGGCTGGATCACCGGGCACAGCTACATCGTCTACGGCCCGCTGTCCAACGGTGCCACCCAGGTGATGTACGAGGGCGTCCCCAACCATCCGGGCAACGATCGGTTCTGGCAGATCATCGAGAAGTACGGCGTCACGATCTTCTACACCGCCCCCACGGCGATCCGCACGTTCATGAAGTGGGGCGCCGCCGAACCGGCCAAACACGACCTGTCGTCGCTGCGCCTGCTCGGATCGGTCGGCGAGCCGATCAACCCCGAGGCCTGGATCTGGTATCAGGAACACATCGGCGGGGGCCGCTGCCCCGTCGTGGACACCTGGTGGCAGACCGAGACCGGCGGCATCATGATCAGCCCGCTGCCCGGCGCCACCACCACCAAGCCCGGTTCGGCCACCTTTCCGCTGCCTGGTGTGTCGGCCGAACTGATCGACGACGAGGGGAACCGTGTCGACGTCGGTGGCGGTTACCTCACCCTGACGCGTCCGTGGCCCGGCATGCTGCGCGGCATCTGGGGCGACCCCGAGCGCTTCCGCGAGACCTACTGGTCGCGGTTCGAAGGCCGCTACTTCGCCGGCGACGGCGCCAAGCTCGACGACGACGGCTACCTGTGGCTGCTCGGCCGCGTCGATGACGTGATGAACATCTCCGGTCACCGCATCTCGACCACTGAGGTCGAATCTGCGCTCGTGTCGCATCCGGCTGTGGCCGAAGCCGCCGTGGTCGGAGCGACGGACGCCACCACGGGTCAGGCGATCATCGCCTACGTGATCCTGCGCGGTGGAGAGGACGTCGACGCCGAGGTACTGCGCGCGCACGTCGCCTCCGAGATCGGCGCGATCGCCAAGCCGAAGCAGATCTACATCACGCCCGACCTTCCCAAGACCCGCTCGGGCAAGATCATGCGACGCCTGCTACGCGACGTCGCCGTGGGTCGCAACATCGGTGACACGACCACGCTCGCCGACGCCTCGATCGTCGGCGAGCTCCAGGCCAAGGCTGCAGCGAGAGCCGACGACTGATCCGCCGCACGGCTCGTCGGATCTCGACTCAAGCGAGGGTGCCGACGTGCCGATGACACCTGTATGGCTCCGCCTGACGGCAACCGCTCTCCGCGCATCCCCACGCTCTCGTGGAACTCCGTCGTGGACTCGACCGATCGCGATGCCCCAGCTGACGAGGCTGGATCGACGCGACTCGACGGACCCACGGGTGCTCCGGAGCCACTCGTCCAGACGCCGATCGTCTTCGAGCATCTGTCGCTCGGGCCATCAGTGGCGACACCCGCTCCGTTGGTCTCGCCCCCCCTACCTGCCGCGCCAGCCCCACCGGTCATCGCAGCATCACCGGCCATTGCGGCACCGGCTCGCGACGAGGTGCCGGCACCGTCGGTGGACCACGACGACAACGTCACCGTACGCACGACCCCGCCGGCGGTGATCGTGCCAGTGCTCGGCGACGTGACGTCGGGGCCGGAGCTGATCGCGCGGTCGCCGGCCACCACCGTGCTGCCGGAGATCCAGGAGGCGACGCCGGTCGCAGCTGTGGGCCCCCTCCTGCCGTCCGTTCCCTCTCCTGCCCAGCGCCCGGTCACGGCGTCTCCGTTCGAGTTCGATCGGGCATCGAACGTCGGTCCGCCGACCAAGCAGCCGCAGCGCCGCAAGAAGGGTGGTGGGCTGAAGCTCGTCGTCACCCTCGTCGTCCTCGGCGGTCTCGTCGCTGCCGGTGTCGTGTTCGGGCAGCCGTACCTCTTCCCGGTCGACGCGGACGGCGAGACTGCGCTCTACGCCGAGGCGGTCGAAGCCGCTCGCGGGGTCGACTTCGTCGAACCGCCGTCGATCACCGCCGAACCGACCGCTCAGTTTGCAAGTCGACTGCAAACACAGCTGGCCCCGACAACTCCCGACGAACTGGCCGAATGGCGCGCGCTGGGGCTGGCGAACGGCGTCATCGATGACGCCACACTTGCCCAACAGCTCACCGGCTGGCAGGTGAGCCTGTATTCCGCCGAGGACGGCCAGGTGTACCGGGAGCTCGGCGTCGCCGGAGCAGAACTCGACGCCGGACTCGTCCGAACGATGGCTGCGGCATCGCTCGACCAGGAGTTCCGCTGGTCGTCCGATCAGACTGGTCGAACCCTCGACGCTGCCGCAGCGACCTCAGGCGAGGTGATCGGCCAGGCCCGTGAGGTGCAGGCCCGTTCCGAGTTCGCCGGCGTGGTCGACTCGGTGCCGACCGACCAGGTCGGAGCGCTCCCACCAGTGATCGGCTATCGATTGCTCGCCCCGCACGTGTTCGCCGAGTTCACGACGAAGCAGACCCCCAACCCGTTGGTGGGCCTCGGCCCACTCGGCCCGGGCCCACTGGGCGATGACGTTCCGGTGGTCTCCGGCGCGCCATCGATGGTCGATGGCGACGTCGTGGTCGATTCGCCGGTGGCGAAGGATCGGTCGTTCTGGTTCCTCGTGTTCGACGGGTTCCTCGACGGCCCCGCAGCGTTCGCCGCCAGTGAGGCGATCGTCGAGAACTCCCTGACCCACGCGACTCGCGGGACGACTGCGTGCGTCCACGCCACCTTCTCCGGTGGCGGCGTCGAGCAGACCGACACCCTGCGGTCGGCGCTGGTCGCCTGGACCGGGGCTGCGCCGGCGGAGTTCGCCAGTGCGTTCACCGCACTGCCCGACGGTTCGTTGCAGTTGTCGTCGTGCGACCCCGGTGTCGGGTACACCGGATCGGTGCGCAGCGGTGCGGCCGCTGAGTTGTTGGCGTGGCGCGCCGTCGAACTCGCCACGTACGAAGCCGTCATGGCTGGTGGAGGCAGCGACACCGAGTTCGCCAACGCCTGGGGACTCATCGGTGCATCGAACGCACCGCTCGAGGTGTCGGCGCTCCCGGCCGGGACGTCGCCGGGTGACATCGCCCAGGCCGCCCGTGATGCGGTGTCGGCACTGTACGGCTCGGCCGGCTGACCGATCCACCGTCGTCGACGGCCCGCGACGATCAGTCGCGGAAGTTCTGGAATTGCAGCGGGATGCCCACGTCTTCGGCCTTGAGCATGGTGATCACGTCCTGCAGTGCGTCGCGCTTCTTGGCCGACACTCGGATCGACTCGCCCTGGGTCTGACTGGATGTGCCCTTGGCGGCCTTCTCCTTGATCAGCTTGTTGATCTCCTTGGCCTTGTCGGAGGAGATCCCCACCTTGATCGTGACCACTTGGCGCACCGTGTTCTGCGTGGCGTCCTGGATGTCGCCGTAGTCGACACCTCGCAGTGACACGTTGCGCTTGACGAGCTTCTCTTCCAACACGGTGCGTAGCGCTTCGAGACGGTCGCGGCTCACCGTGGCCAGGGTGATCACCATCTCGTTCTGCTCGATCGTGGAGTTGGTGTTCTTGAAGTCGAAGCGGGTGGCGATCTCGCGCTGGGCCTGGTCGACGGCGTTGCGGACTTCCTGGGCGTCGACTTCTGACACGACATCGAAGGTGGGCATGGGGATCAGGGTAACGACCGGTACGCTGCGTCCGCTCAACCAATGGGTCGGTGCCCGAGCGGCCAAAGGGAGCAGACTGTAAATCTGCCGGCATTGCCTTCGAAGGTTCAAATCCTTCCCGGCCCACCAAACATGAAACGCCGGTGCCTCGCACCGGCGTTTCGTCGTTCCGACTTCACAGCATCAACTGCATCACAGCGACGTCGAGCCAACGGTTGAACTTGCGGCCGACCTCGCGCTCGACACCAACGAGTTCGAACCCGCAGGCGGCGTGGAGTTGACGGGACGCAGTACCGCTCGCCTCGATGCGGGCCACGATCGAGTGGAAACCCGAGTCGGCGGCGATCCCGATCACATGTTCCATCAGGGTGCGACCGATGCCGTGGCGCGGGTGGTTGCGCGACACGTACACCGAGTCCTCCACGGTGGTTCGGTACGCTGCACGCTCCTTGTAGGGCGACAGTGATGCGAAGCCGACGACCTCGTCCCCGATCGACGCCACCACGGCGGAGAACGCACCGGACCGCTGCGCCAGCCACCGACGCTGCTCGTCGAGCGTGCGGGGCACGAGATCGAACGTGCTGGTGTGGTTCTCGACCTCGACGTTGTAGATCGCGACGATCGCGGCCGCATCGTCCGGCGCGGCGAGACGGACAGCGATGACCCTGGCTTCCGGGGCACGTGCGGGACCTGAAGGGCTCATCGACACATCGATCGAGAGTAGTGCTGTACGCAGCAATTCCCGCGGTGGTTGTCCC
>JBBQEU010000149.1:0-6729 GCA_038321235.1 Acidimicrobiales bacterium | reverse complement strand
CGTCCCTCGTTCGGCGAGCGGCTGTTCCTCGGTTCCCCTACCAGATCGTCTTCGAGGTGATCGACGGCGTCCTGCTGGTACTCGCCGTCGCCCACGACCGCCAGCGGCCCCGATACTGGGCCGGTCGTTCCATCAGCTGAGTAGCGTCGAACTGTGAGCATCTCGCCAGACGACCTCCTCACCGCGAGGGAATCAGGCCGAATGGCGCCGTTCCGTTGCTCCGCTGGTTGCTCCGCACGGCGAGGTATGCGAGCAGTAGTCCACCATCTAGCAGGGGGTTCGTGAGCTGACCCGGCCCTCAACCGGATTCCCCCCAATTCCTCTGGCACCACCATCCGCAGGAATCCCGCTTCACGCAACGCATCGAAGTCGCTTTGCTCCAGGTGTCGTCGCGCTTGACGCTCGGCTCGCTGCGGCCTCCGGGTATCGGCGATCGACTGAATTCCATCCCGGAGGAACGTGTCGGATGCTGCCATCGCGGCACACTACGCCTGCCGAGATTGCCTCTCGAACCGTTCACCGGCCGGCGAACCACCACGACCTCGACAAGCCGGGATCCCCCCGAACTATCGGCGGAGTTCCACCGTGCTGTTGCGATCCGCTGAGCCCGTGATTGGTCGGGGCGAGGGACTGGAAGGTCATCGAAGGAGTTCGGGTGCCCGCTGCACCGCGCCGAGAGCCATCAGCGCTACTCCTGTCGCTGCGCCGTATGTGGCGTGAGCCGTGGCGTCGTTCCAGCGTGACTTCCCCTCGTATTCCCAGATCGGGTCGTAGATTCCGAGCGCCGGCAGGATCGTGTAGGTACCAGCGAATGCAGCCGCACCCGACTCGAGGCCGGCAGCGAATGCAGAGATACCTGGTGGTTGATTCGTCCTGCTCAAACGTTGACGGCGCCGATCTGTTGCAGGATTCCGAGCACGTCGGACATACCCCAGCGCTCGACGATCTTGCCGTCATCGGCGTGCCGCGACATCTGGAGCCCACGAATCTGCACCTTCTTGCCGGTGGGTGCGACACCCATGAAATCACCATCATGGGTCCCCGAAACTCGATAGGCCATCGACAACAACTCGTCGGTGGCCAGCATCTGATCGACCTCGATCGTCAGATCGGGGAATGCTGTGAGGAAGTCGCCCCAGAACTGCTTGAGCCCTTGTCCGCCGGATCCCTGTCCGGGGGCAGGGTCGTGGTCGACCAGATCGGCGGCCCAGATGTCGTCGAAGACACTCAGGTCGTTGTTGCCGATGCACTGGGCACCCATCTTCTCGAGCTTGTCGATGTTGTCCTGCTTGGCCATGATGGCGACCTCTTTCTGTTTCGGCGGGAACCAAACCCATCCGTGCTCGGCTCGATGAATCAATACGGCGACGGTGTCGTGCGCATTGGATGGCCCGGTTCGTACCCGGCACGATCGGTCTGAAACATCTCACGCTGCCCCGACGCGCCGGTGCCCCCCGGAGCGGGGGGCACCGATCATGTCGCTGCGTGGCAGCCTCGCCGGAGCGAACCTGCGATGGTGGCCCGGTAGGCCGGGCAGGAGGTCAGCCGTTGCCGGCGCAACCAGCCGGAATGGTGGCCTCGAACGGGAACGCTGGATTCAGCGGCGACGGGCCAGCGTCGCCGAGGTCGTATCCACCGCTTGCGTTCAGGTCGATGCCGTGGACCACGTAGTGAAGTGCGCCGAGGTTCTCGGAGATCGCTTCGGGCACGTTGATGGTGCGGCTGTAGCTGAGGTTGCCGTTGGCGTCGGCCACGGGGAAGCGGGCGACGGCGAGGGCCGAGGCCGGGGAGGTGTCACCGGTGGTGGTCAGCGCGACCTGGATGGCGCCGTAGGCCGGTGTGGCCTCGGGCCCGCTGATCAGGCCGTCGGTGCCGGCGATGCTGGCGTCGGGGCAGAAGTTGTCACCGGTGAACTCGCCGTGGATGTGCTGCGCGTGCGGCAGGTTCGGGGCGAGGCCCGAGAGACGGACCTTCACCTGCACCTTGCCGTTGGGAAGGGCCTTGAAGCGCACGGTCCCGTCGACGTCGGCGTTCCGGTTGGTCGCAGGATGCGGCAACGGGTCGACGTCGTAGGTGTAGCTGGCAACCTTCGGTGACGGGTTCTGGTCGTGGCCCGCCGAGGCAGGGACGGCGAAGAGGAGCGCTGCACTGGTGGCGGCCGCGATCGCGGTGATGGTTCTGAACATGGTGTTTTCCTTTCGTCGGACCGTTGTGGGACAGGGCGTGTTCGCGCTGCACGGTCGGTTGATTGGTAGATCCCGGGTACCCCGACCAGCACGATCCGAAACCTCGGTCCCGGGTCCAGGGCGCTACCTTCGACGCCTCGCAGGCCCCACACCAACCAGCTCTACGTCGCTCGAGAAACCGAATCCTTGGACGGCCAGCTCAGTCGAGACACGGAGAAGCCTCGCGCAACCGACGACGACTTTTCCGCTGGAAGTGAAGACACCGAACTGCTGTTCAACACAGCTGGCTGGACGTACGTACACCTCCGACGCAGCCACAGGGCGTAAACCCCAGGTGAGATCGGAGGAGACCGTCGGCGCGAGCGCGGGGAGTCTGCGTCGGGCGCCCTCTACGTTGTGTGCATGCGCAACGCCGTCCGAACCGCCGCCCTCGGCGGGGTGATCGGGCCAGCGGGATTCATCGGCGCATGGGTCATCGGTGCCGCCGCCACGTCGGCGCCCTACTCCTCGATCGACGACGCCATCAGCCAGTTGGCATCGGTCAGCTCCGACACTCGCTGGCTGATGACCGCGGGATTCGTCACGTTCGGCATGGCGCTCCCGGTGTACGCATGGGCGCTGCGCTCCAGCGTCCCCGGACGCGCATGGATCACCGCAACCGCGACGGGACTGGCAACCCTCGCAGTCGCGGCTGCACCCCTCGACCGTTCCGACACGGTCGACCAGCTGCACGGCATCTTCGCCGGCATCGGCTACCTGACGCTCGCCGCCACGCCGATCCTCGCAGCCGCACCCTTACTCGCGATGGGCCATCGACGGCTCGCCCAATCCGGTATCGCCGCCGGCCTTGCGTCAGCCATCGCTCTGGCGCTCACGACCACGGGCCTGCCGACCGGACTGTTCCAGCGTGTCGGATTGACCGTGAGTGACGCATGGATCATCGCCACCGCGCTGGCCATCAGGCGAGGTGCGGTCGACGCGTTCCCCGCCCGGGCTGACTGACTCGTTCGATGAACTCGCACCACAGTCCGGACGGAAGTTTCATTGCGCTGGACACTGGGTACCCGCCCGATCGTGCCTCGAACCCACCGCGTCCTGGATCACGAACCGGTCGCCGATCTGGCCGACCACCTCTCCCGATGCGGCGGTGATGCTCTGGCAGTGGCGGCGTCGACCAACCCGATCGATCTGATCGGTGCCGTGACCGACGCCGGCCTGCGAGGGCGTGGCGGCGCCGGATTCCCCACCGGAGTGAAATGGAACACTGTCGCCGACAACCGATCGGTTCGCGAGCCGACCGCCGTGATCGTCAACGCGGCCGAAGGCGAGCCGGGCACGTTCAAGGATCGTGCGATCCTGCGTGCCAATCCGTACCGGGTGCTCGAGGGTGCCCTGATCGCCGCTCGCGCCGTCGGCGCGCCCGAGGTCGTCGTCGCACTCAAAGCATCGTTCGAGCAGGAACGGGTGCGGGTACAACACGCCATCGACGAACTGTCCGCAGCCGGGATCGACGACGTCGCCATGCGTCTCTGTTTTGGTCCAGCTTCCTACCTATTCGGTGAGGAGTCGGCCATGCTCGAAGTCGTCGAGGGCCGCCAACCGTTTCCCCGTGTGACGCCGCCATACCGACGAGGCCTCGACGAGGGCGAGAGCGGTGCCGGCAACTCAGCGGCGACCGTCGGTCTGGCCGGCGCGGGTGGCACCGCCGACTCGCCTGCGCTCGTCGACAACGTCGAGACACTTGCGAACGTACCCGGCATCATCCTGAACGGCCCCGACTGGTTTCGTGAGATCGGCACCGCTGATTCCCCCGGTTCGATCGTGTGCACCATCACCGGTGACACCGATCACCACGGTGTCGGTGAGTTCGCGATGGGCACGCCGCTGTGGGACGTCATCGAGGAACTCGGCGGTGGGCCGCGTGTCGGCCAGACGCTGCTCGCCGCGGTGTCGGGTACGGCGAACGCGGTGTTGGAAGCAGCGCAGTTCACCACCGCGTTGACGTACGAAGACATGGCGGCTGCCGGTTCCGGTTTGGGATAGGCCGGATTCATTCTGATCGACGATGGCACCGATCTCGTCGCGTTCGCTCAAGCCGTCGCGCGTTTCCTCGCCGTCGAGTCGTGCGGTCAGTGCCTACCCTGCAAGGACGACGGCCTCGCGATCGGCCGGCTACTCGCCGACGTGTGCTCGGCATCGGGCGACGAACGCACCCTGGTCGAACTCGAACAGCGCTTCGCCACGGTGGGCGACGGCGCCCGCTGCGGTCTCGCGCTCCAGCAGAGCCGTTGCGTGCGGAGTTTGGTGACACTCGCCACTGGCACCGTCGAGCGTCACCTGGCGCGATCGATCGAACCAGCCGCGCCGCTGCTCATCGCGCCGATCGTCGATCTCGTCGACGGCAACGCAACGATCGACACGACATATGCCCACAAGCAGCCGGATTGGTCATACGGCGCCGTCGACTCGGGAACCCCGCCGGCGGAGCTGTACACGGACACCCCGGTCCGCATCACCGTCTGAGTGTGGCAACGACTCGCCGCTGCTGGTCTGACACTCACGACGTCCGGTGCCTTGCGGGTCGGATCCGTCAGGGTTGATATTCGTAACGGATGTCGGGAACGCCGTCCTCGTTGTCGCCAGGCGTCGAGCCGGTCATGGCGAAGGCGTGGCGCTCGTAGAAGCGTCGAGCGCCGCTGTTCGCCTCGGATGTCCGGAGCTCGAGCCCGTCGGGTCGCTCCTGCTTCGCGAGAGCGATGAGTTGCGAGCCGATCCCGCTCCCACAGTGCTCGGGGTCGACGTAGAGCTGCTCGATCCACTCACCATCCAGCACGAGTAGCGCCACCACTCCACCGTTCGCGTCGGCCACCCAGACCTCTTGTTCTGGAAGCACGACGCGCTCGAAGCAGCCGCGAACGTCCTCTTCGCGGTGCACCGGTGGCGGAATCCGCGCGATGGACGCGGTTCTCGATCGACGCCACATGACGGCGACTGATCGGGCATCGGCTACATGAGCACGTGAAATCCCCACCGGTACAGCTGGGTCGAGCGGGCGCAGTGTGGACTGTGGCTGATACTCGGCTCGACGACGGACACGGCGATGGGCTCTCACTTGCTCCGGTGAGATCGGTGCTGGCCTCCGAGTTCGCAGTCGCCGAACGTCGGTTCGGATCCGGATGACCCGGATGGAACCGGCCCGGGCTACGTGTAAAAGTCCGGCACCGGGTGAATCAGTGGCTCTTCTCGCCCGGAAGCTCGGCGTCGCGACCAAGTTCATTCGCGTGATCGACGAGCTCCTCGATCTGCTCCTCGACGTTCGGCGATCGGGCATCGATGTCTGCTGCCTCTTCATCGAGTGGATCAGGCGTTTCGTTGGTTTCAGTGCCGTTGGTCATGGCTTCGGCTTGCCCCGTCGGTGCAACTCGCAACCGTGGGAGAAGCTGTCCGTACGGTTCCCGTAACCACCGCCGACGGGCCTACTGGCAGAAATCTGTCGCACAGCGCGAGAACGCGGTCTGCGACGTGATGCGCGTCGCTGAGTGCTCTCGGATGATCAGATGGCGTCGAGGGGCGACGAGGTGGGCTCCGATGCGCTGAAGTAGCGACCGGGTGTGATTCCGAGCTGTCGACGGAACGCGGTGACGAATGCGCTGGTAGACGAGTATCCGACTGCCCACCCTGCCTCGCTCACCGACGCGCCGTTCGCGAGCAGTTCGATCGACTTGACGAGCTGCAGGCGTTGTCGCCACCGACCCAGCGTCATTCCCGTGTGCTGCCGAAAGCATCGTGTGCGGCGTTGACGGAGCGATGAAATTGTGGTCCGGGGGCCGGACCGAATCTGATCGTTCTTCAGCTGGCAGTGTGTTGCGTTGCCGTCGGCCCCACAGGTGTGTGGGGAGCTGCGTGGTGCGGATCGGTGACGGTCAGAGCAGGGTGAGGCTGCGGACGGTGAGGCCGATACCGACCACGATCACCAGCGTGGCCGTGGCATACGGGGCGATGGCAACCCATCGCTGGATCGTCGAGTGGAGGCGGCCAGAGGAGTTCTGCATCCGTCGTTGGTATCGGTCGCGCAGCACGACGAGTGCAATCCCTGCAAGGGTCAGCGTGATGGCCATGCCGAGCCCGTAGGCGAGCACGAGGACGGCACCGAACGCGGTGCGACCGAGCGCGATCGCCGACAACAGGATGATCAGCGCCGACGGACTGGGGACGAGGCCGCCGGCCACGCCCATTCCGATGAGACCCCGTCGAGAGAACGGCTTGCCGACGACGACGTTCGAGGTCTCGTGGGAGTGGGTGGGCTCGCGCAACTCCACGACGTCAGTGCCGTCACCTCGATCAGTCGACGATGCTCCGGCAACCTCCATCACCGTTGCACCCGACGCACTTGCCATCGCGAGCTGCGGCACCGGGTCGTGATCGTGATCGTGATCGTGATCGTGATCGTGATCGTGATCGTGATCGTGATCGTGATCGTGATCGTGATCGTGATCGTGATCGTGATCGTGATCGTGATCGTGATCGTGATCGGCGTGGTCGT
>JBBQEU010000148.1:0-6730 GCA_038321235.1 Acidimicrobiales bacterium | reverse complement strand
ATCCCCACCAAGCGCACCGAGGTGTTCACCACCGCGGAAGACAGCCAACCGTCGGTGGAGATCCACGTGATCCAGGGTGAGCGCGAGATGGTCAGCTACAACAAGACGCTCGGTAAGTTCCAGCTCGTCGACCTGCCGCCTGCTCCCCGAGGTGTACCGCAGATCGAGGTCACCTTCGACATCGACGCCAACGGCATCGTGCACGTGTCGGCCAAGGACCGTGCGACCAACAAGGAGCAGTCGATGACGATCACCGGGCAGTCCACGCTCGACAAGAACGACATCGAGCAGATGGTGAAAGACGCCGAGGCGCACGCCGAAGACGATCGCAAACGCCGTGACGAGGCCGAGGTTCGCAACAACGCCGATTCGATCGTGTACCAGACCGAGAAGGTCCTGCGTGAACAAGGCGACAAGGTGTCAGCCGAGGAGAAGGACGCAGTGGAGCAGCCCCTGTCCGACCTGAAGAAGGCAATGGACGGCAACGACACCGTCGCCATCAAGGCAGCGACCGACACACTGATGTCGGCGAGCCAGGCGTTCAGTCAGAAGCTCTACGAAGCAGCCGCTCGTGACTCCGGTGCCGAGGGCACTTCGGCGTCTGGGCAGGACACGGGCGCCGGCGCAGTGAACGACGACGACATCGTCGATGCCGAGATCATCGACGACGACGTCGATGAGAAGGCCTGACCCGGCCATGGACGGCGACATGGTCGACCCGCCCGAGAAGCAGGATCACGACGCCACGACCGACCTCCCCACCGGTGCCGCTGCACCGGCGAGTGGGCCGGTCGGAGGCGACGATGGCGCTGCCATGGCCAGCGATGTGGACGATTTCGATGCGATCGTCGGCGAGATCGACTACACCGATGTCGACGTGCCGGCCCTGCTCGCCGAGCGCGAGGAGTACAAGGGGATGGCACAGCGCATCCAGGCCGACTTCGACAACTACCGCAAGCGAGTAGCAGCGCAGTCGTTGGCCGAGGCCGACCGTGCCGCCGGCCGGGTGGCTGAAGCGTTGTTGCCGGTGCTCGATGCCGCCGAGGCGGCATTCGTCCGTCATCCCGACGAGGTCGGCCCGCTTCTGAATCAGATGCTGATCGAGTTGAAGAAGCACGGTCTCGAGACGCTCGATCTCGCCGACCAACCGTTCGACCCCGAGGTCGCCGAGGCGGTCGCCCACGAACCGGGCGACGGCGGCGAGCCGGTCGTGTCCGAGGTGTTGCGCAGCGGCTACACCTGGAAGGGCAAGGTCCTGCGTCCCGCCATGGTCAGAACGAAAGACTGAAGAACGACACCGGATTACAACAGGGGTCAGACCCGCGATGTAATCCGCTCGATGCGAGACGATTACATCGCGGGTCTGACCCCTGTTGTAATCGTGAGGAGGAGGTGATTGCTGATGGCTGCACAACGTGATTGGTTCGAGAAGGACTACTACCGGACGCTCGGCGTCGACAAGGGTGCCACTGCCAAGGAGATCACCAAGGCGTATCGCAAGCTCGCCCGCGACTTGCATCCTGACAAGAACCCGGGTGACGATGTCGCCGAGGAGAAGTTCAAAGAGCTCGCCGCGGCGTACGACGTGCTCGGCGACGACGTGAAGCGCAAGGAGTACGACGAGGTCCGCTCCCTGGGCCCGGTGTCGGGAATGGGCGGGCGTGGCGCCCCGGGCGGCTTCTCCTTCAACGTCGAGGACATGGGCGGGCAGGGTGGTCTCGGCGACTTGTTCGGCTCGATGTTCGGTCGTGGTGCACAGGGTCGTGGCCGCGCCGGCAGCGCATCCGGTGTCGGGCCGCGACGCGGTGCCGACATCACCGCGCAGCTGACGGTCGACTTCAAGGACGCCGTTCACGGGATCACGACCACGCTGTTCCTCACCACCGACGCGCAGTGCTCCACGTGCAACGGGTCCGGCGCCAAGCCTGGCACCTCGCCGGTGATGTGTTCGGCCTGTGGCGGACGTGGTGTGGTCGACGACAACCAGGGCATGTTCTCGTTCTCGTCGCCGTGCCGTGTCTGCGGTGGCCAGGGCAGCCGGATCGAAGATCCCTGCCCCACATGTCGCGGCAGCGGCGTCGAACAACGCCAGCGCGAGGTGAAGACCCGCATCCCTGCCGGAGTGAGAGACGGTCAGACCATCCGCCTCAAGGGCCGCGGCGGGCCGGGCCACAACGGCGGGCCGGCGGGTGACCTGCTGGTCGAGCTCAAGGTGATGCCCCACTCACTGTTCGGTCGCAGCGGCGACAACCTCACGGTGTCGGTTCCCGTCACCGTGGCCGAGGCCGCACTCGGTGGTGACATCGACATCCCCACGTTGGAAGGTCCGCGCGTCACGCTGCGGTTGAAGCCGGGCACACAGACCGGAAGTCGACATCGCGTTCGCAGCAAGGGCATCGAGACCCCGAAGCACACCGGCGACCTGATCGTCACGGTCGACGTGCACGTGCCGACCGACCTGACCGAGGCGCAGCGCGAGGCGATCGAGCAGCTCGCTGCGGCGACTACGGTGAACCCGAGGAGCTCACTGGCAGGACCACCACCGACAACGAGCGGTCGCACACCCGGGCGGTCTACGTCATCTCGGTGGCTGCCGAGCTGGCCGGGATGCATCCCCAGACGCTGCGCATCTACGAGCGACGAGGCCTGGTCATGCCCGCTCGCACCGAGGGCGGCAATCGTCGTTACAGCGACGCTGACATCGCCATCTTGAGACGGATCTCCGAACTCACCGACGAGGGCATGAACCTCGAAGGTATCCGTCGAGTCATGCACCTCGAGATCGAGAACGCTCGTCTCCGCGCCGAGGTGGAGCACGCCCGCGAGATCGCGAAGCACGCAATCGCGGCTGCCGAAGGCCGTCGCCGCGGTGGCGATCTCGTACCGCTCCGTCAAGCCGTCGCGGTGTTCGGCCAACGCCCGTCGATCTTCGACGACTGACGGTCAGCACCGAGCGGTCACCCGCGACCTGCAGGAACTGGCGATGGCCAACGTTCATCGACCTCGCTCACCGACGTCGTGGCAGCATCCTGGCGACCAACCGCTTGAGCGGACCGATGGTGGTCGGCTTCTGGGGTGCCGGGAGATTCGACACCCGTTCGATCGCCCAGGGTCGTTCGACGTCATTCGACGTCGTCAGCACCGGGAGCAGCATGTCGACGGGACGGAGCCGTCCAGCGAGCCCGGCCGCGCCGAGCGCGGCGCCGAGGGCGACGCACTGGCGTTGCGGTGAACGGAGATCGTGCGGCGGAAACTCGGGGTGGAGCGTGCCGGACAACGACAGTCCGCACTCGACGGGCGGGGCCTCATCGAGCAGGCGCCGCACCTCGGTGACGAGTTCGGTCCGGTCGTCGACGTCGTCGAACCACCCCACCGAGATGGAAACGTCGCTGCAAGCGAGCCCAGGGATCATCCGACCGATCGAATCCAGCGCGGCCGCCGCGACGACGACGCCGTGAGACGCGACAGATCCGAAGCTCTGATCGGGAGCCGCGTCGCGCCGAACGTGGGTGACGCGGCTGTCGAGCGCGCGTGCGAGAGCGAGCGGGCTCGGGTCGACGGCGACGTCGATGAAGCCGGCACGCTCGATGAGTTCCTCGACTCGACGGATCTCGGCATCGTCCCATGAAACACCGACGAGCCAACGACGCGGACCGTCGTCGATCAACACGCTCGACGACGCATCCCTCGAGGTGGCCAGAGCCGATCGAAGCGTGTTCAGGTCGTGGCCCGTGAGTCCAGTGGCGTCGATGCGACTCAGCGTGCTGCCCGGTGGGAACAGCGCCACGCGCGTGGGGACATGCGGATCGCCCAGTTCGGCGCGCAGACGAACGAGCGCGTCGACCAACGTGCGGTCATCGAGACGGTTCGCCACTGCCACCTCGGCCGCAGCGACGATCCGCCCAGGGTCCGTCGAGTCGAGTCGAACACCTCGAATGAGGTCGTGGGTCACCTCGATGCCGACCCCGTCACCCCGCGCCGCTCCGATGGCAGTCATTGGCTTGCGCCGTTCGAGCGGCGGGCGAGAAGTGTCTCCGTCGTGGTGTCGGCGATGGCGAGCTGCACCAGATCGGTGCCCGGGAAGGATCGGCAGCGCCCGATGATGCCCTCGAGCTCGCCCGGTTGTTCGACACCGAGCTCGGAGAGTTCGTCGTGGTCGGAGGACGCGCCGACGAGCCGACTCGAAGCGATCGCGGCGAACGGGCCAGCTCCGTCGAGTTCGGCGGCGTACGCGATCACGTCGATTCCACAGCCCGCACTCGCTGCGGTGGTGAGTATCTCGTCGATCCGTGTGCCCAGAGGTTGGTCCGCGTACCGGCGGCGGAGATACACCAGATCGCCGATCAAGACCACCATGCGGGGTCCATCGTGTTCGGCGGAGGTGCTCGCGAGCGCGCACCGGTGGAGTTCGGCGGCGATCTCGTCGAATGCTTCGACCAACTCGCCTCCCTGATCGGGCGTGACCAGACGCATGGCGTGGTCGATGCCGCTCAGTGCGCGGCGACGTGTCGACGAGCGCTCGATGACGACGAGGCGAACGTCGAGGGTGGAGAACCGATCGATGATTCCGAGCAGGATCGTCGCGAGCGTCTGCTCGATTCCGGAACGCCGTGAGCCGAAAACGAGCAGAGAACCGCTCCCCGGCTCCCACCACCGAATTCGAACGCCTGCGGTACTCGGATCGTCGACGAGCCCGAGCGGCACACCGTCGCCTGGCGACGTGTCGAACAGCTCGACGAGGTCGACTCGACTCGGCATCGGAGGAGGCACCACCGTCCGCTCGCGTCGAGCGTCCGATGACTCGTCGCTGCGACGTCGAGACGCGGCGTCGCGAAGCAACGTGACGACGGTGGCGAGCCCCGGTTCCGGGCTGTTCGCCGACTGGGTACGTTGTTGTTCGATGCGCCGCTCGAGCGTCGTCAGAGCTCGACCGACGACGTAAGGACGCAGCTCCAACGTTGCGATCGGTGACGTGGTGCGTTGGAGCGGAGTGAACGTCTGGCTCGCAACGCCGCCCAGCGACTGAACGGACGCGACCCTGTGGCTGTCTGGTCGACCCGTCTCGTCGCGCCGCTCCACCCGAATGATGCTGTCGCCGACGACATCGGCCATGTCGGAGCGGTCGGTGACCAGAACCATCGCAAGGCCGTTGGTTGCACGAACTCCGACGGCCAGAGCGGTGAGCCACGTCTCGTCCGACGATGTGCCGGAGGCGCTGGCTGCCTCGGCTACGAGCACGATCCGATCTGGGCCCTCAGCCTCGGTCAGGACGGTCCGAAGTCGCGCGAGGAGACGTTGCGGCTCGATCGCGGCGTTGAGATCGTGTGGATCCGTGGCATGTGGCAGCTGCCACAGGAGCTCGGATCGCGGGCCGTGCTCGAGCATCAACGGCACGATCCACATGGCGTCCGGCGACCGATCGGCGCACTGTGCGATCAGTGATGTCGCCGCCACGTCGAACGCATCACCCATCCACGATCCGACGACCACGGTCACGTCGTCGGCCACGGGAACCTCGATGGGATCGTGTCCACGATGTCCGATCGCCACCGTCGGTCGTGATCCGTCGGCGCTCCATCGAGCGAGGATGTCGTCTCGCTCGGCGACGCCGAGCAACTCCGAGAGTTCCACCCGATCGCTCGCGCTCGCCGCAGCCGGTGATGTCGCTGGGAGGTCGACGTCGGCGAGCGGGGCGAGCGCACGTGCCACGCGAACCGCGACGGCAGCTTCGGTGAGTGCCGCTCGCACGGCGCCGCCGTCATCGGCTCGGATGAACGAATGGAGTCGTGCAAGTCCGTCGGTGGTCTCGGAGATCAATGTCGTACAGGCCGCTGGCGCCTGAGCGGCGTCGTCGCAGAGCGCGATCAGTCGCAGGTCGTCCGGCGGATTCGACACGATCGACCGCAGCGGAGAATCACGGCGGTTCCAGAGACCGGGATCGTCGAGGATGACCATCGTGAGATGCGACGAGATCTGTGGCGAAGTCACCGGAGCCGCCCGTCGACCCGCCCCGTCGGCCCATCGAGCGATGTCGTGCGGCGAACTCCAGATCGCCGGTGGCCCGTCGAGGCGGAGGTGTGGCAGCCATTTTGCCCAGTCCCACTCTGCGAGGCGATCAGCATCGGTCAAGACGACAAGGTCGAAGTCGGAGGGTCCGTGGAGTGTCGCCGCTTCGACGACGAGGGTTCGAGCGAGCGCGCCGCGGAATCGTTCCGATCCGGTGATGGCCACGGCCCGATCCGAACCCAGATCGGCGTTGACGATGTCTGCGCTGTCGGCACGCACGCCGATGGGCAACACGAAGGCGTCTGGATGATTCGGTCTGCGCTCCCACAGTGTCGGTGCGGCGAGCGTGGCGTCGCGAACGGCGTCGACGACGGGGCGTCGATCCGGAGCAGATCGCCGACGCGGGGGGCGGCTGAAGGCAACGGTGCCATCGCCGTCCGGCATCGAACGTGACCTCGACGAGTCGGAGCGAGCGGGGCTGTCGAGCTGGAACGCTCGCGGGCCGACCGTCAACGTTCCCTGGTGCCACCTCTGGGTGGCGGTGAGCGCCACGCCGTCGAGTGCCACCTCTGATCCCTCTGGCCCGACGGTCACCGGTACGACGGTCACTGGGGACGCAGCCCCCATCGGGTCGATGACGAGTTCGAAAACCGTGCGATCGACAGCGCCGACGTCGAGTTCTCCTGCGCTCGAGCGGCGTCCGGGGCCGATCCGGTAGCGGCCG
>JBBQEU010000147.1:0-6907 GCA_038321235.1 Acidimicrobiales bacterium | reverse complement strand
CAGGGGTCGTTGATGCGTTACCTGGTTCGAGTGGCAACCACCGATCATGCGGTTGCATCCCTCGCCCTGCTCGAGTCGAATCCGCAGCACGAATTCTGGGCCGATGATTCGCCCTACGACGCGGAGGTGCTCGCCGACGTGATCGGGCACCGTCAGGTCACCGACGTCTACCTCGCAGCTGCTGCCGCCCGGCGGAGCTCTCAGGTCGCGACGTTCGATCGTGGTCTCGCACTGCTGCGACCACGCGGCGTACTGCTCGTGCCATAGCCGGGTGTTTCTGGTTCGCGGGTCACCAGAGGCCGTCGTAGGAGACGCGGACGGATTCGAGGTCGAGCGCTTCGACAGCGGCGATCAAATCGCCGGTGCCCGCGAGATGGGTCCAGGGGTCGTCGATCTCGGTGGCGACGAACCATGCCCGATCCTCTGGCCACCACCACTGGGGGCTACGCCGATCGATCTCCTGGCGGCCGTCGAGCGCCGACGCGCTGCCGACCGAGCGGACGTCGTCGACGCTTCCGTCGAACAGCGCGAAATCGCGAGCACCCCACCACTCGCGGACAGCACAACGCTCGATGAAGTGCTGAGCGGCTTGGCGGGTCGCGCCAGTGCGGCGCTGATGCACCGATTGTGCTCGCCGTTGCCGCAAGCGCCCCCATGGTGACTTGGCCGAGGTGTACACCATCATGACGCTCCCTGGAGTGAACTCGCCGAAGCCTCGCCAGAGCCCGTAGTGACAACGAGTCGAGGTACTCGTCGCAGCTGCGAGCAGCGGTATGAGTTGGTCGACGATCGACGTGTCGAGGGAACCCTCCTCGGCATCGATGCGCTCGTGCAGAGGCCACGGGACCTCGACGTTGTCACTGCCTGGCACCAGCAGGTCTGGCGCCACATCGGCCCAGCGTGCTCCTTCGTGGAGCGGATGGTGGATCCGCAGGATCGACCTGTACCCCGCCGGAATGCGGAACCTCACTCCTGGCGGTGCCGGAGGAAGTGCGTCAACGATCCAGTCGGTGTGCGACGTGTTGCCCGCCGGTGTCAGCCCCTCGAACGGTTGCGTCGCCATTGCCTGATCGTGTCACCCCCACCCGATCCAGAGCGATGAGTTTGCGCGCGACCTGTCCGCGCGAAGACTCATCGCTCCGGAAGGGCACCGCGAGGTGATGAGTTTGCGCGCGACCTGTCCGCGCGAAGACTCATCGCTCCGGAAGGGCATCGCGAGGTGATGAGTTTGCGCGCGACCTGTCCGCGCGAAGACTCATCGCTCCGGTGCCCGACGGCACTCAAGTGGCGTCGCGGGCGAGGATGGCCCAGGCAACGTCCTCGTCGGGGTCTTCCGCGGCGAGCTGGAGGTTCCAACCCATCGCCGGCTCGTGAGCGTCCCAGCGATACCAGCGCAGCTCGGCCGCGAGTTGGCCGAGTTCCTCGGGCAGAACCGGCCAGTCGTCGATCAGATCGCCCAGCGCAGCGAGCGTCCACCATGCGCCGAAGCGGCCCGATGCCGCGCCCCGTCGTCGTCCGTGAGCGCCGCCGCTCGCTCCGGCCCAGGCGAGCCAAGCGAGCGCAGTAGCAGGATCGAGTTCGACCACCCGGGCGCGTCGTAGTCCGAGCGCACCGAGCGCCTCGGCGACGCCACCTTCGACGCAGACCACGTCGGCGTGGCCGTTCGAGCCGGTCAGCCACGGCTCGACGAGTTGGCGGACGGCGAGGTCGACCTCGTCGTCGAGGATCTCGCTGCGTACAGGCACGATGTCGATCCAGTCGTCGGGGAGATCGGTCATCGGGAACTCGGCGCCGACGTCGGTGTACGTGGCGAGCGGGTAGTCCGGCTCCCACGGCTGCAGTTCGAGCGGCAGATCGAGCACGGCGGGCAGATCGGGTGCCTCGATGCGTTCGCCGCGCAACACCCGCTCGTGCGCCACGAACGATGCCCGCGGCCCGAGGTCGAGCACCGAGCGCAACTCGTCCCACGTGTGGTGCTGGGCGGCGACCTCGGTGAGCGGTCCGATCGTGAACCGGCCAGACAGGCCGTCGCTCTCGTCGAGGACTGCAGCGACGTACTCCGGCGTCGCCAGCAGCGCCAGTCGGTACTCGGCCAGGGTGGCCGCAGGCCAGAGCTGGCGGCCGGTCGCAACGGCATGGCGAGACCGGTCGCGTACTCGGAGCAGGCCGGCCCAGTCGCGCGAGCCGCACCGGTCGTCGATCATGCGCACGAGCCCGTCGAGGTCGCCGCGATGGATCAGCTCGTCGAGTTGCTCGTCCGAAGCGGAGCGTTCCGTGTCGCGGTTGTCGGACACGGTCAGACCAGCGGCCAGGGGTAGCGGCGACCGGACGGGTCGGTGGGGAACCGGCGATGCATGATGCACCAGCCCGCCCGTCGCTGGAGCGCCTCGACCTCGTCGTCGGCGAGGAGGGTGGCGACCTCCAACGGCACGCGGTCGCACAGGGTGGCAACCCGTTCGAGCCATGCGTCGGGGATCTCTTCATCGCCGAATTCCCAAATGACGGTGCGCAGCTTGTTCTCGGTGGCGAAGCACAGGCCATTGTCGATGCCCCACACCGACGCGGGCTCACCGTTGCGCTCGGGGATCAGCAACACGTGGCCACTCTTGCGGTCGGTGTTGTTGGCGAGCACGTCGAGCAAGGCCATCGCCCGGAGTCGGTCGTGCAGGTCGGGGTGCGTCTCGTGGATCGTGAAGTAGTGCTGGCTGTGGTCGGCTACGACGAACCACTGCACCGATCCCTCACCCGCTGGGCCGTCGCGCAGGACCGTCGGGGGGATCACACCGAGGCCCAAGTGCTCGCTCAGCAAATAGGTGGCCACCTCGCGGCGATGCAGTCCCGGCTCGAAGTCCCACAGCGGCCGTTCGCCACGTGTCGGCTTGTAGATCGCAGGATGGGATCGGCCGTCGGCAACCACGTGCACCAGGAACGTTGCGTTGCTGCTGTAGGGCATCCGACCTTCGATCTCGATCTCACCTCGCAAGAGATGAGCAATCGGATCGTCGACGGCATCGACCCGCAGCTCGACGCCGCGTTCGTCATCGTCACCGCCGTCATCGAACTCGCCGTCATCGAACTCGTCGTCATCGAACTCGTCGTCATCGAACTCGTCGTCGACGTCTTCGAACTCGCTGGGCGACGGGTCGGACACGGTCAGTTCATCCGGGGGCAGTCGTGTCCATCGGGATCCATCGGGAACGCACACCACTGGCACGCGGGCCGGCCGGCCTCGACCACACCGTCGGCGTGGTCGCAGAACGCTGCCGCCTGTCCACGGCTCAGGTACAGGCGTACGTGGCCACGGTCGTCGTCCTCGACCGGTTCGCCTTCCTCGTCGACCTCTCCGACCTCTTCGAGTTGGATGAGTACACGGTCGTTGGATCGGTCGTAGCCCAGGCCGATCGGACCGAGCACGAACACAGGCTCGAGCGGATCACGCAACTCGAGCGCTCCGCTCATCGGACGATCCTCGGCGGGCGGGAGGTCGGCCAGCACCCGTCGGAGATACTGCACGATCGCGGCCGTCTGCTGCTTCTCGCACTTCACTGTGACGCGCTGTCCGTCGGCGCGGGTCTGCAGGAGGAAGGTGCGTTCGCCGGGTCGGCCGACCGTGCCGACGGTGAAGGCCGACACTTCGTCGAATTCGTAGAACACGCTCATCCTGCGACCTCGATCACGACGGCTGGAGGTCGGTCAGCGGACGTCCGGTCGAGTTCACCGCCAGCACGACGGGCCCGCCGGGGCCGTAGCCGATGGCGGTGACCGACGCTGGGCTGATCACGATGCGTTGGAACAGGTCGATGTGGGTGCCCATCGCATGAGCGACTGCGGCCTTGATCGTGTCGGCGTGGGACACGCACACGATCGTGCCGCCCGGATGCGCAGCACGGAGACGGTCGAGCGCGCCGACCATGCGGGTCTGCATCTCGGTGAAGCTCTCGCCATTGGGGAACCGGAACGTCGACGGCGCACGCTGCACGGTCTGCCACTCGGGCAGCTTCATCAGCTTCTTGAGCTCGGCGCCGGTCCAGTCGCCGAAGTCGCATTCGAACAGCCCACGGTCGATCGTGGTCTTCAGATCTCGAGCAGCCGCGATCGGCGCTGCAGTCTCTTTCGCTCGCTCGAGCGGCGAGGAGTAAATCGCGTCGACGCGCTTCAGCTCGCCGATCCGTTCAGCGGCGAGGTCGGCCTGACGTCGTCCCTCGTCGGCGAGGTGCAGGCCCTTGGCCCGACCGGGCAGGACCTTGCCGGTGGTCGGCGTTTGTCCGTGTCGTACGAGCAGGACGGTGGTGAACGATGGTGGGGGAGACTTCTTCGCTGTGGCCATGGAGTGATTCCAACCTACTGTCGAGGGCCGTGACTCCGCTCGCCAGGCTCGAACGCGACGTGATCGGGTGCCGTGCCTGTCCCCGGCTGGTGGCGTGGCGCGAGCAGGTGGCGGTCGAGAAACGGGCTGCGTATCGCGACGAGGACTATTGGGGGAAACCGATCCCCGGGTTCGGCGATCCAGCCGCGCGCATCGTGGTGCTCGGTCTCGCGCCTGCAGCGCATGGCGCCAACCGGACGGGCCGGGTGTTCACCGGCGATCGCAGCGGCGACTGGTTGTTCCGGGCGATGCATCGTGCGGGCCTGGCCAACCAGTCCGAGTCCGTGTCGATCGACGACGGCTTGGAACTCAGCGACGCCTGGGTCACCGCAGCGGTCAAGTGTGCTCCGCCCGCCAACAAGCCGTTGCCGCAGGAGCGTGACGCGTGCGCCCCGTTCCTGCAGCGCGAACTCGCGGCGCTCGAGAACGCGATGGTGGTGGTGTGCCTCGGTCAGTTCGGGTATCAGGCCGGCTGCACACATTTCGGCGTGCGACCGCGGCCGAAGTTCGGCCACGGCGTCGAGGTGCCGATCGACGGCGGGCCCACCCTGATCTGTTCGTTCCACCCGAGCCAGCAGAACACGTTCACGAAGCGACTCACCGAGCCGATGCTCGATGCCGTGTTCTCCAGAGCTGTGGAGCTCGCTGACCGATAGCCTCGCACTGCTGTGATGTCATCTCGTTCGATCGCCCAGACCTTCGCCGTCGCCGCGGTCGCCGTGCTCGGCGTGTCTTCGTGCACCTCGGATCCGAGCCCCAACCGGGTCGCCCAAGACCTCGTGCGCACCCAGACCCAGGATCACCCCGATATTCAAGAGTGCATGCTCGGGGTCATCGACGACTACGAACTGAACGACCTCGGCGAGGACGCCAACAACGAGAACCCCGAGATCAGCGGCCCGGCGCTCGCCGAACTCGACGATTTCGAAGCCGACCTCGTCGCCTGCGACCCCGACGGCGTCACCCGCGCCTCAGCTCCGTGAGGTGTTGCTCGTGGTGTCAGACGCCACGAGTAACACTCTTCAGTCGGACGTGGGTGCAGCGTCGGCCGGCGGCGCGGCGACCTTCTTCTTGGGCGGCGGCACACCGATTGCTGGGGCGGCATCTGCTTCTTTCGGCCAGCGGCGGCGGCTGACGATCGACAGCAGGCGCAAGAGGCGCATCGCCGTCTCGTCGGTTTGCGCTGGCTTGGCGATGATCGATCCGTCGGCGATCATCCGCTCGATGACCTGCTCGCCGAGTTCGGTGCGCACGATCGTGAGCGTCCAGTCGTTGTCCTCGCCGATACCCCCGGTGGACACATCGGCATGTTCGGCGGCGAAATCTGGGCAGCTCGTGCAGCCCTGGCGGGTCCAGCCGTGGCATTCCTTCAGGTCGATCTCGTGGTACGAGCCGTCCTTCATCCAGATCTGGAACGCTCCCTTGATGTTCATCTTCACCATGTCCTGCTTCTTCAGGCCGTACTTGGCCTCGAACAGCTCGGTGAAGATGGCGTCGTCGAACGTCTTCGAGCACAGCAGCCCGATGTTGAACAGGAACGGCTTGGACACCTTGCCGGCCTTGCGATCCCACATCGTGGGCGGCGACGACGTCTGGCAGCCCATTCCGACCAACGCAAGGCGTTCGTAGCCCTTCTCCTTCGCCTCGGGAAGTGCGAGCGGGTTCGCGCAGTAGGTGTAGCGGCTGCCGGCGGTGGCGAGGATCTCTTCCTTGGTGACGACGACGGCGGGCTTGGCCTTCCAGGCGTCGTCGTCCTCGACGCCTGACACGAGTGCGGCGTCGATGTAGTCGTGCTCGCGCAGCCAGATCAGCATCGCCGAGACGAGGCCACCGTCCTGGCCCATCTTGTGGACCATGTCGTCGCTGGCTCGGGTGAGGTACAACTGGCGCCAGATGCCGGCCATCTCGTCGGGCTCACGTACCCGGCCGAACAGGTGCATGTCGGCCGACGGCTCCCACGCCCGGAAGCGGGGGCACGCCCGGGTGCACGTGGTGCATCCACCTCCCTCGCCGAATCCGTGGATGCAATTGTCGAGGCCGAGTTCCTCTTCGATGTGGAACGGGATGTACTTGCCTTCTTCGTGTTCGTAGCCGATCACGTCATGGGGGCAGGTGACGACGCATCCGGCGCAGCCCGTGCAGAGGCCGGTCGTGATGACCTCGGCGTAGAGCTCTTTCCACTGCGCCGTCCACCGACCCGCCGTGGCCGGAGGAGTGGGAGGGGCATCGGGTTCGACCGTCGTCATGGCGCCGACTGTACGCGACAGTTGGTCGCGCTGGCGAGGGAAGCGCTAGAGGTCGCGCCGGCGAGGGAAGCGCCAGCGACGAGCCGGAGTCGGGCCGACCTCGCGTTCCCCATCACCGACTCGTTGTGAGGCCCGACAAACCAGAAACCAGAACGCGAAGGTCCCCGAGCCTGACCCCTCTGAGGACGCAAAGGGAGGCTCGGGGACCAACGGGCGGAACGCAACGATGCGTCCCGATCGGGTTGGGAAGTCGGGCGGCTAGATGGCGTCGGCGCCCTCTTCACCGGTGCGGATG
>JBBQEU010000146.1:0-7139 GCA_038321235.1 Acidimicrobiales bacterium | reverse complement strand
TCGCGGGGAATGTCGACGCCGGCGATACGTGCCATGTGATTTCTCCTGTACCCCTCAGCCTTGACGCTGTTTGTGACGGGGATTGGTGCAGATGACCATGATGCGACGATGGCGACGGATCACCTTGCAGTTGTCGCACATTGCCTTGACGCTGGGTCGGACTTTCATGGTTGCTCTCTTACTTGTACCTGTACGTGATGCGACCCCGGGTGAGGTCGTAGGGAGTGAGTTCCACCTGCACCTTGTCGCCGGGGAGGATACGGATGTAGTGCATGCGCATCTTGCCGGAGATGTGAGCCAAGACGTGGTGCCCGTTGTCGAGCGCGACCTTGAACATTGCGTTCGGAAGCGACTCGAGGATCTTGCCTTCGAGCACGATCGCGTCTTCTTTTGGCTTTGGCAGGGGCTTCTCCTCGCTCGATTTCAGGGTCTGACGGGCTGGAACCGGGCACGACAGCGCACGCTGACGAGCTCGGGATTGACGAACTTGCTCTTCTCCGGCCACCCTGCTGACTTGCGCCACCACGGTGTACCGCGGTCCGCGAACAGACCGGCATGTCATGCTAGCGGCGCACTTTCGCAGATCCAATGGGCGATCCGCCGTAATTCTCGCGCCGTGTGCTATGTCCGCCATCCCCTGTTCGTGTGGCATTCCGGGTGAACCGGGGCACCGAGAGTGCCACACGAACGCTGACAGCCATGCGGCGCGACGGCCGAGGTTCGGTCTCGGCGACCGAATGAAACCGGCCCGAAGAGCTACGTAACACCCCCTCTCCATGGCCCGACTCGCCAACCGCGCCCAACGACGAGCCCTACGCGGCCTCTACCAATGCTGCTCCATCCCCGGCTGCACCATCGGCGACGACCGCTGCAAACTCCACCACACCAACATCCACCACGACGGCTGGATCATCGAACTCGGACCCAACCGAGAACTCACCCTCCGACTCCCCGACGACACCATCCACACCACCGGACCACCCAACCAACGAACCGCCGCCTGACCGGCAACGGTCGGGTGACCCGGCAACCGAACACGTCGAGGCATTCGCCGAACAACCCTTCGCCCGAAGACCTTGCTACCGTTCGGGCATGCACGAACCAGTTCAGCCGTGACCGACGTCATCGCTGCGCTGGTCATCGCGTTCGGCGTGGTGTTCGTTGCCGAACTCGGCGACAAGACACAACTCCTCGCTCTCGACTTCGGGGCCCGGCACTCGCTGCGTACGGTGGCGATCGGTCTCGCCCTCGGCTACGCGGCTGCCAACCTCGTCGCCACCTTCGTCGGTGGGATCCTCGGAGCAGCGCTCCCCGAACGACCCATCCAGATCGCTGGTGGCCTGTTGTTCCTTGGTTTCGCTGCCCTTGCTCTTCGCCGGAGTCGGCCTGGCACGGTCGGCCCCGACGACAAGGTCACAGACCCCTCGTCCGGCGGTGCGGGAACCCTGACGGTCATCTCGTCGATCGCAGGAGCAATCGCCGTCGCCGAGATGGGCGACAAGACCCAGATCGCCACAGCCACGCTGGCCTCGCAGTCGTCGCCGGTCGGAGTCTGGATCGGGGCGACACTGGGGGCTGCGTCGAGCGGCATGGTCGGTGCCGTCGCCGGCAACTTCCTCGGTGACCGAGTGCCCGCTCGCGCGCTCCACTTCACGTCAGCAGCGTTGTTCACCGCCTTCGGTGTAGCGATGCTCGCCGGCTGGTTCTGAGCGTCACGCAGACGGCGGTCGCAGCAGGTCGCCGTGCAGGAGTGCACGGATCGCGTCGATCGCGCATCGGTGCTGCGATACCGTCTCCGAGGAGCCCTCGGTGAGCCCGATCAGCATGATGCGAATGAACTCCACCATCCGTTCACGGTCGGCGGAACGCACCTCGCCAGTGGCGACACCTGCGTCGACGATCCCGACGAAGAACTCGTCCCGTGCAGCTTCGGCACGGGCAAGGCATTCGGCGATCTCGGGGAAGCGGCGCATGTCATGGCGCACCGTGCCGACGAAGAGTGCCAACGTGTGGTCGTCGACGTTCATTTGGTGCGCCGCTTCGAGCATGCCTTCGAACTGACCGAGGAAGGTGTCCGACGCATCCACAGCTTCCACGAACCGGCCGTAGACACGCCGCTGCATGTCGCGATGGACCGCAACGTAGAGGTCCAGTTTCGACTCGACGTAGTGATACAAGGCCCCAGTGGTGATCCCCGACGCCTCAGCCAGCTCCCTGTTCGTGACACCGCCATAGCCACGCTCGGCAAACAAGTGCCGAGCGTTGTCGATGATCGTCCGACGTGTATCGGCGGAATCGGCGGCCGGGGGCCGACCCCGCCGTCGTATTCCGTCCGGTGCCGCATCGACCATCGCACGAGTATGGCGCTGGACGTACCCCGAGGTCCGACCGGACCGATCGGTCGTTCAGTGTGAGTTGCGGTTGGCTTCGACGGCTTTGACGAGCCGATCGAACACGGCGTCGGGACGACCGATGCCGTTGATCACCACGAGCCGGTTCTGATCTCCGTAGTGCTTGATCAATGGGAACGTCTGCTCCTCGTACAGATCGAGGCGACGGTTGACCGATTCGGGTGTGTCATCGGCGCGCTGCTGGACGTCGCCACCGCACACATCGCAGATCCACGGGTCGGGATCGCTGACAGCCGAGATGTAGTTCGTGCCGCAGTCGCGGCACACTCGACGCGCCGAAATCCGTTCCAACACGATCTCGCGCGGCACATTGAGGTCGAGCACGACGTCGATCGGACGATCGTCGGCGATCGAATCGAGTGCATCCGCCTGCTCGATCGTACGTGGGAACCCGTCGAGGATGTATCCACGTGTCGACGCATCGGGCGCCGAGAGTCGTTGGTCGACGAGTCCGATCATGATCTCGTCGCCGACGAGACCGCCGGTGTCCATCACCTGTTTGGCCAGCAATCCGAGCTCGGTGCCTTCGCGCACCGCGGCGCGCAGCATGTCACCGGTGGAAATGTGGGGAACGACGAAGTGCCGGGACAATCGCACGCACTGCGTGCCTTTGCCCGCACCCTGTCGCCCGAGGATGATGAGGCGGGCGCCGGGGATCACGGCGGACCTACTTCAGGAATCCCTCGTAGTTGCGCAGCGTCAGCTGGCTGTCGATCTGGCGCATCAGTTCGAGCGCCACGCCGACCGAGATCAGCACGCTGGTACCGGCGAACCCGAACGAGTTGATGCCTGCGATGATCAACAAGATGTACGGCAGGATCGCGATGATGGCGATGAACACAGCGCCGGGCAAGGTGATCCGGTTGACGGCCTTGCCGAGGTATCGCTCGGTCTGCGGGCCGGGCCGGACGCCGGGGATGAACCCGCCCTGGCGACGCAACTGATCGGCCTGACGCACGGGGTCGAACGCAATCGAGTTGTAGAAGTAGGCAAAGGCGATGATCATCACGGCGAAAATCGTGATGTACACGAAGTTCTGGGGGTTGACGATGTACCGGTCGACGAACGACGCAATGTCGCCGCGCCAGCCCTCACCCGAGCCGAGGAACTGCGAACCGATCACCGGGAGCAACAGGATCGAACTCGCGAAGATGATCGGGATCACGCCCGACTGGTTGACCTTCAGCGGGATGTAGGTGTTCTGGCCCCCCATCATCCGGCGGCCGACCACACGCTTCGCGAACTGCACAGGAATTCGCCGTTGCCCGAGCTCGACGTAGACCACGGCCACGATGATCCCCAAGGTGAGCAGGATCATGGCGACGAACCAGAACACCTTGTTCAGCTGCAGGATGCTCCAGAAACCACCCGGCAGGCTGGCGACGACCGACGCGAAGATGATCATCGACATGCCGTTGCCGATGCCTCGTTGGCTGATCAACTCGGCCATCCACATGAGCACGGCGGTACCGGCGACCAACGTGGGGATGATCAGGTAGCCGCGTGGCCAGACACCGTCCGGCAACAGCGGCACGGTGGGCGCCGCGCTGGCTGCGGAGAAGAACGCCGTACCGCGACCGGTGCCGAAGATGAACACGAGTCCGGTCGACTGCAGCGTGGCCAAGCCGATCGTGACGTAACGGGTGTACTGAGTGATCTTGCGCTGTCCGACGGCGCCTTCGCTCTGGAGTTCTTCGAGCTTCGGGATCACCACGCCGAGCACCTGCATGATGATGCTCGCTGTGATGTACGGCATGATCCCGAGCGCGAAGATCGAGAAACTCTCGAACGCTCCGCCAGAGAACAGGTTCAAGAACCCGAGCGCGCCCTGCTGTCCAGCAGACTCACGGAGTTGCTCGATGGCGATCGCGTCGACACCCGGGACCCGGATGAAGACGCCGAGGCGATAGACGGCCACCATTGCGACGACGAACAAGAGCTTGTTGCGAAGGTCGTGGACCCTCCAGATGTTCGCCAGCTGCGAAAACACTCAGAACACTCCTGTGCGGGGGGGATGGTGGGGTGGACCAGGCGCCGAGAAGCTCAGCGGTTGGCGAACTGGTTGCCCTTGACGGCGGGCCGACCGGCCTTACCTTCCTCGCGGAAGGGAAGTTCGATCAACGTCACCGTACCGCCCGCAGCCGTGATGGCTGTTTCAGCAGCAGCAGAGATCGCATGCACGTGAAGGTCGACCTTGGCCGAGATCTCGCCACGCGCGAGCACCTTCACGAACGACTTCTTGCGAAGCAGGCCGTTGGCGACGAGCACGTCGGGAGTGACCGTGGAGTCGTCGAGTGTGTCGACCAGTGCGCTCAGGGCATGGAGGTTGACCGCCTGGTACTCGACACGGAACGGGTTGTTGAACCCCTTCAGCTTCGGCACGCGCTGCTTGAGTGGCGTCTGGCCACCTTCGAAACCACGAGCGACGGTGTTGCGGGCGCGCTGGCCCTTGCTGCCACGGCCGGCGGTCTTGCCGCCCTTGCCGCCGGTGCCTCGACCGACGCGCTTCGCGTTCTTCGTTGCGCCGGGTGCCGGCGCGAGGTCATGGACCTGCATGGGTCAGCTCTCCTTCTTGGCGGTGGACGCCGCAGGGACGTCGGACACCTCGAGCAGGTGCGGGACCCGGGCGATCATGCCGCGGATCTCGGGACGGTCGGGCAGCGTGTTGGTGGAACCGATCTTGCCGAGCCCGAGCGCCCGCAACGTACCGCGGTGCTTGGGCTTGGTGCCGATCGACGACTTGATCTGCTTGACGTTGATGGTCGCCTCGCTCATTCGGCACCTCCAGTCGGGACCGCAGCAGCTCCGGCGCGGCTCTTCTGACGCTCGTTGTACGCGTTCAGCAAGCCCTTGGGCACGAACTGTTCGGCCGGAAGACCGCGGCGCGCCGCGATCTCGTCGGGGCGCTGCAGCGACTTGAGCCCGGCGACGGTGGCGCGAGCGACGTTGATGTGGTTGGCCGAGCCGAGCGACTTGCAGAGCACGTCGTGGACACCGGCCTCTTCGAGGATGACACGAGCGGCGCCGCCGGCGATCACGCCAGTACCCGGCGCTGCCGGCTTCATCATCACCTTGCCGCCACCGGTGGTGCCGAGAACGGGGTGGATGATGGTGGAACCGGCCATCGGCACCTCGAACAGGTTGCGCTTGGCTTCCTCGGTGCCCTTCTGGATGGCGAGCGGCACTTCCTTGGCCTTGCCGTAGCCGAGCCCGACGCGACCGTTGCCGTCACCGATCACCACGAGCGCGGTGAACGAGAAACGGCGGCCGCCCTTGACGACTTTGGCGACACGGTTGATCGTGATGACGCGTGACTCGCGCAGACCACTGTCGTCGCCGTCGCGGCTGTCGCGACCGTCACGACCACGGTTGTCGCGGCTGTCGCGACCACCGCCTCGATTGTCACCGGGATTGTTGGTGGGAAATGCCATCAGAACTCCAGTCCTGCTTCACGGGCGGCCGACGCAACGGCGGCGATGCGGCCGTGGTAGGCGAACCCACCACGATCGAACACGACCTTGTCGAGACCGGCGGCTTTGGCCCGCTCGGCGATCAGTGTGCCGACGCGGGATGCCGCATCGACGCTCGAGCCCGAACCGGCCGAACGCAGGTCGGCTTCGTTGGTGGACGCGGCGGCCAGGGTGGTCCCGGTGTCGTCGTCGATCAACTGCACCGAGAGGTGCTTGTTCGAGCGGAACACCGCGAGACGCGGACGCGCAGCGGTGCCGTGGATCTTCTTGCGGACGCGACGGTGGCGGCGGATACGGCCATTGCGGCGTGCTTCGGCGATCTTGGTCATGAGACGCTCCGTTACTTCTTTCCGGCTTTGCCGGCCTTGCGCAGCACACGCTCGCCCGCGTAGCGGACGCCCTTGCCCTTGTACGGCTCGGGCTTGCGGATGCTGCGGATGTTGGCGGCCACCTGGCCGACCACTTCTTTGTCGATGCCCGACACGATCACCTGTGTCTGCACGGGCACTTCGAACGTGATGCCCTCGGGCGCCTTGACGTCGACCGAGTGGCTGAAGCCCAGGTTGAGACGCAACGCGCCTGGCCCCTGCGCCTCGGCGCGGTAACCGACGCCGACGATCTCGAGGTTCTTCGTGAACCCGTCCGTGACGCCGATGACCATGTTGTTCACCAGGCTGCGGGTGAGCCCGTGCATGGCCTTGGTCTTGTTCTCGTCGTTGGGACGTTCGCACAGGAGGGTGTCGCCGTCCTGGGTGATGGTGATGGTGCCGGGGATCTCGCGTTCGAGGGTGCCCTTGGGCCCCTTGACCGAGATGGTGCGGCCGTCGAGTTTGACGTCGACGCCTGCTGGCACAGCGATGGGTGACTTTCCGATGCGGGACATTGCTTCCTACTTCTCCTTCTCCGGCCTGGTCACCAGACGTAACACATGACTTCGCCGCCGACGTTTCGCTTGCGCGCCTCGCGGTCGGTCATGAGGCCATGGGAGGTGGACAGGACGGCAACACCGAGACCGCCGAGGACTCGGGGCACGGTGCCGGCGTTGCGGTAGACCCGCAGGCCCGGCGTCGAGATACGACGCAGGCCCATGATCGTGCGGTCACGATCGGGCGAGTACTTCATCTGGATGGTCAGCACCTCACCGACCCCCTTGGGGGACGGTGCGGTCTCGAAGCTCTCGATGTAGCCCTCCTTCTGGAGGACTTCGGCGAGGGCGACCTTCTGCTTCGACGAGGGCATGCGCACCTCGTCGTGCTTG
>JBBQEU010000145.1:0-7159 GCA_038321235.1 Acidimicrobiales bacterium | reverse complement strand
CCAGGCACATCTCGAACAGTCAGGTCGACTGGCCGGCGAACTGAGCGTTGTAGAGACGCCAGTACGCACCCCGCTCTTCGAGCAGCGCGTCGTGGTTGCCGTGCTCGACGATCTGGCCGTTCTCCATCACGAGGATCACGTCGGCCCCGCGGATCGTCGACAGCCGGTGGGCGATCACGAAGCTGGTGCGGTTGGCCCGCAACGCATTCATCGCCTCCTGGATCAGCACCTCGGTACGGGTGTCGACCGAGCTGGTCGCCTCGTCGAGGATCAGGATCGACGGATCGGCCAGGAACGCTCGGGCGATCGTCATCAACTGCTTCTCACCGGCGGAGATGTTGTCGCCCTCGTCGTTGATGATCGTGTCGTAACCGTCGGGCAGCGAATGCACGAACCGGTCGACGTAGGTGACACGGGCAGCCTCGCGGATCTGTTCGTCTGTTGCTCGCGGGTTGCCGTAGGCGAGGTTGTCGCGGATGGTGCCACCGAACAGCCACGTGTCCTGCAGCACCATGCCGATGTTGCGTCGCAACTCGTGGCGAGGGAACGACGCAATGTCGCGACCGTCGAGCGTGATGCGCCCCGAGTCGAGGTCGTAGAACCTCATGATCAGGTTGACGAGCGTGGTCTTGCCGGCGCCGGTTGGGCCCACGATCGCCACCGTCTGGCCCGGTTCGGCCACTACGTTCAAACCGGTGATCAGCGGCTTGTCGGGGTCGTACGCGAAGTGGACATCCTCGAAAGCGATGCGACCTCGCACGACCGGGGAGTCGACGGTGTCGGCCTGTTCGGTGGACATCTCGTCGGCGTCGAGCAGCTCGAGCACGCGCTCCAGCGAGGCGATTCCCGACTGGAACGTCGCCGCCATCGAGGCAAGGTTCGTGAGGGGCTGGGAGAACTGACGGGCGTACTGGATCATCGCCTGCATGTCGCCGACGCTGAGCGCACCCGACGAGATTCGCAGGCCACCGAACACGGCAATCAACACGTACTGGATGTTGCCCATGAAGATCATCGCCGGCTGGATCAGGTTCGACATGAACTGTGCGGCGAAGCTCGCCTCGTAGAGCTCGTCGTTGTCGGCGCGGAAACGAGACTCGGCCTCGCGTTGGCGACCGAAGCTCTTCACGATCGCGTGGCCACTGAACACCTCCTCGGCCTGGGCGTTCAGTGAGCCGGTGTGACGCCACTGCGACATGAACCGGGGCCGCGCCTTGCCACCGATGAACTTCATCAGGAACACCGAGACGGGCACCGTGGTGAGGGCGATCGCGGCCAGCAGCGGCGAGATCGTGAACATCATGACCGTCACGCCGATCAACGTGAGCAGCGAGGTGAGGATGTTGCTCACGGTCTGCTGCAAGCTCTGCGACAGGTTGTCGATGTCGTTGGTGACCCGGCTCAACAGGTCGCCGCGGGGCTGACCGTCGATGTACTTCAGCGGCAACCGGTTGAGTTTGCGTTCGACCGACTCGCGCAACGAGTACATCGAACGTTGCACCACACCGGCGAGGATGAACGACTGCATGTAGGAGAGCGCCCACGACGCGAGATAGATGATCAACACGATGATCAGCTGGCGGTGCAGCGCCGCGAAGTCGATCCCCTCGGGACGAAAGTAGCCCTCGAAGATGATGTTGGTTGCCTCGCCGAGCAGACGGGGCCCCAGCACCACCAGCGTGACGCTGGAGACCACGAGGAACAACACGGCGAACAGCCGCGGCTTCTCGGTGCCGAGCAACTCGCCGAGTCGACCGAGCGACTCGCGGAAGTTCTCACTGCGTTCGGCCGGTATGCCGATGCCCCCGCCGGGTCCGAAGCTGTTGCGTCGTGCCTCGGTACCCGCCGTGGCGAGAATCGCCTTGTCGTCGGCCGTGCCGTTCGTGCCGGTGCCGTTCGTCTCGTTGGTGCCGTTCGTGCCATTGGTGCTCATGCCACGGCTCCTTGGCCCATCTGCGACTCGACGATCTCGATGTAGGTGGGGCAGCCGTCGAGCAGTTCGTGATGGGTACCTCGACCGATGATCTCACCGTCTTCGATGACCAGGATCTGATCGGCGTTGACGATGGTCGACACCCGCTGCGCCACGATCAACACCGCAGCGTCTCCGGTGGTTGGTGTGAGGGCGGCCCGCAAACGGGCGTCGGTGGTGAGATCGAGCGCCGAGAACGAGTCGTCGAACACGTAGATTTCCGGGCGCACGACCAGCGCGCGAGCGATGCAGAGCCGCTGACGCTGACCGCCTGACACATTCGTGCCGCCCTGGGCGATCTCGCTCTCGATTCCGTCGGGCATCGACTGCACGAAGTCGCTCGCCTGCGCGATCTCGAGTGCCTCCCAGATCTCGGAGTCGGTGGCATCGGGTCGCCCGTAGCGCAGGTTCGATGCCACGGTCCCCGAGAACAGCAGCGGTCGTTGGGGCACATAGCCGACCGTGCTCCACAACAGATCGAGGTCGAGCTGCCGAACATCGACGCCATCGACCAGCACGGCGCCACCGGTCACGTCGGCGAGGCGCGACACCAGGTTGACGAGCGTCGTCTTGCCGGAACCGGTACTGCCGATGATCGCCGTGGTCGTTCCCGCCTCGACCCGGAACGAGACGCCGCACAGGACCGGTCGATCGGCGCCCGGATAGGCGAACTCGACGTTGCGGAACTCGAGGGTGCCACGCTCGGTGACCGAGGTGACGGGGTTCTCCGGCTGCACCACGGTCGAGGGCGTGTCGAGCACCTCGACGATGCGGTCTGCGGCAACGGACGCCCTGGGGATCATCGACACCATGAACGTCGCCATCACCACGGCGAACAGGATCTGGATCAGGTAGGTGAGATAGGCGACGAGCGAACCGATCTGCATCTGGCCGGCACCGATCCGGTCGCCGCCGATCCAGATCACCGCCAGGCTCGAGGCGTTGATGATCAGCATGATCGTGGGGAACATCGCCGCCTGGATACGCCCGGCGCGCAAGGAGGTGTCGGTGAGTTCCTCGTTGGCGGTGGCGAACCGGGCGGTCTCTTCGGGTTCGCGCACGAACGCACGCACGACTCGGATGCCGGTGATCTGCTCGCGCAGCACGGCGTTCACCCGGTCGACGCGCAGCTGCATCATCTGGAACTGCGGCACCATCTTGTAGATGAGCGAGCCGAGGATGATGACGGCGGCGGGGATCGAGAACACCAGCACGATCGACAGGCCCAGATCCTCCTGCAACGCCATCGCCGTGCCGATCACCAGCGTGAGCGGCGCCGCGATCATCATCGTGGTGGCCATCACGACGAGTATCTGTACCTGCTGGACGTCGTTGGTGATGCGAGTGATCAGCGACGGTGCGCCGAATTGGCCGACCTCGCGCGCCGAGTAGCCCGTGACCGAATGGAACAGGTCGCGTCGAACGTCGCGCCCGAACCCCATCGCAGCCTGCGAGCCGTACCAGACGGCGCCGGAGGCGAACACGATCTGAACGACCGTGAAAGCGAGCATCACACCGCCCATCCTCCAGATGTAGGCGTTGTCACCTTGCAGCACGCCGTTGTCGATCAGGCGCGAGTTGATCGTCGGAAGCGTCAGCGCCGCAGCGGTCTGGATCGCTTGGAGGACGACGACGATCCACAGCACCCGGCGATACGGGCCAGTGAGGTGGCTCTTGAGGAGTTGCCAGAGATTCATTCGTTGGTGCCTGTTCCGATTCCGTGGAGGAGGACGTCGACGATCTCGGTCGAGTCGGATGCGTGACCGGCGAGCATCGGGTGGGTGAGCGCCATCGTGATGGCGCGCAACATGTGTGCAGCGGTGACGGGATCGACCGCCAGCCGATCGGGGTGCCGCGCGAAGATCGCGACCAGCTCGGCGCTGTCGACGACCGGCCGGCGCGACTGGTGGTGGCGCTTGGGTCCGAGGTTGGACACCAGCATCCACACGTCGACGACACGTCGTTGGATGATCGCGGTGGCCTCGACGAGTTGCTGCTCGAACGGCAACGTCTCGTCGACGGACTGCAACGCGGTTTCGAGCGGTTCAGGATCGAGGGCGGCGTCGAGGGCCGCTTCGATGAGTTCGTCCTTGTCGGAGAAGACCCGGAAGATCGTGCCTTCGGCAATGCCCGCCGCGCAGGCGATCTGCTTGCTGGTGACCGACTCGCCGTACTCGATCAACAGCGGCCGAACGGCGTTGATGATCGCCGCGCGCCGTGCCTCGGCCGGCATCGCCGAGGCACGCTTGGTGGCGTGCGGAACATCGGCGGCAGCAGTCGGCATCTCCGACAACCTAACTGAGTGAGCACTCACTCACACGCGTCGAGCGTCAAGATCAGCGGTGAGATCTGTGTGCACCCCCGCCGCTCACCTCTCACCGCAACCCGCGTCGGCCTGTCACCGGTGAGATCTGTGCGCACCCCCGCCGCTCACCTCTCACCGCAAACTGCCTCGATCAGCGGGTCGGGAGCAGTGATGGCGGGATGCTGGAGCGGAGCGCTCCCAGGTAGGCGTCGTAGCCCTTCGAGCTGGGGTGGAACGAAGCGGTGGAGAAGTTCAGCGGTCCGTCGGTCCAGTGCTCGCTCACGGTGCCGTCGGCGAGTTGGCTGCGTCGCAGCGTGTCGCCGAAGACGGCGTCGTTCACGAATCGGTCACGTTGCCAGAAGCGGCAGGCGCCGTGGTTGTCGAACTCGTCGCCGACATCGACGTATTCGATGTCCGCGCCGGTCCAGCCACGAGCACGCGCGGCCGCCACCTGTATCTCGCGGTTGAGCAGGTCGACCTGATCGTCGATCCAGTCGGCTTCGTCGCCGCTGATCCCCGTGACACCATCGCACCGGCCGTTGCCCTGCATGAGCCCGGGATAGCCGAGGACCCGAACCGTGATGTCGGGGAACTCCTCGCCGATCGCCCGGTAGGTGTCGACCAGGTCTTCACGGATGCCGTCGAGGTTGACCATCTGGTTCTTCGACGACTCGTGGCAGCGCGCCGACGTGATGCAACGCACCAGCGCGTCCGGCCAGTTCTCGTCGCGGACCGTACGCAGGTCGTTGCCGCCGATCGTGATCGTCACGAGGGTGCCGGCGCCGTCGCCGGGAATGTCTGCGGCACGCATCTGGGCGGGAACTTCACGTATGACCGCGCCGGCGCACGCGATGAAGACCGAGTCGGCGTCGAGTTGTTCGGCGAGCCGCGGGCCGGGCGTCTCGTCGAGTTCTCGCTGGCAGGCGCTCGATCCGAGTCGGGTGGAGCGGTCGAACGAGTGCGCCGCGGGTCCGTGGTCGTCGTAATCGGAGGCGTTGCGATGGATGCCGCTGCCGGAGCTGTACGAGTCGCCGAGCGTCACGACGCGTTCGATCCGGGCGAGCGAAGCGGCCGAGGCCGCCTCGGGCCGAGCAGACACCGTGGCACCGAGACCGACCACGCCGACCGCCGCTGTCGCGACGGCGAGGAAGGTGGTCGTGGCGCAACGCATGGCCGTCCAGGCTAGGACCATCGGACGAGCGTGACGACGCGGCACGCCACGTGGCATCGGATGCTCACCTTCGAGTTGCGAGCCGTCGAGCCGGCCCGAGCCGGTACGAATCGGTCAGGCGTCGCGGCGGCGCCGCACGAGTACTTCCTGAGCGATCGTCGCCACCTGGATCCCGTCATGGCGGATGACGTCACCGGTCACCAGGCCCCGACCCCGATTGATGCCGTGGGAATGGGTGGCGAACCAGTGCCACTGCGACGGGTCGGTCGGGCGCTCGAACCAGACCGAATGGTCGAGGCTGGCGCCCTGAAAGAGCTTGCGGTCGCCGGTGTCGCCGGCGAAGTCGGGATGCGAGGAGCGGGCTGCTCTCGACGGCGCTGCGTCGGACATGAAGGCGAGCCCACACTGGTGGTCGGCGGGGTCGTCGCCCGTGTCGGCGTCGAGGCGGATCCAGTAACCCATCGTGCCGTCCTCGAGGAACGTCGCCTTGCGGATCAGGAGACCGGACCAGGAGTGGTCGGGCAACGACGGATCGTCAGGACCCGGCAGCCCGGTCGGCAGCGTTGCCACCGGCACGTCGGCTTCGTCCTCGCGCACGTGGAACGACACCGACAGGTTGAGGATCGCGCCTGCCGACTGCCGAGCGACCACCTGGCGGGTGCTGAACGAGCGGCCGTCACGGAGGCGTTCGACCTCGTAGCGGATTGGTTCCTCGGTGGCGCCGGGCCGAATGAAGTACGAGTGCAGCGAGTGTGCGGCCCGGTCGGCATCAACCGTACGAGCGGCGGCCCGCAACGCTTGCGCCACGACCTGCCCCCCGAAGAGCCGGCCACCCCACGGGTAGCGAGCGGCGATGCCGACGTAGGTGTCGGGTCCGTGCGGTTCCAATTGCAGGAGTTCGCCGAACTCGATGTCGTGGATCTTCCGCGTCGCCATCCGACCAGTGTGACAGGACAGCACGCGATTGCAGGCGGCAGACTGGGCGCATGCAGATCGTCGAGGTGTACGCCGACATCACCTGCCCATTCGCCCATGTGGGTCTCAAACGGGTGGTCCAGCACGTGAGTGAGATGGCCGAACCGACCGCGGTGATCGTGAGGGCATGGCCACTCGAATGGGTCAACGGCACACCGCTCGACGTCGACGCCGTGCTCGTGAAGGCCCAGGCACTCACCGACCAGCTCGCAGTCGACGACTTCTCCGGGTTGCGTGCAGATGCGTGGCCGAACTCCACGATCCCGGCGCTCAACCTCGCCACCAGCGCGTACGGACGCGACGCTGCGACCGGGCTCGCGGTGAGTCTCGATCTACGCGCGGCGCTGTTCGAGCGCGGCGTCGACGTCGGCGACCCCGGCGCGCTGGCGCGGATCGCCGCGGCCCACGACCTTCCAGCGCCCACGACCGAGACGAGTGACGCCGTGCAGGCCGACTACGACGGTGGTCTCGCACGCCGAGTCAAGGGCTCGCCGCATTACTTCGTGGCATCCCACGAGTTCTTCTGTCCGGCGCTCGAGCTCGGCCACGACGTCGACGGTCACCTCACCGCGAGGTTCGACGCCGACATGCTCGCCGACTTCTTCACCCGCATCGACGCATAGACGTTACTCATGGTGTCTGACACCACGAGTAACACTTTGGGGCACCTACGGTTGGCACTCAACGGGGATCGGGGGCCTCGAAGCCGGAGAGGGTCGCATCGGTGACCGTCAAC
>JBBQEU010000144.1:0-7242 GCA_038321235.1 Acidimicrobiales bacterium | reverse complement strand
CACGATCAGGCGATGATTGATCAGTTGGCCCAGCCGAATGTTCGTATCGGATACGGGCTGGGCACGTCGACCACGTTGAACGGGCCGTCCTACGGAACCGTGGTCGACTCACTGGAGGCGCTCGGATTCGACTCGCTCTGGCTGTCGGAACGAATCAGCGGACCAGCACCCGACCCGCTCGTCGCGATGGCCTATGGAGCTGGCCGCACCGAGCGGCTCAAGTTCGGGATGTCGGTGATGGTTCTCCCCGGCCGCAACCCGGTGGTGCTCGCCAAGGAGCTCGCCACCTTGGCGAGCATGTCCGGGGGTCGCCTCCTGCCGGCGTTCGGACTCGGCGCCGTCGATCCGGTCGAGCAGCAGGCCTTCGGCGTGGAGCGGGGCGAACGAGCCAAGATGTTCGATGAGATGCTCACGGTCATGCGGCACTGCTGGACCGGCGAGCCATTCACCCATCACGGCGACCGGTACGACTACGACGATGTCCGAGTGCAGCCAGCAGCCTCGAAGATGGAGGTCTGGTTGGGTGGCATCGCCCCGTCGGAGTTGCGCCGGGTTGGCCGGATGGCCGACGGTTGGCTTCCCTCGTTCGTCACGCCAGCCGACGCGGCGGCGGGCCGCTCGGTGATCGAGGAGGTGGGCGCCGAGCACGATCGCCAGATCGACCACGACCACTTCGGCGTCCTCGTGCCGTACTCGTTCGGGCCGATTCCCGACCGGCTGCTGGCCTTGCTGGCCAGGCGGCGGCCGGACCTGACCGATCCGTCCGAGCTCGTGCCGACATCGTGGGAGGGCCTGACCGACCTGATCCGACAGTTCATCGACGTCGGAACCTCGAAGTTCGTCGTGCTCCCCCTCGCCGAGCCCGAGAACGCGGACGAATGGGTTGCCCATCTCGCCGAGGCCGCCGAGGTGCTCCTACCGATCGAGACCCGGTGACGATCGAGAGCGCTGAAGGAGCAGCCACGTCGCTGTTCGAACCCGACGGGCCCGATCGTTGGACACCCACCGAACTTGCTCGCGGCCCGTGGGATCCGGGTGCGTGCCATGGCGGCCCGGTGAGCGCGCTGCTCGCCCGTGCAGTCGAGCACGCCGATCCCGACTCGCCGGTCGACTGGCAGGTCGCCCGCCTCTCGATCGAGTTGACCCGTCCCGTTCCGGTCGGACATCCGCTCACCGTGTCGACCGAGATCGAACGCGACGGACGCAAGGTGTCACTCGTCGCGGTTCGCCTACATGACGGTGACACCGAGGTCGCTCGAGCACGGAGTCTGCGAATCCGGACCAAGCCGCTGGTGCTGTCCGCCGATGTCGTGCAGCCGACGCCCGATCCGCCGGGAAGCCCGGACGGCGGTGTAGCGCAACGCGTCACGTGGGCCGTCGACGACCACATTGCGTTCCACAAGGACGCCTGCGAACACCGTTTCACCGAGGGCGCCTGGGACAGACCCGGCCCCGTCGGCGTGTGGATCCGACTCTGCGTGCCGGTGGTACCGGACGAGGAGCCGTCGGGAGTGCAGCGGGCAGCAGCGGCCGCAGATTTCGGCAATGGCGTGAGCGGGGGGATGCCGTTCGAACGGTTCACGTTCATCAACCCCGACCTGACCGTGCACCTGTTGCGCTCCCCGGTCGGCGAGTGGATCGGGATGCGGACGGCATCGCACTACGGCACCGCCTCCGCATCCTCCGGCGCCGGATTCGCCGAGTCAGCGCTGTACGACGCCGACGGACGGTTGGGTCGCAGCGTGCAGAGCCTGATCCTCGACGAGCGTTGAATCTCTCGCCGCCAGCGCTGAGCCGGTCGGCGCGTGTTGATGACGTTGACGAATCGAGGGAACCAGACGGCGTCGTGTGGCGTCCAACACACATGATGCGTGAACGGCTCATTCCACTGGCACTCGCCGCAGCCGCCGTGTTCCTCGCGGCATCGTGTAGCGCTGACGGCTCGACTGAACCGACGACCACGGACGACACCTCGACCACCGCGCCGGTCGACGTCTCGACGACGGAGCCCACCGGCACCACGACGCCTCCCACGATCGGGCCGGGCCCGCAGGGATTCGCGTCAGCGAATCTCGAATTCTTCGGCGACTGCGATGCGTTGTTGGGCTACATGCAAACCGAGGCGTCCGAACGGGTGACCGCATGGGGTCTCGGCGGAGGCAACATCTACTACGGCGATGGCCGGGTGACGGAAGGCGACATGGCGGCAACCGACGACGCCGGTGGGGCCATGCCCGACAGCGCGACGGCGCCCGAGGGTGGCGTGCAGGGCCAGGACTACTCCGGAACGAACGTCCAAGAGGTCGGCGTCGACGAAGGCGACATCGTCGAGACCGACGGCGACTACGTGTATGTCGCCACGAGCGACGGGCTGCGCATCGTGTCGGTCGATGGCGCCGAGGTGGTCGCCGAGCCCGAACTCCCCCAGGGCAGCCACCAACTCTTGCTCGACGACGACCGTCTTGTCGTGGTGTCGTCGAGCTGGGGTGGCTCAGCCGACACCATCGTCTCCGTGTTCGACGTCGAGGATCCGTCCAACCCCACGTTGCTGCGACGGACGCATCTGGAGGGTGGCGTGGTCGCCACCCGGTCGGTCGTCGGTGTGGCACGGCTGGTGATCACCACCTCGTTCGACCAACGTCTTCCGTTCGTGCAGCCCAACCAGTTCGGCCTCGACGAGGACTCCGCCCTGGAACGCAACAAGGAGATCATCAACGAGTCGACGGTGGAGGACTGGTTGCCACGTTGGTTCGACGAGGACACCGAGGGCGGCTTCGGCCCGATGTCACAGGTGTTGCCGTGCGAGACCGTGGCGGCCCCGTCGAACTTCGCCGGGCTCGGCCTGACCTGGATCGCGTCGATCGACGTGGACGGCGACGGGACGCCGGTCGGGTCGGCAGGCATCGTCTCGACAGGCGACACCGTCTATGCGTCGACCGACAACCTGTACATCGCCACACAGAACTGGGACTGGCGGTGGGGCGGCCCGGTGCCGCTCGACGACGAGGCGACCTCGCCTGACAATGCCCCCGACGAGGATCCCGGTCCCCCGCCGACGCTGATCCACCAGTTCCGCCTCGACGACGGCACCGGCGCCACCTATGTGGCGTCGGGCAGGGTCGAGGGGCGGCTGCTCAACCAGTTCGCGATGAGCGAGTACAACGGCGATCTCCGGGTGGCGACCACCACCGACGACCGGGGCGGCTTCGGCGACCAGAGCGAGTCGACCGTGTTCGTCCTACGACCTGAGGGCGACGAACTACGCGAGATCTCCTCGGTCGGCGGGCTCGGCAAGGACGAGCAGATCTACGCCGTCCGATTCATCGACGACCTCGCCTATGTGGTGACGTTCCGCCAGATCGATCCGCTGTACGTGATCGACCTCAGCGATCCGGCCAACCCCGTGGAGGCCGGCGAGCTCAAGATCCCCGGCTACTCCGCCTACCTGCATCCGGTGGGCGACGGCCTGCTGCTCGGCGTTGGCCAAGACGCCACCGACGAGGGACGCACCACGGGCACGCAGCTCAGCCTGTTCGACGTGAGCGATCCGGCCAACCCGCAACGCATCAGCACCCTGGCGATCGGCGGCTACAGCGAGGTCGAGTGGGACCACAAGGCGTTCCTGTTCTGGCCGGCCGACGGCACCATCGTGCTGCCGGTGTCGCCGGGGTGGAACGAGTGCGGCAACGACGACGACTGTCTCGCCGAGGATCTCGTCGGAGCGAGCGGCGGCGCCGTCGTGGCCGAACTCGACGGACGTGAGCTCGTCTCCCGCGGCACGGTCAGCCATTCGAGCCGGAATCGGTCGAACTGCTGGAACCCGCTGCAGCGCTCGATCGCCATCGGCGGCGAACTGGTCACGGTGGGCCTCGATCAGATGAAGTTCTCCGACCGCCAGAGCCTCGAACCCCGCGACTCGGTGAGCTGGGGCGACCCAGACCAATACGGCTGCTACTGGTACTACGACTGACTGTTACTCATGGTGTCAGACACCAGGAGTAACAGTCACGGCGGCGGCGAAGTGACCGAACCGCCGGCGGTTCGCCGCAGGACGGCGACGTCGAAGTCGGTCGACGGATACTTGATCGTCCGATACGAGTTGCCACCGTTCGGCAGACCGACCGTCATCAGCCGGTCGCCGTTCGAGGTTCGTTCGTCGATGAACGGCTGCAGGCCCGCTCCCCAGTTGATGAGCACGGACCCGTCGGGCGACTGCTGGACACTGCCGAGCGTCGCGCCGCCGAGCTCCCGATTGCGGAACTCCCACAGCAGTGTGGCGGTGCCGGCAACCACATCGATGGTGTAGGCGACAGCCCGCGATGGATTCCCTGTTCCCGCCTGATTGTCGAGCATTGTCAGCACGTTGCCGTTCAACCGGGCGTCGTGCGGTCGCTTGGGACCGCCGAACGGGTCTCCGACGATCGTGAGCTGCGGGGCGACCGGACCGCCAGGGCGAGGGTTGCGCGCCTGCGGGGTCCCCAACGTCCACAGGACGTCGCCCGAGGGATGGTCCACGCGGAACACACCGTCCATGTGGCGCACAGTGACGACATAGTCGCCGTCGTCTTCCCGATCGATCGCGTTGATGTGGAAGACGTCCCATGCATCGGGGAAACCAGCAGCACCAGTGCCAGCTGGCGGTCGAGGGAGGTTCGTGTCGAAGTTGATCGGGAACGTCGAATCAGCGGGGTCGAAATAGTCACTCATGTCCCAACGCCAACGTTCGGTGCCGTCACCGTCGACCTCCTGGATCACCCCGTCGGCGATGGTGTCGTCCACCATGCCGGGGCCACCACCACCCGGAACTGGTGGGAGCACCATTCCGGAGAGGTCGACACCGGTGACGATCGGATAGCTGACCAACGCCCGGCCATCGGGAAGCTCGACGTAGTCGTGGTGGTCAGTCGGCAGGACGCCCGGATCGGACGTGCGACGACGAACCGTCGGCTCCCCCACGAGATTCGTCAGCCAGTACCCCTGGCTCTCTTCGATCCCGTACGGACCGTTCGACGGCGTGAAGGCGAGGCGTCCGTCGGACAGTTTCTTGGCGTCCATCATCGGCGCTGGCGTGCGCTTGTACCAGACGGGTGCGCCGTAGTTGTCGAGGATCATCAGGAACGGCCCGTTTCGGGCCAGGTTCGGACTGACGAACCCGGAGGTCGTCAAATACCAGCCCGGGGCCGGATTGCCGGGCCGGACCACTTCGAGGCGTGGGAAGTCCGTTGGCACGCAGCGGAAGTGGTAGTTCTTCCCGACGCCTTGACGCGTGGTCGACAGCGTCAGCAGGTCATCGGCGCGCATCGGAACGTTCACCGTTCCGGTGCTGACCGGTGTGGCTGGCCCGCCGGTCACCGACACCGACGCCGTCGTCAACGGCAACAGGTCGATGTTCATCGCCACCTTCGATGACCCGGCACCTGCCGCGCACTCGACGACGTAGTCGGTGGCCGCCGATTTGAACGGGGGCCAGGTCGGCGCGTCGAACGACAACCGCTCGACCGGCGAGCCCGGCGGCGCGGTCATCACGGCGAACACGTCGACGATCACGTTGGTCTGCACCGACGACACGATGCAGATTCGACGATCAGCACCCAACTCGATCGTCGCGAGGTTGGTCGCCGCTTCGCGAGCGACGTAGTTCAACGTCGACACGTTGGGCACCGCTCCCCCGCACGGATAGGCGGTGAGGAACCCCTCCCCAGCGGCGTCGGTCGACACGAAGTTCAACATGACCGCCGACGCGTCAGCGGCGTTGGCGATCCCAGCGACCGGATCGAACGAACGGATCTCACCGGCAGCCAGCGGCTGGAGCGGTCCTCCGATCCCGTTGCGGCTGTCGACCACGCGCCGCCCGGCGGTGGGCTCGACCACAGCCGTCGGACCGTACGTCGGCGCGGGTGCGTAGAACCCGGTGACGTCCACGATCACGTGCACCGTCGTGTCGGCGAGCACACACAACGTGTTCCCCAAGCCCAAGCCCACGATCGCACCGACCGCACGAGCCTCGTCGGCGCGAAAGTTGACGTTCGAGGCGTTCGGTGCAGGCTGGCCGCACGGGAACGCCGTCATGTAGCCGGGCCGCACGCCGTTGGCTGCGGTCAGATTGACGACGGCCGCCGTCGAACCGTCGGGGATCACCGACGTAGGGATCTTCACCTCGCGGACCCGAAACGGGGCAAGCGCGACGAAACCTGGTTGGCGACTGTCGTAGACCCGCTGTGGGGAGATCGAGGCGAACCGGTTCGGGCCATCGGACCACCATCCGCTCAGGTCGATGATGAGGTCGGACCGACCATGGCTGAAGATACAGATCTGGCGGTTCGCATCCGGGATCGCGACGACCAGGTTCGGTGTGGCACCGACCGCCCGGGCATTGAGGTTCGATGTCTCCGGGCGACCCGTTGCGCACGGGTACACGGTGAAGAAGTCGACCTCGCTGTTGACGGCGGTCATCGACAACGCCACCGCCTGGGCGCTCGACGGGATGTCGGCGCCGACGTTCACGATCATCGTGCATCCACGATCGATCGGCGCCGCGACGCCACCGATGTTGTTGCGGGTGTCGATCAGTCGCACAGGATTGATCGGCGCGTAGCTCAGCATCGGTGGTGCCGGCGCAGCACCGCCGGTGGGCTGCGGGGCGCACGTGACCGTCGCGGTCGCTGCGGCAACCGGGGTGGAACCCACGAGGGTGGCCGGCAGGGCAACGGCGACAAGCCCGGCGGCCAGCGCGAGGCGCCCGACTCTGTGTTTCATCGCCAGCAACGTACTCCTCCGGATCGTCTGCGAAGCGTCGCCTGACTGTTACTCGTGGTGTCTGACACCACGAGTAACACGTTCATTCGCGCTTTTGGATGTTGGCCCATTCGTCGCGGAGGCCGACCGTGCGGTGGAACAACAGCGGCTGGTCCGGGTCGGCTGCGAAGTAACCGAGCCGCTCGAACTGGACGACCTGACCAGGCTCCACCTCGGCGAGTACCGGCTCGACCTTGGCCCCGTCGAGCAGTTCACGTGAGTTCGGGTTCACGTCGTCGAGCGGGTCGCCGGTCGCTTCGCCAGGCACCGGCGCCGTGAACAACCGGTCGTACAGGCACACCGTCGCGTCGGCGGCGTGCGCAGCCGACACCCAGTGCATCGTCGATTTCACCTTGCGACCATCCGGCGCGTTGCCGCCACGAGTCTCGGCGTCGTAGGCGACCTGCACCTCGACCACATGTCCGTCGGCATCGGTGTTGAACCCGG